>CAVBZJ010000102.1:0-5292 GCA_963599785.1 Anaerovoracaceae bacterium
GTTATAACGTAGCAGGTTTCTACTCTTAAACCGTTAAGGGTGGGATGTCCGAAAAAGCTTACGTCAACGTTTACTATCATATTTTTCTCTAAAACGTCTTCCGAATTAGGTCCGAAGAACGGGCTTTCGGCTTCCATAAGCCCCATCGTGTGCGCAAACGGGCATACGAGATATTTTAAATATCCGCCTTTTTCATACAGCTTTCTGCCTTCGGCGTCTATATCCTTACCCTTATTTCCGATTTTGAGCATACTCTTGGTTACCTTCATAACCTCTATCATATCGATAAGACATTTTCTTTGTTCGGGCGTATATTCCCCGCTTACGGGTACGGTATGACCGAACGTTCCCGCGTAACCGTTAATTCTCGGAGCGATTCCGAGCATAACCATTTCGCCGTTTTCCATAATCTTATTCGTAGCCGTAGGAACGACTGCGTTTGAACGCTCACCGCTGCCGACTATCGTCTGATATGCGAATCCGTTCGCACCGTTTGCGCGACATACAGCCTCGCCCGCCGCGGCAACCTCGTATTCTTTATTTCCGGCTTTAACCTTTGCCGCCATAGCCTTATAAGCTTCGTAACAGAGCTTCGTAGCCGCGCGAGCCTGTTCCACTTCCCAGTCGCTCTTTACGTATCTGAATTTCAAATATTTGTCGGTAAGGTCTACAACGTCGCAACCCGCAAAGCCTGCGACAAGGTCCTGATGAACGGCGTACGGCATATCGTTGGTGCCAACGAGTCCGACTCTTTTTACAGGGAATTTTTTGTTAAGCTCCGCGAATAGTTCGGGGAAGCCTATAATGGTAGCGAGCGGATATTCCTCGTCGGGTACCATAAACACCTTAAAGCATCTGGTATCGTGAATTGCGGAGGACTGCTTTGCGAAAGGTTCGCTTTCCGGACCGCCGAGAAGCATAGTCGTTCCGTCTCTGCCGACGAGTACCGCGCCCTTCTCGAACTGTCCCACCCAGCCGGTTAAATACCAGCCGTTAGCAACGTTCAGCTCGTCGAAATAGATTACCGCTATATCGACGTTTTCGTCGTTAAGCATTTTAACGACCTTTTCGATTCTGTTCTTCGTTTCTTCCGAATTGTAGTATGACATCTTTTTTCTCCTATATTTTATTTTTTTATTAAGCTTTCCACTCGAAGTCGTCGAGAGGAAACATAGGTCTTATTATGCGTTTTAAGTTAAGCCTTTCAAGTTCTACGCAGCTTGCGCCGTCCGACAAAGCAAAAAGCTCTCTGTCCGCAAAAGGCTTTAACTCGGTGAATAAATATCCGAGCTTTACGACGACTATTCCGTAAGATTGCAAGTCGGCGTTAGCTTTATCGAAATTCCCTTTTTCTATAAACGCGCTGCGAAGCTCCGTAAATATCGCGTCCACGTTCCCGAACGACATCGTGAGGCTTCTTCCGATTATCTCCTTCGTCCAGCCGAGTATTTCTCCGTGCGCTTTTACGACAGCCTTTCTCCCGCCGAATTTATTTACCGCAACCGTCTCGCCGTCTTTAACTTTCCAGAACCCGTTCACGATTTCCGCGTCCGTTATCCCCGCAACGCAGGTCGGTTTATCGAACTTACGCCCGAGAAAAATTTCAAGTATTTCGGTGGATTCGCCTTCCGCTCCGGCAGTCGTATTATCTCCGCTGTCGGTTATGAAAATTCTGTTTTCCTTACCGCTTATTGCGCGGTTCACACATTCCTCGGGGCTTTCCGCCTCTATACGGAATTTATAATCACGCCTCGTAGCCCAAAGCTCGTTCGCAATTTTTTTTGCAAATTTTTCCGCCGTCTCTCTGTTATCTGCGCAAACGACGGTTGAAGCGGAAGTGTTCGGGGCGTCTATCCAGCAATGTCCCAAAAACAGATTTGCGGCAAAAATATCCGTTCTCTTTTCAAGCTCAACCGTCTCTGCTATCAAGCTTTTAAGCGGCTCTTCGCCCGTTAAAAGAGTATCGTTTTTTAAGAGGAACGGAACGCGTTGAACGTAGGTTATCGGTCTCAAACCGTTTTTAAGCGCATATACCAAAGCGTTTGCCGCCCTTCTTTGACTTTCGGGCTGGTCGGTATGAGGAACGGTTTTATAACCGCAAACGATGTTCGCAAATTTTGCTACGTCGTCGTGTACGTTTGCGTGAGCGTCGAACGTCAGCGCGATCACACAATCCTTTGATACGATTTCACGAATCCTTTCGAGCAAATAACGTTCCCCGCTGCCTATTTCGTCTACCTCCATACTTCCGTGGAAATATATATACACGCCGTCCGCATCGGAATTTTCGCGTACCGTTTGCAAAATCTGTTCCGCGTAATACATATAAATATCTTTTTCCACCGTGGCGGAAGGAAGCGCGACCGCGTATATAGACGGAATAACCTCTATACCCGCGTTTTCAAAAATCTCTTTTACAACGAGTTTTTTGAAAATATCGTCGCCCTTAAAATATTCAAAGTCTTCCTTCTTCGGGTGAAGCTTCGCCCGAGAGTTCGACTCGCATTGAAAAGAAGCTACTATAACTTTCATATTTTCTCCTTTGATAATATTTTATCACCCGTATCACTATATTTCAATATAGTAAATAACTCTAAAAGGGTAAAAAATAAAACAATTTAGCCATCACTTGACTTTTAACTCGGAATAATGCTATCATAGATGAGCTATGACAACTTATTACCGCTATTTTATCAAGAAAAACATTGCCGTTAAAAACCTTGTTACGATTGAATATCTTACCATCGGCAAGGGCTTTAAGTCGGAAGAGGAACGCCACGCGTTTTGCGAATTCGCATACGTCGACAAAGGCGAAATTTACTGCTTTGACAGAAACGACAAATATCTGTTAAAACAAGGCGAACTGTTTTTCACTCCCCCGCAGACGGATCATCATTACGAAGCCGCCGACGATTTCGACACCAAGCTTTTTATCGTATGCGCCAACTGCAAAGCGGATATTCTGGAAATCATCAAGGGCAGAAACGTTCTCGGAGAAAAGGAAAGATCTCAAATTTCGTCTATCTTTTCCGAATCCAAAAAAGCGTTTCGTTTTCCGTTCGATAAAAAAATCGTACCGCTCGAAAACCCTAAATTCGGCGCGCAGCAGCTTACCGAGGCTTATATAGAAATTTTGCTTACGAGACTAATCAGAGCAAAGCTTTCCGTCGCTACGGACATTAAATTCGTTATGAACTCGGAAGAATTCAACGACAAAGTCATAAACGACATAATTTCTAATCTCAAAGAGAAGGTCCACGGGAAAATCACTCTCGACCAAATCGCGGAAAGCGTGCATTACAGTAAAACGTACATAAACAAGCTTTTTAAAAGCAACATAGGCACTTCTATAATGCAATACTATTACGGACTTAAAATCGCAGAAGCTAAAAAGCTCCTTAACGAAGGCGTATCGATAAACGATATTTCCGACAAGCTTTGCTACGACAATCCCAACTATTTTACGAAAGCGTTCCGCACCGCTACGGGGCTTACCCCGTCTCAATACAAAAAGTCTATAAACAAAAGCAACTGATCGCTTTGATTTCGCGCTTTTCTAAACGCTTTCAAGCTCCGCGCAGCTTATAATCTCTTCAAGATTTATATACTTTTCACAAAGCCTGTTCGGCGTATAATAATAATGATTCGTCATTTCAAAGCCGATCCTCGGGTTTTCCGAAATCAACCGATAAAGCTTATTTACAAGCCTCTGTTCTTCACGGCAGAGGCTTATTATTTTCTCTGCGTTGCGCGCAAAACGCTTTTTCAACTTGCAGAAACGGGCAAACAACAGCGTGCTTTTATAGTGAACGTAAACGGCTTCCGCGCAGTCTTTCGTTTCTTTATAAAAGTCGTTACCCTCCGAATCTTCAAGCAAGATAAGCCCTTTCTCCCACTCGTCGCAAAGCTTTTTATATTGCGAAAGGTAAATTTTTAAGCCGTAAGGCTTGCTCCACGTTTTATAATCGTCAAAAGTATAACAAACCATAGTCGAAATTCTGTCGTCTTTATCTTCGTTCCACAAATTCGCAACGCCTATATTCTGATAACCGAGATACAAATTTTCTATGCTGAACGGGAATTCGGCAAACGCGTTACAAAAGATTTTTACGGCGTTTCTCACCGTTTCGCTTTCGTTTCCGTAAGCTTTTTTGAACCATTTTTCATCGTCGAAACCGTTCGCGGCACAAGCCTCGTTACACAAAGACATTGCTCCGCCCGGATAGCCGCCGAGACTCCACCCCGTCATAAGTCCGCTTACGCCGAGTTCTTTAAGGTTCTCTATATGTTTCACCATATTGTCAAAAACAGGTATAAACGGAACGGAGGAACACTCCCAGCTGTTGTTTATCTGAATTTTCGCCCAGATTCTATGACCGTTGAGCTTTGCCCGCTTTAACGTTTTTACCGTTATATCGCTCGGACCTATAACCGAAATCGAATAATCTATAACTCGGGATTTAACTCCGCCGCGCCTGAATTTTTTATCGAATTCGCTTACGCACATAACGTCCGCACGTTTATCGAGAAGGTCAACGCCGTGCATTATGCGTTTTTCCGACCACCCCATAAAATCCGCCCAACTCCAAAGATTCGCTATATAAAGAGTTTCCGGATTCGCGTCCTTTACCGCGACGCACATAACGTTGTTAAGTTCCGCGACGACTTCTTCCGGTTCTCTTTCGGCGCAACGCGGACAATCGGTTGAAAGCGCGTTTTTATTGTTCCATTTCCGCGAATAGCAATGCGTCGGATTTTCGGACATCGTTATAGTCAGAACGCCTTTAAGAAGCGGAACGCTCTTCACGACGGAATAAACTGCGTTATAAATATAATCGCGAACCTCTTTTACCGAAGTGCAAAGGCAATATTCCCCTTCCGGAGTTTTCTGCCCTTTAAGCTCGGGATATTTATCGAAAAACTCCGCGGGCAAGCTTCTCGGCTCGTTAAGATAGAGATAAATATTCAACCCGTATGCAGCCGCGCGCTCGGTAAGCTTTTTCAGATTTTTAACGCGTCTTTCGTAGTTTTCGGAAAGCTTCTTATCGAACGGAAATTCGGCGAGATTTCTTAAAGTTTCCTGTATCCATAATCCGTTCGTACCCGTAAGCGACAAACGCTTTAAATAATCCTCCGAATAATCCGAAAGCTCGTCGTCGAGAAGCGCGCCGCTGTAATTTGCCGAATAGCAGGAGGTAAACCTGTCCTTAATTGCGTCCTCTCCGCATTTTTCGTACAGCTCGTCATACTTCCCGAAAAAGTTAAATCGTTCGGATTTTAAGGGCTTATAAA
>CAVBZJ010000102.1:5302-6980 GCA_963599785.1 Anaerovoracaceae bacterium
ATAAAGCCTTTCGGTAATTTCCTTTATACCTCGCGTCGCGTTCTTTTGTTCTTCGGTTAATTCCGAATATTGAGGAGTATGCGCCGCAGGCTTTTCTCCGAGTTTAACGTACAAAAAGTCGTAATCCGAATAAAGCACGGAAAATTCCTTTTCGGAGATTCCGAGCAAGGTGCATATATCTGCGTTCGGAAGAATATCCCAGTTCTCCCTGATAATTGTAACAAAGCCCTTTTTTGCCCAGTCTGCGGGCGCGGCTTTTACCGTAAGCCCCATTTCCGCCGCGCTTTTCTCAACGTTTGCCGCTGTGGTCTTTATGACTTTTGCAATATTTTCGCTCGGAACTATACCGTAATTTCTGTAAACTACGCGCTGCCATTCCGTAGGAAAAAAATTTTTTATCTCGCTCATAGCTTTTTATATTCTTTTCTTAAATCGACCACAACGTCGTTCTTTCTCGACTTTTCCGCGGCGTAACAAATAAGATGACTGTTTACGGAATCCTCTATAAGCGTCGTCGAAACGGAAGTTTTTTCGCCGTTTAAGAGTCTTACGAGATCCTGCATTATGTAGTAGTCTCCGCCGTAATGCCCCGTCACCGAGTTTCCCGCGGAAGAAAGCTCTTCGTTTGCGATTATCTTCTCGTCCGTATAATACTGCTCGTCGCACTCGTATATGTGATTTACGGCTTCTTTGTTGAACTTACGGTATATAAAATAGTTTTCCTCTATATACCCGAGAATTTCGCCGTACTCGCAAACTATATGTATATGTCTGCCCGCTTTGCTCGTTCCGCCGACTACGTTCAGCGTTCCTACCGAACCGTTGGCGAAGTTTACTGAAACGCATTGACGATCGACTATATCCATATCCGTTTTGTACACGCACTTTCCGTAAACGTTTTTCTTTAAAAATTCCTTCTTTTCTTCGACGGTTATTTCCGAGAGCGGCTTATTTATGCCCGCCCAGATATATTGCGGAATCGCGTCCATTATAAGCTCAAATTTATAAGCGTCGAAAACGCAGTCCTCTCTGCAAGGACAGTCGAAACAATATTCGGTCGAACCGACGGGCGCGTTTTCGGGTGTGTAAAACGCCCTTTGTCCGAAGCTCGAAACCTTTACGGGTTCGGTAGAATTATTAAGCCAGCACATAAGGTCTGTATCGTGACAGCTTTTCGCGAGAAGCAACCCCGAACCGCACTCTTTTTCGCTGCGCCATTTTCCGCGGACGTATGAGTTTACGAAATGCCCGTGCCAGACGTGTTCGTTGAGCTGCATATCGGTTATCTTTCCTATTTCGCCCTTTAACAGATATTCCTTTATCTTTCTGTAAAAAGGCGTATAACGCAAAACGTGGCAGACCACTACCTTGCAACCGTTTTCTTCCGCCAAACGCTTCAAATCCAGCAGTTCC
This sequence comes from Anaerovoracaceae bacterium, assembly GCA_963599785.1. Classification (GTDB taxonomy): domain Bacteria; phylum Bacillota; class Clostridia; order Christensenellales; family Borkfalkiaceae; genus UBA1259. Next base: position 6,716 of record CAVBZJ010000102.1, read on the forward strand.
TCGGGTTTTGCCGTTATCGGTTTTTCCAAAAGCACGTTATATTTTGCATTAAGAAGCTTGACCGTAGTTTCGTAATGCAGTTCGTCCATCGTGCCGTTTATCACGACGTCGCAATCGACTCTCTTACTTATAAAATCGTCAAGGCTTGAAAAAAGCATGTCGTCGGAAAGATTAAAACGCGCTTTCGCCTCTTTCAGTTTTAACGGGTTTACGTCCGTGACCGCTATAATCTCCGCCTCTTCGGGATGCAAAAGAGCGCATTTTG
>CAVBZJ010000103.1:0-6845 GCA_963599785.1 Anaerovoracaceae bacterium
ATAACGGGAACGATACTTCCCGTAGACGGCGGCTTCTCCGCTTATTCCGGCGTGTAAGTAAAAGAATAAAAACAAAATGCAAAAATAAAAAAACTACTGCGCGGGGCAGCCAAACGCTGCTCCGCGCAGTAAGTTTTATGCGAAACATAACTATACTATTTTTCCTCTCTTTCCTCCGAAGCGTCGTAAATAATCGAAGGGTTCGCGCGCTTTAACGCCGAAACGAATTCGCCGTAAAGCTCGGGCGAAATCACCACGACAGAATATTTCGCGTCCTTAAAATATATCACGAGCTTATCGCTTTTTAAAAAATGCGTTACCTGCAAAATATCTTCCGCTTTGGTTTTCGTGCGGATAAAACCGAAATACAGATATAAATACCCGTCTTTGAAAACGTATTTGCCGTAGAAAGCAAGGCTTACGCAGAACGCGAATAGCCCGCCGCAGACGATTATCGAAAGACTGTACGCGAGAATTTTGAAAATTCCTTCGCTCGCGAGCGCAACGAGGTTATAAATATTCCACACGAGTCCCGCCGCCGAAAGCGGAATCGCGAGCGCGAGAAGTATCCACACGCTTTTGCCGTATGCAAACTTAAATTTATCCATAAATACATTGTATAATAACGCGACGAAAAATGCAAGGGGGTTTTTGAGTTTTTTTGGCGTTTACGCGGTCTATCGCTTGCGATTTTTCGCCCGTCTATGATAAAATTAAACGGTAAAGCGTTTCCGAGCGTTTTTTCTCGGACGGTTTGCGAGATATTCTGTTTGCGCTTTTCCGAAAAAGAACGGGGAAACGGCAAAAAAGGAAGGCTTTTATGATAAAACTCATCGACCACGGCGTTAAATACGAAAACGGAAGGCTCGTTCGCGCGAGCGCCGCGGATTCCGCTAAAAAAAGCGGTTCCGTCGCGTACAAAATTTTGCAGGCGCACAATACGAGCGGCAATCCCGATAAGCTTAAAATAAAATTCGACGAGATAACCTCGCACGACATAACCTACGTCGGCATCGTGCAGACGGCAAAGGCTTCGGGACTGAAAAAATTTCCCGTTCCTTATACTCTTACCAACTGTCACAATTCGCTTTGCGCGGTCGGCGGAACTATCAACGAAGACGACCACGTTTTCGGGCTTTCCGCGGCGAAAAAATACGGCGGCGCGTTCGTACCCCCGCACCTTGCGGTCATTCATCAATATATGCGCGAGGAACGCGCGTTTGCGGGCGGAATGATACTCGGCTCGGATTCGCACACCCGTTACGGCGCGCTCGGCACGGTCGCGATAGGCGAGGGCGGCCCCGAACTCGTTAAACAGCTTCTCGACAGAACTTACGACCTCGACACGCCCGAAATAGTAGCGGTTTTATTGAAGGGCAGGCTTCGCCGCGGCGTAGGTCCGCAGGACGTTGCGCTTGCCTTAATTAAAGAGGTGTTCGGGTGCGGATTCGTGAAAAACAAGGTGCTGGAATTTGTGGGGAGCGGCATAAAAACGCTTTCTATGGACTTCCGCAACGGCATAGACGTTATGACCACCGAAACGACCTGTCTTTCTTCCGTATGGGAAACGGACGAAAAGACCTTGGAATACTATAAAACGCACGGCAGAGAAAGCGCGTTCAAGGAATTGAGGGCGGAGGACGGCGCGTATTACGACAAGGGAATAATCATAAATCTTTCGGAAATAGAACCGATGATAGCTCTTCCGTTCCACCCCTCCAACGCGTATACTATCCGCGACTTTTTATCCCGCCCGTACGAGCTTTTGAAGACGTGCGAGGAAGCGGGCAAAAAGCTTCTTCCCGAGGGCAAGGGCGAGTTTAAGCTCGTCGATAAAATAAGAGACGGCAAGGTGTTCGTCGAGCAGGGCGTTATCGCGGGGTGCGCGGGCGGTATGTACGAAAATATCGCCGCCGCGACGGAAATTCTCGGCGACGCGCCCATAAATAACAACGATTTTACCCTTGACGTGTACCCTTCGAGTCAGCCCGTTTATAAGGCTCTCGTAGAGGGCGGGTATGCTGCAAGGCTTATGACGGACGGCGCGGTGCTGAAAACCGCGTTTTGCGGACCGTGCTTCGGGGCGGGCGACGTGCCGCAGAATAACGGACTTTCCGTTCGTCACACCACGAGAAATTTTGAAAGTCGCGAGGGCAGTAAGCCTGCGAACGGTCAGCTTGCCGCGGTCGCGCTTATGGACGCGAGAAGCATTGCGGCTACCGCGAGGGCGGGCGGCGCGATTACTTCCGCAATGGACGAAGAGTACAGAGAAAAGCCGAAAAAATACAAATTCGACGACAGAATTTACAAGGCGCGCGTGTTTAACGCGGTCGGGTGCGGCGATGAACGGGCGGAGCTGAAATACGGACCTAACATTGCGGACTGGCCCGAAATGCAGCCGCTCGCGGAAGACCTTCTTCTTAAAGTCGTTTCCGTTCTGAAAGACCCCGTGACGACAACCGACGAGCTGATACCTTCTGGCGAAACCTCTTCTTACCGCTCGAATCCGTTAAAGCTTGCGGAGTTCGCGCTTTCGAGAAAGGATCCCGAATACGTTGCACGCGCAAAGGCGACTATAAAGGAAGGTATACCGAAAGAACTCGGGATAGACGAAAAAAAGACGAGCTACGGCAGCGTGGTTTGCGCTGTTAAGCCCGGCGACGGCTCTGCGAGGGAGCAAGCCGCTTCCTGTCAGCGCGTTCTGGGCGGGGTTGCGAATATCGCGGAGGAATACGCGACGAAACGTTACAGAAGCAACCTTATAAACTGGGGTATGATACCGTTCCTTGCGGAAAAGAACGATTTTAAGGTCGGCGAATACGTTTACGTTAAGGGCGTCAGAGAGAAATTAGATCGCGGAGATACCGAGTTTTCCGCGGAGATTCTGGGCGAAAACAAGAGAAAAATCACTCTTAAAATTTCGTCGCTGACCGACGCGGAGAAACAGATTATCGAGGCGGGCTGTCTTATAAACTACTATAAATCGCAGAAATAAAACGGAATTTTAACGCGTATGCGTGCGCCGCCGCGGGGAGCTTTCCCCCGCGGCGGCGCGACTATTTTAAAAAGTCGCGGACGACGGGAGGCGGGTATGTTCGGGTGCGGAGGCAAGTGGCGGCGGCAAGTGCGGAGGTGAGAGACTGGGGCGGGTGGAGGTAAGAGACGGCAAAAGACTGTGTCGGACGGAGACAAGGGACAACGGCAGGCGACCTGCGCGCGATAAAAACGCAAATGCCTTGACAGTTATTCTTTACCGTGATAGAATAGAATTATAAATGCGGAGCTTGCGTTTTCCGCAAAAAGGCCTTTCGGAGGGGCGAATGAGAAAAAGATTTTTAGCCGCGGCGTGTGCGGCGACTCTCGTTTTTACGGCGGCGTTTTCGGGGTGTACCAACACCGCGGACGTTAAATCCGTCAAAAAACTCGGCGAGGTTTTTAATATTTCCGAAAACTATTCGTACGAAAAGCAGGAGGTCGGCGACCTGAACGGCTGGACTTACGAGAATTTTTACGAAAACGTCGTTATAGCGAACAAGACGGAAACGAACGCGGAAACGGGCGCGCGCACGATAAAACGCCGCGCTTATAATTTTGCGGACGGAAGCTGTTTCGATTTTCCTGCGATAACCGAATCCGCTTCGGGCGAGCGTTCGGATAAGTTCGGCGCGCTTAATATTTATTCCTACGGCGCGGCGGATTGTGTGGATAACAAGAGATTTTACGCCTACGAAGTAAACGTTACGGGCGGCTTTGTTTCGGGCGAAGGTGATAAAACCGCGGAGCAAAGTCTTGATAAAACGCCGCTCTGCGTTGCTTTTTTCGACGCGAAGGGCAATAATTTTTATAACGTTTACGAGCCGGATTATCAAAGGTATTATATAAACGGAATCGGCGCGCATATAATCCGCGGCGACGGATATTTTACCGTCTGCGACAACGGGTTTACGGCAAAGGAAAACGGCGAGCTTGTTAAAAACGAAAAATATACCCCGCTCGTCAAAACGCCGTATTATAACGAGACGTTCGTTTCGGGCGGATATATCGCTAAAATATCGGGCGACAAAATTTATGTTTACGACGAGAGTTTTATAGCGAGACTCGTTTATAAAGCTCCCGAATCCGCAATCGGCACGTTTATAGCCGCGCAGAACAACGGCACGGCGGTCGTGCAGTATAAAACGGTGGTCGGGGCGGAATCCAACGACTACGAAATCGTGGAAAACTCTGTGAAATACAAGCTGCACACGGGAATCGTTTCCTTTAAGGACGGAGAATTCAGAAAAAAGAGCGCGGGTTTCGTTTTGAAAAACATGGACAATGCGGCGATAAGCGGCGCGACGGCGTGGAAAGAAAAATACGCCGAGGGCATCGATAACGTCGCCGAGCTTTATCCTGTCCGCAATAAGCGCGTTTGCTACGGGGAAAAGGTTTTTGCCGTTCTCGATAACGAGCTGAACGTAAAATGCCGCGTGAACGGGTTTGCGAACGGTGCGGACGGCTTCCCCGAATATCTCGGTAACGGGCGGTTTGCCGTCGCCGACGAGCTTAACGGCAAAAGCTTTGTTATAGACGCGGAAGGCAAGGTCGTTTTTGAAGGCTTTACCGCCGATTTCAGCCGTTTGAAGACGGACGGCAAATACTTTTATAACGATGACGCAAAAACTGTTTCCGTTATAGAGGACGGTGAGCTTAAAACGGTCGAGGACGACGCGGAATGGGTGCGCTTTTATCGCGGCGGAGTGGTTATAAGGCGTGCAAAAGATTATTGTTTTTACGGCGATAACGGCAAAAAGGTTTTGGAAACGAATTCCAATCGTTTTTACGACGACATTTTCGTCGGCTTTCTCACGGACGGAGATAAACAAGTCGCGGAGCTTTACGACGGCAACGGAAACAGCGTTCTTAAAACCGAAAAAATAGAAATCTTGAAATACAGTAACTTTACCAAAGCGATTTGCACCGATAACGGTGCAAAAAAGTGCGTGATTTTATCCGAAAGCGGCGAAGTCCTTGCTGAAACGGGCGAAAATACTTGGCTTTTGGAGACGATAGACGGGAGCGGACTTTTCGTTTGCGAAATGAACGCTTCGGGTGAGCTTGAAAACTGCGTTAGAATGGTTAAGGTCTGCGCGGAGGAGGGAAAATAGGGTATGAGAAAAAGGAGTTTTTATAGCAAATTCGCAAAAATCGCGGCGACGGCGGTGGCAACGCTTCTTTTAGCCGTTTCCTTTTTCGGGTGCGGCGCTTCGAGAGTTGCGGATATTAAAAACGCGGAAAAGCTCAGCGATTATTTCGAGGAAGCGAAATATCTCGTTCCCGAAACGCGCGTTCTGGACGCAGATGGCTATCGGATAAAGGAAAATAAGTACGGAACTGTGTTTTTTTACGACGAGGAGAACGAACAAACCCCATATAAAGCGTATTTTTCGGCGGGGGAAAAACTCGTATCGTTTGAAGGTTCGCAATGGAGTTTTTATGAGGTTTTCCCGTACGAAAACGAGAAGGGTATATATTTTGCCGCGCTCGTTATGAGAAAGAATACTTCGGACGGGCTTAAATACGTTTATTACGACGGCACGGGCGAAGAAATAACCGTTTCCGATCGCGGATATTTCGGAAGATGCGACGTTTCGGGAATAATATATATAGGCGACAAATATTTTCTCGTAGAGAGAAACGGAGCGATTAAAAGAGAATGCGATCGAGTCGCGGGCAGAATGTCCGGAAAATACTTCGGCAGTACCGAAAAGTTCTATTATGAACATATTTATACGAGCGACGATGAGAGCGGCGGTTCTGCGACGGGCAAAAAGTGCCTCGGTATAAGATTTTACGATAAAGAAACGTTTGCGGTTGCGGGAACTTACGAATATCCGCAGACCGCGGCGGCGGTTGAAAGCTTTTATCTCGGTAAGGATAAAATTCTCGTGCAGGAGCAGTATATAGAATCGCCCGTGGTCAGCAGATACAGCTATATAAATTCCGTCGGCGAAAAGTATACCGTAAAAACCTACGTCGTGGACGCGGCGGATAATTTCAAAACGGAAAAGGTCAAATATCCCTTCGTTATCAAAGAATATCGCTACAATTATTTATACGACGAAGAAAGCGTGAACGGTTCGGTTATATTCCGCACCTTTCCGATAGAGGAATACAGGCTCGGAGACAGCGCGAATCTTACGGTCGCGCTTTCGGGAAACGGGGAAATTCTTGCAAGGATTGACGCGTTGAACGGCGAAAGTCGGATAACGAGCATAGGCGGCGGCAAGTGGCTGGTCGAGGACGAAACGGAATTCAAAAAGATTATTTCGGACGACGGCAAAACGATTTCCGAATGGCGTGCCGTCGGCGGCAGAAATGGTAAATTTAACGAGTCGTACGGCAGAATTTACGATTCCGATATGAAAACGGTGCTTTTCGATATATATTCTTCTTCTACCCGTTACGAGCTTTACGAGTGCTACGAAAACGCCGCGTTTCTGACGGCGAAAGACGGGGTGTACAGATTCGACGGGGAGATTAAAAAGGTCGGCGACAGAGTTATAGAAAGGGAAGGCAGATACCTGATAGTCGGAACGGAAGAAGGCTACGTCAGCTTTGCGGACGGAACGGAAATGCAACAATCTTACGATATGCCGATTATAAAAGAGGTGACCTTAGATAAAGACCTGATTCAATATTCGCTAAAAAAAGGCGGCGTGCCTTATTACCGCTATTTGCTTGTAGAGCATAACTACGAGATCAGCTATCAATAAGAAACGTGACAAGCTAACGGGCGAGCGGGGAGCGAACGGCTAACGCGCGCGGATAAAAACGTTAAGCCTTGCGGGTAAGCGCGCACGCGG
>CAVBZJ010000104.1:0-6832 GCA_963599785.1 Anaerovoracaceae bacterium
CTTTATAATATAAGCGAGAAAACTTGCTTGCAAGGGTTTTCGAGCGCAATATTTCAACGTACGGCTATTATTTGCCATCGGCAAATAATACTTGCGTTAGCAAGGGCAAAGATTTATCTTTGCAAGCCCGTTAAGTTATAATACGAGAAAACATGCCCCACAAGGGTTTTCGAGCGCAATATTTCAACGTATGGCTTTTATTTGCGGTTAGCAAATAATACTTGCGTCAGCAAGGGCAAAGATTTATCTTTGCAAGTCCATAAAGTTATAATACGAGAAAACTTGCTCGCAAGGGTTTTCGAGCGCAATAATTCAATTTATGGCTATTATTCTCGATTAGCAGATAAGATATGCGTAAATAGGGGCAAAAATTTATTTATACAAGCGGCGTAAAGCTTGGATAAAAATATAAACGGAAGGAGAAAGGATATGATCGATTGCATCGAAGACGTTAAAAACAGGGATATAACCGTTATGACGAACGAAGAGCTTCTCGCGTATAAGAAAGAAGTTACCGACGCGCTTGAAGAGGTGGATAAAATTAAGAAGGTGGGGCTAAAAAAGACCTTGTATATGATAGGTAGCTATATCGGCGGAGGATTGATAGGGGTGACTTTTGGCGGAGCACTAATCGGATGGATTTACGGTTGGGATTTTTTTGATATAATCTTGTCTCGTTGGGTGACTATTTTGTTTAGCGCGGCAGTGATTGCCGTTCCTTGGTTTTTCTATAAAAAAGCGAAAAAGGACGCGGGGAAGCTTCGTACGGCGTGTCTTGATAAAATAGACGAAATAAACAGGCAAATAAGCCTGAACGATTTCAGAGCTGCCGTGGAAGAGGAAAGGCGCACTGCTACGCAAGGAAGAGCTTCCGAAGACGTTTTCGGGTTTTGAGAAAAATTTCATAATACAAGCGAGAAAGCTTGCTCGCAATGGCTTTCGAGCGCAATATTTCAACAAGAAACCGCGCTTTGCCTTTGGCGAAGCGCAAGCAACGGTAGTTGCCGACCATTTTTTGTCGGGTTTCTGTGTTATAATACGAGAAAGCATGCCCCGCAAGGGTTTTCGAGCGTAGTATTTCAAATAGTTTTAATATAAGCGGACTTTTAGAGTTTTTAAAAGTCTGCTTTTTAATTATATTGTATGCAAATTATGCGCATATTTGGCTTTCGAGACAACGCATATTGTCAGGTGTTTGCATTCACATATATGTATGCACAGCTATAAACTGTATACGTTGTGTGATGCGAGAGGATATTTCTCGTCACCGTGATATATATACCGTAGGGCGGGGGCTTGCTCCCGCCGCCATGCAATTTTCCCGCAAAACCTCTGATTGTCATTCTGCACGCCTTTGACCTGCTGTCTTTGACGGGCATAGTGCTTCGTAGCGTAGCGGAGAAGTGTCGTTTTTTCTTGACGGGCTTACGAAGAATCTGCAAACAAAACCTTCTATATCTTCGGATTTCAATAATTATAACTCGATAATCATAAAAACGCCCCGACGGTTTTTCAAAACCGTCGGGGCGTTCCGTTTTAAGTTTTTCGCTCGAATAAGCCCGTTTCTTCTTCGGTATCGGTTCTTTCAGGTCTTACCATATAAAACCCGCAAAGCCCTTTACCGAAAAATTCGTTTCTTATTCTTTGCCCGCAAGGCGTTTGTAGGTGTCGAGCCTTTCCTTGCTGTCTTCCTGCGTCTTTTCAAACAGCTTCTCCGCCGTTTCAGGACGAGCCTTCATAAGCGAAGCATATCTCGTTTCGCCGAGCAGGAACGCTCTGTAATCGCCCGTCGGTTCTTTACTGTCCAAAGTGAAAGGATTCTTCCCTTCCGCTTCGAGCGCGGGGTTATATCTGTAAAGCTGCCAGTAGCCGCAATCGACCGCCTTCTTTTCCTCTTCCTGCGACTTGGTCATATTGATACCGTGGTTGATGCACGGCGCGTAGCAGATGATAAGCGAAGGTCCGTCGTATTTTTCCGCTTCGAGCATCGCGTTGAGGAGTTGCTGCTTATTAGAACCCATAGAGCATTGAGCGACGTAAACGTAGCCGTAGCTCATAGCCATCATACCGAGGTCTTTCTTCTTCGTTCTCTTGCCTGCCGCCGCGAATTTCGCAACCGAGCCGGTAGGAGTCGATTTGCTCGCTTGTCCGCCGGTGTTGGAGTAAACTTCGGTATCGAGAACGAGTACGTTTACGTTCGCGCCCGAAGCCAGAACGTGGTCGAGTCCGCCGTAACCGATGTCGTACGCCCAGCCGTCGCCGCCGAATATCCACACGGAAGGCTTAACGAGGCAGTCGAGGTTAGCTCTGATATAATCGAGACCTTCCGCGGTTTCGTTTTCGAGAGCTTCTCTGACCATAGCCGCCGCCGCTTTACTCTTGTCGGCGTCGTCCTTACCTTCGAGCCACGCCGCAAACGCCGCGTTGGTCTTTTCGTTTACCGTATCGTATGCCGCGCGCATATCCTCTTCTATCTTATTGCGACGCGCGCCGTAAGCGAGGTTGATGCCGTAGCCGAATTCCGCGTTGTCCTCGAAAAGGCTGTTCGCCCACGCAGGTCCGTGACCTTCTTTGTTCTTGGTATAGGGGCAGGTGGGGGAAGAACCGCCGTAAATGGAGGAGCAACCCGTTGCGTTTGCAACTATCATTCTGTCGCCGAAGAGCTGCGTTACGAGCTTGACGTAAGGCGTTTCGCCGCAGCCCGCGCACGCGCCCGAGAACTCGAACAACGGTTTATTGAACTGCGAACCCTTGACGGTACTCGTCTTGCAACCGGGGCAAGCGGAAACGTCCTTTTCGGGAAGCGTTTCGGAGAACTCGTAGTTGACCTTTTCTTCTTCCACGATGGTATGGAAGGGAACCATAGTAATCGCTTTTTCTTTTGCGGGGCAGATGTCCGCGCAGACTCCGCAGCCCATACAGTCGAGCGGGGAAACCTGCATACGGAATTCGTAGCCCTTGTTGCCTATCATTTCCTTGGTGGTGAAGCTTGCGGGTTTGTTCGCTCCGGCTTCTACTACCGCGGGACGGAGACAAGCGTGCGGGCAAACGAACGCGCACTGGTTACACTGAATACATTTCGCCGCGTCCCACATAGGTACGTTGACCGCAACGCCGCGTTTCTCGAACTTCGTCGTGCCGGTGGGAACGGAGCCGTCCGCATTGAACGCGGAGGAGGGGAGGTCGTCGCCTTTAAGGGAAAGAATCGGATGAACGATTTCCTTAAAGTACTTGTCGTCCGCAACGTCCGCCATAGGCGCGCCCGTCGTAGCGTTTTCCCACGAAGCGGGAACGTCGATTTTGATGAGGTTCGCCGCCGCCGAGTCGATAGCGTTGTAGTTCATCTGAACGACCGCGTCGCCCTTCTTCGCAAAGGACTTATAAGCCATTTTCTTCATATAGTCTACGGCTTGGTCGTAAGGAATGATGTTTGCGACCTTAAAGAACGCGGACTGCAAAATGGTGTTGGTTCTGCCGCGGAGACCGAGCTTCGCCGCAATGTCTATTGCGTCTATAACGTAAAGATTGATGTGCTTTTTAGCGATGTCGCGCTTAACCGCCGCGGGAAGCACTTCTTCGAGTTCCGCCGCGGATTTTGCGGAGGTGTTGAAGAGGAACGTGCCGTTTTCCTTAATGTCGCCCGTCATATCGTAACGAGTGATGTACGAGGGGTTGGAGCATTGAACGAAATCCGCCGCGTCGATAAGGTACGCCGACTGAATGGGCGTTTTGCCGAAGCGAAGGTGCGATACGGTTATGCCGCCCGACTTTTTGGAGTCGTAGAAGAAGTAACCCTGAACGAACATATCGGTATGGTCGCCGATGATTTTGATAGAGTTCTTGTTCGCGCCGACGGTACCGTCCGAGCCGAGTCCCCAGAACTTGCAGGAAACCGTTCCTTCGGGAGCGGCGTTGTACTGTTCGGAGAAATCGAGGGATGTTCCGGTCAGATCGTCGTGAATACCTACGGTGAAATGGTTCTTGGGTTCAGCCTGTTCGAGGTTTTTGTAAACCGCGTAAATCATAGAGGGGTTGAACTCTTTCGAGCCTAAACCGTATCTGCCGCCGACGACCTTGATATTCGTCATACCCTTTTCGAGGAGCGCGGAGCATACGTCGAGGTACAAAGGCTCGCCGAGCGAACCCGCTTCCTTCGTTCTGTCGAGAACTGCGATTTTCTTAACCGTTTTCGGAAGCGCGTCTACGAAAGAGTCGATAGCGAAAGGTCTGTAAAGTCTGACCTTCAAAAGACCGACTTTGTGACCTTCTTTGTTCATTTTGTTTATGGTTTCTTCAACCGCGTCCGCGCCGCTGCCCATAAGAACTACGACGTTTTCCGCGTCCGCCGCGCCGACGTAATCGAAGAGGTGATAGGATCTGCCGGTCAAAGCGGAAACCTTGTCCATCATTTCCTGAACGATAGCGGGGGTAGCGTTGTAATACTTGTTCGCCGTTTCTCTGTTCTGGAAGTAGGTGTCCGCGTTCTGCGCCGTACCCTTTTGAACGGGATGCTCGAAGTTGAGCGCGCGGGAACGGAAATCCGCTATGTCGTTCATGTCTACGAGAGCTTTCATTTCGTCGTAGTCGATGACGTCTATTTTGCTGACTTCGTGGCTGGTTCTGAATCCGTCGAAGAAGTGCAGGAACGGAACTTTGGCTTTTAGCGTTGAAAGGTGCGCGACGAGCGCGAGATCCATAACTTCCTGAACGGAGTTAGAAGCGAGCATCGCAAAGCCGGTCTGGCGGCAAGCCATAACGTCCGAATGATCGCCGAAGATGTTCAGAGAGTGCGCCGCAAGAGCGCGCGCGCTGACGTGGAAGACGGTGGGGAGAAGCTCGCCCGCAATCTTATACATATTCGGAATCATAAGGAGAAGTCCTTGGCTGGCGGTGTAAGTGGTGGTAAGCGCGCCTGCGGTAAGAGAACCGTGAACCGCGCCCGCCGCGCCCGCTTCGGACTGCATTTCGGCAAGGCGAAGCTTTTCGCCGAACATATTAACTCTGCCCGTAGCGGACCATTCGTCCGCGACCTCCGCCATAGGCGAGGAGGGGGTTATCGGGTAGATAGCCGCTACCTCGCTGAACGCGTAGGCAACGTGGCTGGCGGCGGTATTGCCGTCGATAGTCAATTTTTTCATTATATAAAATCCTCCGATAGTAATAATAAATTCTACCGTTACTTATTATACAATTAAAGTACGGAATAGTCAACGCTACGGGGAAAATTTTTTAAGTAAATTATACGGTAATTTATAAAAGAAAGGGTTTATGAACGGGGAGAAAAGTGGTCGCGCCCCGTTTGCGCCCTGTTTGAGACTTTTTTGCAGATTGTTTTCGGTTTATTTGCCGATTGATTTACGAGAAGCGGCGGTGTAATTTTGCCGTAGGCGATAACGGGCAAACGACAACGCTCGGGTATTAAAAAAGGGTATTGACAAATGCCCAAAATATGGTATAATTAAATAAACGAGATAATAAAAGGCGTCGGACAGACGGTAAGCGCGCTTTTTTCGGCGGAGTACGGCAGACCTTATTGTTTTTTGTGCGATTACGTTAAAGGGGCGTAGAAAGGTATGGAAGGGGAATTTATTCTTCTGTTTCTGATCGTGGCGATAGCTGTGGCGGCGATTTTTACGCCCGTTCTCGTCGTGACGATAAAAAGAAAAAAGATCGGAGAAAGGCAAGGACAGACGGCGCGAATAATCACTCTTTCGATAACGGGGCTATTGTTTGCGGTAAGCCTTATTTCCGCCGTGTACCTTATGGTTTACAGGCTTCCGAAAAGATATTATCTCGATAAGTCGCAAAAAGAGTTCGACGAGAGCGAGTACAAGGCGAAAATCGAACGGATTTTGGAAGAAAAATACTATTTCGGCGGGGCGTACAGCGGATATTATTACGACGTTACGGACGTTGAGTTCGTTTATACGTTGGACGAAAAGCCGAGAGTTTTTATAGTGACTTATACTTCCGACGGCGGCAGAAAAGAAAAACCCGAAGCGGAAGAAAAATACGAAACGCGTTGGGCGGTAGGATTTATATATCGCGACAAACCGTATATGAGCTTGCTCGGTGAGTATTGGGAAGAAACGCCGTCGCACGGCTCGGACGACGAAAACCCGTTCATAAAATACGGCGCACAGGATAAAAAGAAATATTATGTTGGTTTTAACGGTTTCGGGTACTTGAACGACGAGGGAAAAATAATCGGCGTGAACGGCGAATTCGAGAACAAAGAAATTCCCGAAGACGGCGGGGAAGATTTTCGACCGTATATAGTAAATTATTACGTTTACGAATTAAAAGAATAAAATCGCTTGGAGGAGTGCGGAGAGAGGAAAAATGGACGTAGGTTTAGTCATATTTTTATTAGCGGCGGCACTCGTCGCGATCGTAGTATTTGTGAAGCTTGTCGTTTCGCTTGCGAAAAGACGGGCAACCGCGACGGGTACGGAAAAGGCGATTAAAATCGGTTGTTCGGCAGCGGCTTTTGTAATATTCGCGCTGTGTTTCGGGTATTTTATTTATCTCGCGTTCTTTTATCCGCCCAAATACTATCTCGATAAAGCTCAAAAAGAGTTCGACGAGAGTGAGTATAAGTCTAAAATCGAACGAGTTTTGGAAGAAAAGTATCACTTCGGCGGGGCATACGGCGGATATTATTACGACGTTACGGACGTTGAGTTCGTTTATACGTTGGACGAGAAACCGAGAGTTTTTATAGTGACTTATACTTCCGACGGCGGCAGGAAAGAAAACCCCGAAGCGGAAGAAAAATACGAAACGCGTTGGTCTGTGGGGTATATTTATCGCGACAAGCTGTATTTAAGCT
>CAVBZJ010000105.1:0-5505 GCA_963599785.1 Anaerovoracaceae bacterium
ATATACGGCGTTCTGCCTGCCGCCTTTTCCTCTTCGTATCTTAAAGCGGCTTTTTCAAGCTCGTTTTCCTTATAAAGACAAGTGTCGCAACGGGGTTTATAATGCGTATATTTAACGCCCGGCGATTTTACTTTGTCTCCCGCCTTATGTTCGGCAACGACGCACGCCCCCACAGCGTTTTCTATCATTTCCTTCGTAATCAGCCCCGCGCGTAAAATTCTCGGAACTTCGCCCGTAACGTCAAGTACGGTACTTTCTATTCCGCCCGTACACTTTCCGCCGTCGAGTATCAGGGGGATCTTTCCGTTTAAGTCGTTAAAAACGTGTTCCGCGGTTACGGGACTCGTGTGTTTGGAAAGATTCGCGCTCGGCGCGACTATCGGTAAATCGACCTCTCTTAAAAGCTTCTGACACCCCTCGTGCGAAGGAATTCTTATCGCGAGAGTATCGCCGCCGCAGGTCGCCTCGTCGCAAACCACGCCGCGGCTTTTCATTACCATCGTAAGCGGTCCGGGGGTAAAAAGCTTTTTAAGCTTATAAACGTAATCTCTCTCGACCTCTACGAGTTTTTCTATATCGTAATCTTTATGAACGTGCGCAATAAGCGGATTGTCGTTAGGTCTACCTTTAACGACGAACACCTCTTTTACGGCGGAAGGAATCGTTCCCGCGGCGGCAAGTCCGTATACCGTTTCGGTAGGCATACCGATTATTCCGCCTTCGCGCAAAATTTTTGCCGCTTTTTTAACGCTTTCGTCCGTTATTTTTTCGATTTCCGTTATCATTTATGTTCTTCTTTCGGGTTATGAGCCCGTAGGTTTATCGCTAAAACAGCTCGTCATCTATATTCTTCGGTTTGGGGTTTTCGCCGAAAAAGTCGCCCGAAACGCTTGCCGAATCTTCAAAGTCCACAGGGGGAGCTTCTTCGGGAGGCGCTTCCTCGGGTGGCGCGTATTCGCCTGCCGAACCGCTTTCGCTCCCGTCCGAATTATTATCCGAAGAGCTATCCGCGCCGTCTGTGTGCGCGCTTTCCCCTTGCGTAGCCTGCGCTGTCGCGGCGGGTTTGGAACCGCCCTCTTCTCCCTCGGGTTCGCCCGTTTCCACGTTAAGGTTAAGGAATTTGGTACATTCGCCCTTAAAGTACAGCTTAACTGTATCCGTACGACCGTTTCTGTGCTTCGCTACGATAAGCTCTGCGACGTTCTTCTGTACCTTCCCCTCTTCAAAGTCTTTTTCCGTCGCGTATTTATCGGGACGGTGAATAAACATAACTATATCCGCGTCCTGCTCTATTGCGCCCGACTCACGCAAATCGGAAAGCTGCGGACGGCGTTTTTCCGATTCGACCGCACGCGACAACTGCGAAAGCGCAAGCACGGGAACGTTGAGTTCCTTTGCAAGTATTTTGAGGTTTCTGGAAATTTCCGTAACCTCGTTCTGACGGCTGTCACTGTTTCTCACCTTGTCGGGAGTCATAAGCTGAACGTAGTCGATCATAACGAAATCGAGTCCGACTTTACGCTTAATTCTTCGGCAATGCGAAAGAATTTCGGAAGGGCGAATCATAGAAGAATCGTTTATGTAAATTTTCGCTTCCGAAAGCTTCCCTCTCGCCTTTTCCATACGAAGCCATTCGCTTCGGTTCATAATGCCTTTCATAGCGTTTTCCATACTCACGCCGGCAAGAGAACAAATCATTCTCTGAACAAGCTGTTCTTTTCCCATTTCAAGAGAGAAAACCGCACAGGAATAGCCCTGCATCGCCACGTTTTCGACTATATTCATCGCAAGCGAGGTTTTTCCCGTTGCAGGGCGCGCCGCAAGTATCATAAGATCGCTTCCGTGCAAGCCGTTCAAAAGATTATCGAGCGCTTTATATTTGGTGCTTACTCCGCGAACGGAAGAAGTTCCTTTCGACAGCTCGTCGAATTTAGTCATTACCTCGGGAAGTATGTTCCCGATTTTTACCATATCGTTCGTATCTGCGGTGTTAGAGATGTCGTAAACGACCTTTTCCGCATACGCGAGCGAAGTTTTCTCGTCGGTGCTTTTTCTGGAATCTTCTATTATATCCGCCGCGCCGCGAATAAGACGGCGAAGCATACTGTCTCTTTTTACTATCGCGAGGTATCTTTGATAGTTAGCGGAAGACGGCATAACGTTGGTAAGCTCGGTAATATAAGCGATACCGCCCGCGGATTCCAGCGTTCCCTCTTTTTCGAGCGCGTCGGTGAGCGTCACAAGGTCTACGGGCTGGTTCGCTCGAATTATCCCTCGCATAGCCGCGAATATATATTTATGCGACTCGGCGTAAAAATCCTCTTCTTCGATAGAAGAAGCCGTCTCCACCTGTATTTTTGTATCGAGTAAAAGACACCCTAAAAGTGCTTGTTCCGCCTCTAAGCTGTGCGGCAACTCTCCCGTAAGCTTGCGTTCGTTGATTTCAGGCATTTATACCTACCCCGTCTTTCTTCGTTTCGTTCGTTTTTCCGCAGTCAAGTTGCGGAAGGTTTATTTTTCGGCGCGCTTCGATTTTCGGTTTTCTCCGCAATTTTCAGCGCGCCGTCAGTTAGTTTTTCTATATTAAAGAGTTTTATACTCCGCCAAAGCGTCCTTAAACGTTTTGAACGCCGCGTCGAAGGGCTTATCGGTCGTAAGATCCACGCCCGCGATTTTCAAAAGGTTGACGGGGCAATCGGAACTGCCGGAAGATAAGAATCTGAAATAATCTTCTACGGCGGGCTTGCCGAGTTCTAAAATTCTGTCCGCAATAGCAAGCGCGCTTATTATGCCGGTAGCGTATTTATAAACGTAGAACGCGCGGTAGAAATGCGGTATTCTCGCCCATTCGTACTTGATTTCATCGTCCGAAATAACTGCGTCGCCGTAATATTTCTTGTTTATTTCAAGATACTTTTCGCTCATTCCGTCTTTCGTTAAAGGCTCGCCGTTTTCCACCGATTCGTGCGAATACTCTTCAAACTCCGCAAACTGCGTCTGACGGAACAAAGTCGTTCTTATCATTTCCATTAAATAAGAAAGCAGATACTTTCTCATATGCGGATCTTTTTCTTCTCTCAAAAGATATTTCACGAGAAGCGATTCGTTCACCGTGCTGGCTACTTCCGCAACGAATATCTTGTAGTCCGCCTTTGCATACGGCTGGGTTCTGTTCGAGAAATAGGTGTGGATACTGTGTCCCATTTCGTGAGCTATGGTAAACACGTCGCTCGTGGTTTTCTGATAGTTCAGAAGGACGTAAGGATGTGTATCGAATACGCCCGCGCTGTACGCGCCGCTTTTCTTCCCCTTCGTCTCGTAAACGGAAATCCAACGCTCGTCGTGAGCCTTTTTAAGCAGCGATTTATATTCGTCGCCAAGCACCGAAAGCCCTTTTATAACTAGTTCATACGCATCGTCGTATTCGAGTTCGAGTTCCGCGTTTTCAACCGCGGGAACGTATACGTCGTACATATGGAATTCTTTAAGTCCGAGGTCTTTCTTTTTAGCCGCCATATATTCGTGCAGCAGCGGAAGCGCGCGATTAACGGAAGAAACGAGGTTTTTATAAACCTTTTCTTCTACGTCCTCGCCCGCGAGAGCCATTTCGAGCGCGGAATTATATTTTTTAGCCTTCGCATAGAAAACGTCCTTTTTCACGCTGCCCGCATACGTTGCGGAAATAACGTCCATAAGCGAAATATACGCGCCGTAATACTGTTTAAACGTCTTTTCGCGAAGTTCTCGGTCGGGATTTTTCATAAGCATAACGTAACTGCCGTGAGTAAGCGGATAGCTTTCTCCGTTATGCTCTACGGGTTTAAGCGGCAAGTCCGCGTTGTCCGTTTTGGTAAAAATATCCCTGAAAGAGGACATTGCTTCTCCCGACAAAGAAAGCAGTCTTTCTTCACCCTCCGAAAGAACGTGCGCTTTGTCCTTCAAGATAAGCTTCAAGGAATAATCGTATGCGGAAAGCTCCGGATCTTCTATATAAGCTTTAAGCACGCTTTCGTCGAGCGCCGTAAGCTCTGGAAGAATGTACGCCGTTTTGTCGCCGTATAACGCCGAAACGGATTCGATTTTGGAAAGAAGCGCGTCGTATACCGAATCTCTCGTATCTTCATCGTGCTTCATCATAGCGAAAAGCCCGAGTTTTTCTATAACTCTGCCAAGCTTCTCCTGCTTTAACATACAAGCGAGAAATTCCTTTTTATCGCCGAGCTTTCCTTTAAATTCGGAAAAATCTATCGCCGAAAGAAGTTCTTTATAATCCTTCTCCCAAGCTTCGACGCTTTCGTAAATTTCTTCTGCCGCCCAAACGTATTTTTTGTCTATCATATAATATCTCCTGATAATTTTTAACCTTGTTAGTTTTTATTGCTGTGAATCGGCGCAGGCATTCTTCCCCCGCGCGAAACGAATTTTTCGCAGGAATACGGGGATACCGCCATTATCGGCGCAGAACCCAGAAGTCCGCCGAACTCAACGCTTTCTCCCACGCCTTTATTCGGTACTGGTATAACCCTCACCGCCGTCGTTTTGTTGTTTATCATACCTATCGCCGCTTCGTCCGCGATGATTCCCGAAATAGTGGATGCGGGCGTATCTCCGGGGATTGCAACCATATCTATTCCGACGCTGCAAACCGCCGTCATCGCTTCGAGTTTTGAAAGGGTTATCGCGCCACTCTTCGCCGCGTTTATCATTCCTATATCTTCGCTTACGGGAATAAATGCGCCTGACAGACCGCCAACCATCGAGCTTGCCATAACGCCTCCCTTTTTCACCGCGTCGTTAAGCATGGCGAGCGCGGCGGTAGTGCCGTGCGCTCCGACCGATTCCAAGCCCATTTCCTCTAATATATGCGCGACGGAATCCCCCATAACAGGAGTGGGCGCAAGCGATAAATCGACTATTCCGAATTCCGCGTCAAGTCGTTTCGCGGCTTCTTTGGCGATAAGCTGCCCTACGCGCGTAATCTTGAACGCCGTCTTTTTAATCTTCTCCGCAAGCTCTTCGGTAGAAGCTTCCCCGAGGCTTTTGATTGCGGAATGCACAACGCCCGGTCCCGAAACGCCAACGTTTATAACCGTTTCGCCCTCCGAAACACCGTGGAACGCGCCTGCCATAAAAGGGTTGTCCTCTACCGCGTTGCAGAAAACAACGAGTTTTGCCGCGCCCAAGCCGTCCTTATCCGCTGTAACCTCCGCCGTTTTTTTAACGATTTCGCCCATAAGACGAACCGCGTCCATATTTATTCCGGATTTAGAAGAGCCTACGTTTACCGAAGAACACATTCTGTCGGTAATCGAAAGTGCTTCCGGAATGCTTTCAATAAAGGAACGCTCAAAGCTCGTCATCCCCTTTCCGACGAGCGCGGAATATCCTCCGAGAAAATCCACGCTGACCTCGTCTGCCGCCCTTCCGAGCGCTTTTGCAAGAATTATTTCCTTACCTGCGAACGGCGCGGTAAGAAGGCTTGCAGGAGTTATCGAAACGCGCTTG
>CAVBZJ010000105.1:5515-6670 GCA_963599785.1 Anaerovoracaceae bacterium
CTCCGTAGGTTTCCGAAAGTTCGTTCGCGACCCTTACGATATTTTCCGCTTTTTTGCAAATTTTATCGTAACAAAGACGAGCGGTTTCCTCCGCGCTTTCTCTTATGCACGACAAAAGCGATATGCCCATAGTTACGGTACGAACGTCGAAATGCTCCTTTTCTACCATATCTATGGTTTCTATAATTTCTTTTCTTCCTAACATCGGCATTATCCTTTATATCTTATGCATCGCGTTGAAAACGTCTTCGTGCTGAACGTGGACGGAAACGCCTATCTTTTCTCCGAGCTTTTTAAGCTCTGCGCCGAGTTCGGCAACTCCAACAGTCGCTCCCGAAAGGTCGCAAAGCATAATCATGGTAAAATTGCCCTGCACTATCGTCTGACTTATGTCCTCTATGTTTACCTTTTTGTCGGCAAGAGCGGCTGAAACGCTCGCTATTATGCCCGATTTGTCTTTTCCTACAACCGTTACTATCGCTCTCATTTTTTCTGTACCTTTATGATAAGATTTCGTATTCTATCAGAACGTTGCCCTGCGTAATATAGGTTACGTTCGATTTTTCGGGAATTTCGGGGAAAGGCTTTTCGTTAAACACGAGAACCTTTCTCTCGAAAAAATCGTTTTTATACTTGTTCCACTCTATAAACACGAGAGATTTAAAGTCTACGCCGTCTTTAACCTGCACGGTTTCGTCGTATTCCAAAAAATTGCCCGTATATTTCTCTTTTATTCCGCCGACCATATTGCGGCAAAGCTTATAATACTTATTCACTCTCTTGAACGGCACGCCGAGATATATAAAAGAAAATATCACGAACACCGCCGTAAACGGATATTCGATAAGTTTTACGGTGGTTATCTCCTGCGCCTTATACGGAAGGAGCAAATACCAAGTAAACAATGCCGCGCTACCTAGAACGTATACGCCGAGTATTATAAAATATACCGCAAGGCAAAGCTTTTTTTGTTTTTTGACTTTCGTCAATTCGTCTTCGTGAAAGTAAGTTACCATTTATTCTCCGTTTTCAAATCCGTACGAATTTTTTTAAGCCCGTTTCTGTCCTTAAAATACAATTCGTATCTGTCGGCGTATTCCGCCATTATATAATTCTGATTTTGTTTTACCGCATAATATACGGGATATTTCGGCT
>CAVBZJ010000106.1:0-6602 GCA_963599785.1 Anaerovoracaceae bacterium
ATTTATACCGTTTTATGTCAATGAAAATGGGGCGGTTAAATCGTTGACAACTAAATTTTATTGAGTTAAAATATAACATAACGCTTACGCGTATATAATGTTTATAATAAATACGTTTTTACGTCGATTTTTCAATATTCATTCAAGTTTCGCGGCGTAAATTAGTAGCGTTTACCTTTGAAGGAATTTATTGAATATAAGGAGCGAATTAAATGGAAAAAGCTGTTAAAAGCGAAAAAAACAAATTCGGCTTAAAGTCGATTTTGAAAACGCTCGGCGGTTCTGTAAGGGAATATAAAAAGCCTTCGATTCTCGCGCCTCTTTTCGTTATGATGGAGGTTATTTTCGAGTGTCTTATCCCTTGGCTTATGACTCTTTTGCTTAATACGATAGAATACGTTTCGGGACAGAATTCATCTCCGAACCCGTTAGTGCCGAGAATCGTCGATTTTCTGACCGGCGGAAGCGAAAACCCGAATCTTCTCGTCATCATCTTGGATTTCGGTCTTATACTCGTCGCCCTCGCGTTTTTATCGCTTATCTGCGGCGCGCTTTCGGGCAAATTCTGCGCGAAGGCTTCGAGCGGTTTTGCAAAGAACCTGCGCAAGGATATGTACGGTAAAATTCAGGACTTCTCGTTCTCTAATATCGACAAATTTTCTACTTCGAGCCTTGTCACGAGACTGACTACCGACGTCACCAACGTAGAGATGAGCTATATGATGATTATAAGGACGGCGGTTCGCGCGCCGTTTATGCTCGTTTTCTCTATGGTTATGGCGTTTTCGATAAACTCGACTATGGCGCTTATCTTCCTTTGCACCTCTCCCATACTTGCTTTGGGACTCGTTCTTATTATGACGAAGGCGATACCGTTCTTTAACCGTATCTTCAAAAAGTACGACGCCATGAACGAATCGGTGGAAGAAAACGTGCGCGGTATGCGCGTCGTAAAATCGTACGTCAGAGAAGATTACGAAAAGAAAAAATTCAATAAAGCGTCTTCGAGCGTTAAAGAGGATTTCGTTAAAGCCGAAAAGCTCGTCGCGCTCAATACCCCGCTTATGAATTTCTGCGTGTACTTCGGCATAATCGCGATTTATATCGTCGGTTCTTACCTTATAATCAGTTCCGACCAGTCGCTTTTACAGCTCACGGAGCTTCAAAGCTTTATGACCTATTCCTTCCAGATTCTTATGAGCCTTATGATGGTCTCTATGATTATGGTTATGGTTTTAATGTCTTACGCTTCGGCGCAGCGTATTACCGAGGTGCTGAACGAACAAAGCTCTATCGTTTCTCCCGAAAACGCGGTCGAAGAAGTTAAAGACGGCAGCGTTTCGTTCAAAAACGTAAGCTTCAAATATTCCGAAAAAGCGGAAAAATTTGCGCTCTCGGATATAAACCTCGATATAAAAAGCGGCGAAACGGTCGGTATTATAGGCTCGACGGGTTCGAGCAAAACTTCGCTCGTTCAGCTTATCCCCCGTCTTTACGACGTTTCCGAAGGCGAAGTCGAGGTCGCGGGCATAAACGTGAAAAATTACGACCTCGAAGTTCTGCGTAATTCCGTAGCTATGGTTCTGCAAAAGAACGTTCTCTTCTCGGGTACGATTAAAGAAAATATGCGCTGGGGTAACAAAAACGCCACGGACGAAGAGATTGTGAACGCTTGCAAATTAGCGCAGGCGGACGAATTCATCACGGGCTTTCCGCAAGGCTACGACAGCTACATAGAACAAGGCGGAGTGAACGTTTCCGGCGGACAAAAGCAGAGACTTTGCATAGCTCGCGCGCTTCTCAAAAAGCCGAAGATTCTTATCCTCGACGATTCGACCTCCGCGGTCGATACCAAAACCGATGCGCTTATAAGAGCTTCGCTTAAAAAATATATTCCCGAAACGACTAAAATCATTATCGCTCAAAGAATCGCTTCCGTGCAGGAAGCCGATAAAATTCTGATAATGGACGGCGGAAGAATTACGGCGTGCGGTACGCACGAAGAGCTTCTTTCTTCCAACGAAATTTATCAGGAACTTTACTATTCTCAAAACAAGGAGGCGAAATAATTATGCCGAGAATGCAAAGACCTAACTCGCGCGGCGGTGCGGTTGCCCTTTCCGGCGCGCCGAAGAGTGCGAAAAAAGGCACGGTCAAACGCCTGCTTTCGATGCTTCTTAAAAACAATAAAAAACTCGTCGCGGTAATACTCGTCTGCCTCGTTTTGAGCGCGGTCACGAGCGTTATATCGTCTAAATTTTTATACAGCGTTTTAACCACGGTAGGCGAAGCGTTAAAGCTTATTCCCACGGAAGGCACTGCGGGCGCGTGGAACTCCGCGTTCCCCGCTCTCCTTAAAATATTCATTATTATGGCGTGCGTGTATTCGGCGGGTATTCTCGCTTCGTTTTTCTACACGCGGCTTATGGCGATTCTTACGCAGACCTTCCTGCATCAGGTAAGAACCTCGCTTTTCGACAGAATGCAGTCCTATACAATTCGCTTTTTCGACACGCATAAAACCGGCGACATAATGAGCGTTTATACGAACGACACGGACGCGCTCCGTCAGCTCGTTTCGCAGTCTATACCTAATCTTTTGTCCTCTGCGATTTCAATCGCCACCCTGCTCGTGCTGATGCTCGGTTACAGCATATGGCTTTCGCTAGTCATCTTCTTCGGAATATTCCTTATGGCTCTCGTGACGAAATCTATCGGCGGCAAAAGCGCGAAATACTTTATGCGCCAGCAACAGTCCATCGGCGAAGAGGAAGGCTACGTTCAGGAAATGATGAACGGACAAAAGGTCGTTAAGGTGTTCTGCCACGAAGAAGAATCCAAGGCGGGCTTCGACGAGAAAAACGAAAGGCTTTTCGACGACGCGCACAAGGCGCACGCTTACGCGAACGTTCTTATGCCGATAATCGGAAACCTCGGCAATCTTTTATACGTTCTCGTGGCGTTCGTCGGCGGTATTCTCGTCGTTTCGGGCGCGCCGAACCTCACCATAACGGGCATTCAGCACCTCGACACGGCAAAATACGTCGCGACGATTATGGCGTTTCTGCCTATAAGCAAGCAGTTTGCGGGACAGGTTTCGCAGACCTCGCAGCAGCTCAATTCCTTCGTTATGGGACTTGCGGGAGCTTCGAGAGTTTTCGAGCTTATGGACGAACAACCAGAAACCGACGACGGCTACGTTACGCTCGTAAGATGCAGAATCGACGAGGACGGAACTATTCACGAATGCGAAGAACGCACGGGACACTGGGCGTGGAAGCACCCGCACAAGGCAGACGGCTCTATCACCTATACCGAGCTTAAAGGCGACATTCAGATGTTCGACGTTGATTTCGGTTACGTTCCCGAAAAAATCGTTCTCCACGACGTTTCGCTGTACGCGCACCCCGGTCAGAAGGTGGCTTTCGTAGGCGCAACCGGCGCGGGAAAAACGACCATTACAAACCTTATAAACAGGTTTTACGACATTGCGGACGGCAAGATTCGCTACGACGGCATTAACATAAACAAAATCAAAAAAGCCGACCTTCGCCGCTCGCTCGGAATCGTTTTACAGGACACCAACCTGTTTACGGGTACGGTTATGGATAATATCAGGTACGGCAGACTTAACGCCACCGACGAGGAATGTATTGCCGCCGCAAAGCTTGCGTATGCGCACGACTTTATAACCCGTCTCCCCGACGGCTACAACACTATGCTGACCTCGGACGGTGCAAACCTTTCGCAAGGGCAAAGACAGCTTCTTTCCATTGCGAGAGCCGCCGTTAAAGACGCGCCCGTTATGATAATGGACGAAGCGACTTCTTCCATCGATACCCGTACCGAAGCACTCGTGCAGAAAGGCACTGACAGACTTATGGAAGGCAGAACGGTGTTCGTTATCGCGCACAGGCTTTCTACCGTACAAAATTCGGACGTCATTATGGTTCTGGAACACGGCAGAATTATCGAACGCGGCTCGCACGACGAGCTTATCGCAAAGGGCGGCAAATATTATCAGCTTTATACGGGAGCTTTTGAACTCGAATGATCGCGGATTTCGGCTCGCGAAAATGCGAGCTTTGCCCTATCCGATGCGGCGCAGACAGAACGAAAGTTCTCGGCAGGTGCGGAGCGAAAGACACGATGCGCATTGCGCGTTACGGTCTGCATTTTTACGAAGAGCCTGTTATTTCCGGCAAAAACGGCAGCGGAACGATATTCTTTTGCGGCTGTTCGCTTAAATGCGTATTCTGTCAGAATTACGAGCTTTCGAGAAATTTACGCGGAAAGGATATTTCCGTTGAAGAGCTTGCCGAGATTATTCTCGAACTCGAAAAACGCGGCGCGCATAATATAAATTTCGTCAGCCCCACTCAATATTCGGACAAGATAATAGAAGCGTTAAAGCTTTATCGCCCGAAAATACCCGTCGTATACAACACTCACGGTTACGAACGAACGGAAATTATTGAAGAGCTTTTCCCCTTTGTGGACATATTTTTGCCCGACTTAAAATTCTTCTCCCCCGCGCTTTCTTACAGATACACGGGACTGAAAGATTATTTCGAGAAAGCATTTCCCGCAATAAAGCTTATGGCGGAAAAACCTCTGTCGTTCGATGCGGACGGAATGATGAAAAGCGGAACGATAGTCCGGCATCTCGTTCTTCCGCAATGCGTTTCCGACAGCTGCAAAGTTCTCGATAATTTTTCGGAAATTAAAGATAAGGCGTATATAAACGTAATGAGTCAATATACCCCGTTCGGAGACGTGAAAAACTTTCCCGAGCTGCAAAGGAAAGTCACCGCGCGAGAATACGAAAGAGTTATTGATTACGCGCTTACGCTCGGCATCGAAAAAATGTATTATCAAAAACGCGAAAGCGCAAGCACCGAATATATTCCTCACTGGGATTTCTGATAAAAATAACTATATAAAAAAGCCGCGCCCGAGCAGGTCTTGCTCGGGCGCGCATATTTTATTCTGTTATTTAATTATTTTACGCTATAACTTCTATCCACATATTCGTTATACGCTCGTTTGCCTGATCCGAAAAATAATTCATAACGACACAACGGTCCACAACCTCTTTTGCGGGATATTGAGCGAAAAGCGCAAGGCTGTCCGACGTTAAAGAATAATTTCCGTTACCGAAGAAATAGGAAAGATCTGCGTTTTCTCCTTCTTCCGTACCATAAGTTTCTTTAACCCAGTCGAAAACTTTGTCTCCCGCGATACAGCTTACATATCCGATGTATTCCATATTCTTTATAACGTTTTTCGGTTCGGAAATGAAGTCTATAAACTCAATGGCAAGCTCTTTGTTAGCCGCACCCTTCGGAACGCACCAACCGTCAAACCAAACGTTAGAACCTTCCTCCGGCACGGAATAATCGAGGTAAACCTTTTTATCGTCTGCAAGTTCGTTACCTTCCTCATCGTATAAACCTCTGTCCATCGCGTAAACCGCGTCTCCGCTCCAAGCGAAATAAACGTCGATATTACCTTTCAATATATCGTCCTTGCCGCTGTCTACTTCTAATCCCTTACTGCGGTTTTTAAGGTCGTTAAGAATACCCTTTACGGCGGTTACGGTAGCCTCTTCGGTATCATTGAAAGCGGCTTTAAGTTTGCTTGCGTATTCCGTTTTGTCCGCGATAGCTTTATAC
This sequence comes from Anaerovoracaceae bacterium, assembly GCA_963599785.1. GTDB lineage: Bacteria > Bacillota > Clostridia > Christensenellales > Borkfalkiaceae > UBA1259. The sequence continues at coordinate 5,676 of CAVBZJ010000106.1, forward strand.
TCTTCGAGCTTATCTTTATAATACTCTGCAAGACCTATAAAATAAGTATCTCTTACGCTGTTTTTAATGGTAAATCTGCCTTTTATTTCGTCGTTCCAAAGATACGACCAGCTTTTCATATTTTCGGACTTGACGGTTTTAGTGTTATACACAAGCCCCAAAGTTCCCCACATATAACCCGCGGCGTAATCGGAAAGACTTTTATCGCCCCAGCTTATTTCTTCAAACTTGTTTTTTATAAACGGCGAAACGTTTTTATTATACGCGCCGTCTGCGGGAAGCGTAATTTCTTCCAGCATATCCTCTCTCGCCATTTTCTCTATCATATAATCGGACGGACAGACAAGGTCGTATGCAGAGCCATCGATTTTGAGGGAGTTATAACAATCCTCGGGCGTATCGAAACATGAATACTCGACTTTTATGTCTTTGCCCGTTTTATCTTTATAGTAGCTTACGAAATCGTCTATAAGGCTTTCGTCTATATAATCGTAACAATTATAGATGCGAAGGTCAGCCGACTTTCCGCACCCCGAAAACGTTGCCGCGGACGGTACGGCGACGAGCGCCGCAAGCGAAATCGCAAGAATCTTTCCGTTTGTCTTTTTCATTTTATTTATCTCCTTTCTATTTGTTTATCGCGAGTTTATTCTTTTTAGCCGCTCTCGAAGCTTTGAAATCCATAGCAAGAACCGCAACGATCATTATTATAAATATCAAAGACGAAAGCGCGCGAAGTGCAGGTAAATACGAATTCTTCGGTTTTTTAAGCGCACCGAAAACGTAAGTGCTTATCGTTTCGAGTTCCGCGGGTTTCGTGTATGCGGAAATCATATAATCGTCGAGAGACAACGTTATAGCAAGCATAAATCCCGAAAATATTCCCGGTAAAATTTCCGGCAAAATAATTTTCGTGAGAGCCTGAAA
>CAVBZJ010000107.1:0-6591 GCA_963599785.1 Anaerovoracaceae bacterium
TATCTGGTACTTGCAAAGCAAGTGAATAAAGAAAAAGTTTAAGAAAGTTAAAAAAATAAGCAAACTGCAACAACGGTAAAAACAAAACGGAAAAATAAAACCTATAAATTTACAGGTGAAAAAGTATGGTAGAAGCTACGAATTTTATAGAACAAATCATCAACGAAGAATTAGAAAGCGGCAAGGTAAAAAGCGTTTACACGCGTTTTCCGCCCGAGCCTAACGGGTATCTGCACATAGGTCACGCAAAATCCTTGTGCCTGAATTTCGGCATTAAAGAGAAGTACAACGGCAAATGCAACCTGTTTTTCGACGACACGAACCCTTCCAAGGAAAAAACCGAGTTCGTGGACGCGATAAAAGAGGACATCAAGTGGCTCGGTTTCAAGTGGGATAAGGAAACGTACGCCTCCGACTATTTTGAAAACATTTACGCTTTCGCCGTGGAGCTTATCAAAAAGGGCAAGGCGTTCGTGTGCGACATGAGTCCCGAGGAGATTTCCGCCTGTCGCGGCACGCTCACCGAACCCGGTAAGGAAAGCCCCGCGAGAAACAGAAGCGTGGAAGAGAATTTAGAGCTTTTTGCCGCTATGCGCGAAGGGAAGTTTGCCGACGGCGAAAAGTGTCTTCGTGCGAAGATAGATATGGGTTCGCCGAATATCAATATGCGCGATCCCGTAATATACAGAATTTTGCGCCGCACGCATCACAGAACGGGCGACAAATGGTGCATATATCCTATGTACGATTTTGCGCACCCCATTTGCGACTATATGCAGGGCGTAACTCATTCGTTATGCACTTTGGAGTTCGAGGACCATCGTCCGCTGTACGACTGGGTGGGGATAGAACTCGGGTTCAATCCCAAGCCGCGCCAGATAGAGTTCGCAAGGCTTAACGTGACCAACCTTGTTATGAGCAAGCGGTATCTTAAAAAGCTTGTGGAAGAAAATTTCGTGGACGGTTGGGACGATCCGCGTATGCCGACGCTTGCGGGTATTCGTCGTCGCGGCGTGCCTGCGGAGGCTCTGAAAGATTTCTGCGGCAGAATAGGCGTGTGCAAAGCTAATTCCGAGGTGCAGATAAGCTATCTCGAAGCGTGCATAAGGGAATACCTGAACCTGCGGGCGGAGCGCGCGATGGCGGTTTTAAGCCCCGTAAAGGTGACGATTTCAAACTATCCCGAGGGCAAAACGGAAGAGGTCGAGTTCGATATAAACCCGAACGAAGAAGAGAAAAGAACGAGAAAAATCGCGTTTTCGCGCGAGCTGTATATAGACGCGGACGATTTTTCGCTGAATCCCCCGCCCAAATATTTCAGACTTAAAAAGGACGGGTACGTCAGACTTAAATCGGCGTATATAATTAAGTGCGACGAGGTGATAACGGACGACGCGGGCAACGTTAAAGAGCTTATTTGTTCTTACGTTCCCGAATCGCACAGCGGAAGCGATACTTCGGGCATAAAGTGCAAAGGCGTTATCCAGTGGGTGAACGCGGCGACCGCGAAGGACGTGGAAATAAGGAAGTACGGACATCTTTTGCGCGACGAGGAATACGCGGGGCAAGATTTTTCCGAGAGAATGAACACGGAAAGCGTGAAAATATTCAACGGCAAGGTCGAACCGTACGTTATGGAAAACCCGAACGCGGAGGAAGCGTATCAGTTTATCCGTACGGGGTATTTCAAGAGATTGAAGTTAAAGGACGGAAAGGAAATTTTGTCCGAAATAGTGTCGCTTAAAGATAATTTCAACAAGTAAAAAGAAATCCGTTCGGGTTTACAAGCTATTGTATCCGACAGTCGCAGCCGTGCCGTTTTATGGTTTATGAGTAAGGAGTTTTGCCTGAGAAATTCGGGTAAAAATCCGACGTGCGGAAAGCGGAAAAACGGAGAACGAGAAAAGATAAAAGAAAAAGATAAAAGCGTTGCTTATAATCCGTGGGGACGAAAATGAGCGATATAACGAAAAGAGCGATATCGGCTTCCTTAAAGAATCTGTTGAGAGAAAAAAGCCTGAATAAAATCACCGTACAGGAGATTGCGGACGACTGCGGAATTAACCGTCAGACGTTTTATTATCATTTTCAGGACATATACGACCTTGTCGAATGGACGTGCATAGAGGATACCGACAAGGTTCTTAAAGAAAACAGAACCTACGCAACGTGGCAGGAAGGTTTTTTAGCCGTGTTCGACCTTGCAAAGAAGGATAAAATTTTTATCGACAATATTTATCGCTCCGTTTCGCTCGAAATGTTGGAACAGTATTTATATCGGCTCGTATATCCTTTGCTTAAAAACGTTGTTGACGAAAAATCGAAGGGGCGTTCCGTTCGCGATGAGAACAAAAAATACATAGCCGATTTTTATAAGTACGCTTTTGTCGGCGTGCTTTTGGAATGGGTCAGACACGATATGAAGGAAAGCCCGAGAGATATTGTGGACAGAGTAAGTAAAATAGTTGGCGGAACCATAGAAATAGCTCTGGAAAATTTCAGTAAGTAAAAAAACGCAAATTAAAAGTTCAGCCTTATGAAAATCAAGATGAGAATCAAGCCGCGCCGCTTTTTTTAAAAAGCGGCGCGGCCTTTTATTACGCTTTTTCGCGTGTTTGAAATATTTATAATCGTTTATACAAAACCGACGAAACGTCAAAAATTTCGGCAATATCGGCGACGCGTCTTAAATCGAGACAATGAGAAAAAACTGTCTATTGCAATTCGCGACGAGGGGCGTTATAATATGGACGTAAAATAAATTCGGAGGTAAAAATTATGTATTACGGATCAGGCAATTACGAAGCGTTCGCGCATCCCGTCAAACCCGAGGGTGTAGACGGAAAATCGGCTTATATCATAGGCACGGGGCTTGCGGGGCTTTCCGCGGCGTTCTTCCTCGTCAGAGACGGGCAGATGAAGGGCGAGCATATTCACCTTCTCGAAAAGTTGGATATAGCAGGCGGTTCGTGCGACGGCAGAGCCGTGCCGAGAAGCGGTTACTATATGCGCGGCGGCAGAGAAATGGATAACCATTTCGAGGTTATGTGGGAAATGTTCAGAGACGTTCCCTCGCTCGAAAATCCGGAGCTTTCCGTTCTTGACGAATATTACAGACTTAACAAAGCCGACCCAAACTATTCGCTTTGCAGGGCGACGGTAAACCGCGGCGAAAACGCGCATACGGATAACAAATTCGGGCTTAACAAAGAAGCGGCTATGCAGATAAGCAAACTGTTTATGACGCCCGAAGAAAAACTCGAAGACAAGAAGATAAGCGACTTTTTCGACGATAATTTCTGGAACAGCAACTTCTGGCTGTACTGGCAGACGATGTTCGCGTTCCATTCGTGGGATTCCGCGCTCGAAATGAAGCGGTATTTGCAGAGATACGTTCACCATATAGACGGGTTGCCCGACTTCTCCGCATTGCGTTTCACAAAATACAATCAATATGAAAGCCTTATTCAGCCTTTACAGAAATATCTCGAAGACAGAGGCGTTAAGGTTGAATACGGAATAGACGTGAAGAACGTCGTGTTCGATATAAACGGCAAAAAGAAGGTTGCCAAAAAGATAGAATACGTTAAAAACGGCGAAAAAGGCTGTATAGATTTGCTTGAAACCGACCTTGTTTTCATAACGAACGGTTGTTGTACCGACACGAGCTGTTACGGCGACCAGACTCACGCGCCCGATCTTTCCAAAATCAGAAAAGGCGGCGGCGAATCGTGGGATTTATGGAAAAATATAGCGATACAGGATCCTTCTTTCGGTAATCCTTCCAACTATTGCGATCACCCCGAGGAAACCAATTGGATGAGCGCGACGGTGGAGACTTCCGACGATGAGATTATAGAATATATAGAGAAAATCTGTCGCCGCAATCCGCGTTCCGGCAGAGTTACGACGGGCGGTATCGTAACCGTAAAAGACAGCGTGGATAACTGGTATCTTTCTTGGACGATTAACCGTCAGCCGCAATTTAAGTCGCAGAACAAAAATTCCGTTCTCATCTGGTTGTATTCGCTCAATACGGATAAAGTCGGAAACTACGTCAAGAAACCGATGCGCGATTGTACGGGCGAAGAGGTTTGCAGGGAATGGCTGTATCATATAGGCTTGCCGATTGAAAAGATCGACGAATACGCCGCGACGAGGGCGAATACCACCACTTGCTATATGCCGTTTATCAATGCGTTTTTCAGACCGAGAAAGAATTCCGACAGACCGAAAGTCGTTCCCGAAGGTTCTGTGAACTTTGCGTTTATAGGGCAGTTTGCGGAAACCCCGAGAGATACGATTTTCACTATCGAATACTCTATGAGAACGGGTATGGAATCCGTGTATACTTTACTCGATATAGACAGAGCGGTTCCCGAAGTTTGGGGAAGCGTATACGACGTGCGGGAACTTCTTAAAGCGGTATACTATGCGCTCGATAAACAGCCGCTTTCGAGTATGAAGCTTTCGCTGAAAGAAAAAATGCTTCTTAAAGACGTGACCGAAAAGGTCAAGGGAACGGATTTGGAAAAGCTTATCAAGGAAAGCGGAATAATCTGAACAAATAAATAAAAAAACTAAAAGAAGAGGGTTGCCGTAAAATCGGAAACCCTCTTCTTTCTTGGTGTTGCAACTTGCGATACGTTGAGTGTATAATATACTAAATATTAGACGAAATGTGAGTTTAGACAGTAATAGTCTAAAAAATTTTTACAAGAAATAAAAGAATGTAAAAGCCGACGGGGTATGGTTCATGTTTTTCTACGGCATATACAGTTTGTAACTGTATATGCGTAGGGCGGGGGCTTGCTCCCGCCGCTTCTATGGAGTATAAAGCAAAATAATATGGTCAACTTGTCGTCTGCCCCTTAAAGATTAAGGGGCAAAGTTAGTACGAGGTATGCGCGATAAGTAAAGCGGGGTTATTGAGGAGTTTTCATATTAGGGAGAGCGGGAGAGGGGAAGAACGGATTCGGAAAACAGTTCTTCCCCTCTCGCAAAAAAGAAAGAGGAAAAGAAAACACAAAAACGGATACTGCTCCGCTACGCTACGAAGCACTGCGTGCGGAAAACAGTTTTGCCCCTTTCGTGAAAAAGAAAAATAGAAAAGCAAGTTGTGTCATTCTGAGCCTATCCACCCTGACGGGCGTACGAAGAATCTTTACGCGGAAGTAACTTTTGAGATTCTTCGCGGGAAAGTCTACGATTGCCCGTCTCAGAATGACAACAGGAGTTTTAGTGTGGAGATTTAAGAAGCGGCGGGAGCAAGCCCCCGCCCTACAAACATACACAGTTGGTAACTGTATAAAGTTTTTTCTTTTACTAAAACAGGGCTTATCGTTTTGCGCGCTATTGACCTGCATTTTTGTAATTGTCATAACGTTTCGTGGAAAGGGAAAAGTTTCCCTTATACATAAACGTATAAATAAAAAAAGACTTTCAAAACGGTGTCCCCATTAGGGATTGTAAAAATCAATTAATTTAATGGGAACACCTGCAAGTGAGTTTGTAAAAAGAGTTCAGAAAAATCTGAGCTCTTTTTATTATTTTTTGGTAAAGAGTGATAATGTTAATCAAGAACATCGCTCAAAGCTAATAAATTATGCAGTAACTAAATTACAGCAAATTATCTTAAATTTTTTTATACAAAAGAATTGACAAGGGGTGAAAAATAGTGTATAATTGAGTTACAGCAATGAAAAACGCGCCGATTCGATAGAAACCGACGCGCTGATGGCTTTCGCCATACTTGGTTGTGGTAGATTAAGTATAGCACATTTTTGGAGATTTGTCAAGAGCCATCTTATTTGCGAGTAAAAAAGAAAGGAGAAAGCAAAAGGTGGTGTATGTTGATAAAGTTCAATATGCCAAGGATTCGTACGGTAACGAACTGTACATTTCTGAGGTTATGTGGACTAACTCATTGTACGAAAATGCTTGGAAGCGTTGCAGTAAAGCGGATATGATTCGCTTTATAAATGCAAATCCGGGGCATGCTCATACAAAGTATGTTCGAGGCGGCAGATGGTGCGATGGTGAAGAAATTCACGTTGTCGATAACCGATATCTGAGAACGGACAATAACAATATCAAGGCAGACAATCTCGAAAATCTTCCCAGATATTAATTCAGGAGACGCGGGATTCTATCTCACCGCGTCTTATTTTATAAAGAGGATGAAAATGAAACACTTAAGATTATCTGAAATAGCAGAAATCAAGTTCTGTGTTGTTTCCCCTGGGCGAACCAAAACCCAAGAAATGCCTACAATGTGGTTGCAATGTGCCAATTTTTTGAGAAATAATACCGTTATATATGAAGCGACAGCAACCAATTACGTACCCGATGAGGAATTACTGATCAAGAAAGATGATATCGTGGTTAAACGTATCAGTCCTATGTTTGTGAATTACATTGATTATATACCTAATGAAATGTACGCCGGAAACAACTTGATCGTTATAACTCCTAAGCAAGAAGTATACTCCAAATACCTTGCGATGCAGCTAAATGAAAGAATTGAGTCCTTATCAGAGTCCAGCTCGGTCGGTGCGGTAATGAAATCCGTAAGCCGACAGCATCTCGAGG
>CAVBZJ010000108.1:0-6422 GCA_963599785.1 Anaerovoracaceae bacterium
CGTTTACATAAAGGACAGAGAACACGTCTTAAAACGCGTTCTCGAAAAGGCGAGAGCCAGCTACGACTTTATAACGATAGACTGTCCGCCGTCTCTGGGACTTTTAACTATAAACTCGCTTGCGGCTTCCGACACGGTTATAATCCCCATTCAGAGCGAATACTACGCCTTGGAAGGTTTAAGCCAGCTTATGAACACCATAAGACTCGTAGTAAAGCACCTTAACCCGTCGCTCAAAATAGAAGGCGTGGTGCTTACGATGAGCGATAACCGCGCGATAATTTCCCGCCAGATTTCGGCGGAAATAAAAAAGTTTTTCGGAAAACGCGTGTACGAAACCGCTATTCCCAGAAACATCAGGCTTGCGGAAGCGCCCAGCCACGGCGTACCCATAATGCTTCACGATACCAAATGCTCGGGCGCGAAAGCGTATCTCGCGTTCACCGAGGAATTTTTGGAAAAACAGCCCGCTAAAAACGGCAAAAATAAGAATTAAGCTTACGGAAGGAGGAGTTATATGAAACCCAACAGAGGATTAGGCAAAGGACTTTCCGCATTATTTTCGGAAACGGAAGAGGATTACGGCAAGAGTTTATTGTTCGACGAGGACGAGGGCGAAAAAAGCGGCGGCAATACCTATCGCGAACCCGAGAAAAAGGGCGACAGCGTATCCGAACTCGATATTTCGTCCGTTCACCCCAACCCCAACCAGCCGCGTAAAAATTTCGACCAGATAGCTCTTCGCGAGCTGGCGGATTCCATCGCGAAGCACGGCGTTATTCAGCCGATTATAGTCAATAAAGACGAAAACGGCGGATATATGATTATCGCGGGCGAAAGAAGGTATCGCGCTTCCAAAATGGCGAACCTCGACAAAATTCCCGCAATCATAAAGAGATACAGCGAACGGCAGATTAAAGAGATTTCTCTTATCGAAAACTTACAGCGCGAGGATCTTAACCCAATAGAAGCGGCTCACGCAATGCGCGCGCTGATGTCCGATTACGGTCTTTCGCAGGAAGAGCTTGCGGAACGCATCGGCAAATCCCGCCCCGCAATCGCTAATACTTTAAGACTTCTTAACCTTATGCCCGAAACGATTAAACTCGTTGAAAGCGGCGAGCTTTCCGCGGGACACGCGAGAACGCTTTTACCCGTTCCCGAACCCGACCAGATAAGGCTTGCGGAAGAGGTTATAAAGAACGGACTTTCCGTCCGCGACACCGAAAAGCTGGTTAAAGAATATTTTCTCCCGCCCGAAGAAAAGGAGAAAAAGAAACAGCGTTCGGAGCTTTCCGCCGAGCTTAAAGAGCTTATCGGCGATATGCAGAGGGTGTTCGGCACGAAGGTAAACGCAATAGGCAACGACAACAAGGGCAGAATATATATAGATTACTACACGCGCGACGATCTCGACAGATTAAGCGAGCTTTTAGACTCTCTTAAAACTAAAAAATAGAGGTAGCGGGTTATGACGTGGGTTTACATATGGCTTGCGGTAACGGTGATTTCGCTCGTTCTCGAATTCGTTACGAACGAAGTCGTTTCGATATGGTTCGCGGGGGGCGGGTTTATTTCGCTCATACTCGCGCTTTGCGGCGTGCCTTGGTTCGTTCACCTGCCCGTGTTTATAGTCGCTTCTTTCGCGCTTTTATTGTGCTTCCGCTCGCTCGTAATGAAGAAATTCAATAAAAACGAGGTTAAAACCAACGCGGATTCCGCAATCGGCAAAACGGTTAAGCTTTTGACCGCCATAACCGAGGACGAAGCGGGGAGCATTAAAATAGGCGACGTCGTGTGGACGGCGGTAACCTCCTCGGACGAAGAGGAAAAAACGCTTGCCGCGGGAACTCTCGTTAAAATCACCGATTTACAGGGCAATAAATATATAGTCAAGGAGATTAAACAATGAATCCTCTCGTTATAGTGCTTATAGTTCTCGCGGTAGTTATATTCGCGATTCTTATCTGCTCGATAAAAGTCGTAAGACAATCCACCGCGATAGTCGTGGAAAGACTCGGAAAATTCAACCGTCTTTTAACGACGGGCGTGCATTTTATAGTGCCGTTCATAGACAGAAAGGTCGGCAGTCCGATTTCTCTTAAAGAACGCATCGCGGACTTCCCGCCGCAACCCGTTATCACAAAGGATAACGTTACGATGCAGATAGATACCGTCGTTTATTATCAGGTTACGGACGCAAAGCTTTTCACTTACGGCGTGGAAGATCCCGTCCGCGCGATAGAAAATCTCACCGCGACCACTCTTCGTAACCTCGTCGGTGAAATGGAGCTTGACGGAACGCTTACTTCCCGCGATACCATAAACAGCAAAATGCGGCTTATCCTCGACGAAGCGACCGATCCGTGGGGTATAAAAATCAACCGCGTGGAGCTTAAAAACATTCTGCCGCCGAAAGATATTCAGACGGCTATGGAAAAGCAGATGAGAGCGGAACGCGAACGCCGCGAAAGCATATTGAAGGCGGAGGGCGAAAAGCGCAGCAACATTCTCGTCGCAGAGGGTGAAAAGGAGGCTTTGATTCTCCGCGCCGAAGCCAAAAAGGCGGCTACCATTGCGGAAGCGGAAGGTACTGCCACCGCAATCAAAATGATTAACGACGCTAATCCTAACGCCGCGTATCTCACCTTAAAGGGTTATGAAGCACTTAAAGTTATGGCTGACGGCAGGTCCACGAAGATTATCGTTCCGAGCGAAATTCAGAACGTTACGGGGCTTTTAGCAAGTCTTAAAGAAGTCGTAAGTAAAGAAGAGAAAGAAGAAAAACCCAAAAAATAAAAACTATATATAATGAAAAGCGCGTTTTTAACGACGCGCTTTTATTCACTACCGAAAAATTATGTGCGAATTAAAATTCAAAAGACTCGGAAAAGACGTTTACGCTATCAAAAATTATCTTTCTGACCCGCCCGCGGAGTTCTGCGATATGAGCCTCGGCGCGAAATATATCTGGCGCGACGAATTCGTTATAGACTACGCTTTTTGCGGCGATTCGACGGTTATAAAGGAAAGCTGTCCCGATTATAAAGACCGCTTTTATTATCCCGACGGCACTGCGCCCGAAAAGGCTCTTTCGGCGATAGAAGAATATTGTAAAAAAACGGGAACGCCGCTCGATTTTTGCTGTATAGACAACGCGCTCGCGGCGACTTTGACCGCAAGATACCCGTTTACGCACGTTTATAACGACCGTAATTGGAGCGATTATATTTACGACGCCGAAAAATTCAGAACGTATTCGGGAAAAAAATTCGGCGGACAGAGAAATCACGTCAATAAGTTCAAAAAGCTTTATCCCGACTATAAATTCAAGGTATACGAGCCTTCCGACTATCCCGCGGCGGACGCGTTTTTAACGGAGTTCGAGCGCGGAGAGGACTTTTCTATGTGGACGGCAAAAGAAGAGGACGAAAAGCTCCGCGATTACTTTATGAACGCCGAAAAGCTCGGTCAATGCGGCGGAATGATTTTTGTCGGCAACAAGGTAGTCGCGCTTTCCTTCGGCGAGGTCGTTAAGGAAACGCTCATCGTACACGTCGAAAAGGGACTAAAAAGCTATGAGGGCGTGTACCCGACTATGGCGAACGAATTTGCAAAAGCCTTCGCGACCGAAAACGTTAAATACATCAACCGCGAAGAGGACTGCGGAGACACGGGGCTTCGCATATCAAAGCTTCAATATAATCCCATAGAGGTTAAAGAAAAGAACTTCGTAGAGGTTAAAACGCTTTTCGATAAAATCGCGCCGCCCGTGCTTATCGCGACCGAAAGACTTACAATAACCGATATTCGCGAAGAGGACGCGGAAGCCTATTATAAGCTTTATACGGACGAAGAAATAAACAGATTTTACGGCTACGATTACCGCGAGGACTATAAGGGCGAGGGCGCGCCCGAAAAGGACTATTTTATAGACTTTATGAAGGGTTTGAAAGCCAAAAAAGAAGAGTATTCGCTCGCGGTAAGGCTCGATAATAAAATGATAGGCGAAATAGTCTTTTATAATTTCGGATATTTCGGCGAGGCGGAAATAGGGTTCAGATTCTTTAAGGAATACCGCGGGAATGGGTACGCCACGGAAAGCGTTTCCGCCGCTATCGATTACCTTAAAGGGATAAAAGCAAAGCGCGTTCTCGCAAGAGCTTTTAAGGAAAACGCGCCTTCCGTAAGGCTTATAGAAAAATCGGGATTTACAAAAATCCGCGAGACGGAAAAGCAATATTTTTACGAAAAAACCTTGTAAAACGGTATAAAAAGCCCGCGTTTCGGAAATAAATCATATATCTTAAAAATCAAGGAAGGTATATAATGAAGCTTTTAAATTCCGAAACTTATCAAAATTTAGCGAAGGCCTTTGCCGGCGAATGTATGGCGAGGACGAGATACGAATTCATCGAATACGGCGCGAGAAAAGAAGGCTACGTCGCGCTGTCGGAGATTATAGACAAGATAGTTTATAACGAATTCAATCACGCCCGCCTTTTTTATACCGCGATTCAGGACGCGAGCGACAAAGAGATTAAAAACATAGAAATTTGCGGGGGATTCCCGTTTAAGGAAAAGTGGGAGCTTGCCGAAAACTTAAAGCTCGCCGCCGAGGACGAAAAAGCGGAAGTGGAATTATATCCGAAATTCGCCGCCACCGCGGAAAAAGAGGGCTTTACCGATATAGCGGAGCTGTTTAAAAATATCGCGAAAATAGAAGCCGAGCATCAGAAGACGTTTGAAACGTTATACTCGAAGATGAGCGGCGGAATGCTTTATAAAGGCGAAGAAAAGGCAATCTGGAAATGCGGCGGCTGCGGAAATATAGTTATCGGCAAAGAAGCCCCAAAGGTTTGCCCCGTTTGCGGCGCAAAGCAAGGCGTGTTTATGCTGAATATGAACTAAAAAGATTTAAAAATCAAAACAGGCTACGGAAAAAAATCCCCGTAGCCGTTTTAAATTTTGTTTTTATACTTTTATAACCGTAACGCCCCTGCTTTCCGCATACTTGACCGTATTGAACGTGCCGCCTTTGTCCTTTTTTAAATACGCTATCACCAGCGAGCTGTTGTCTACCATATAAATATTTCTTTTCTGCATACAGAATCTCGTGTACTCTTCGGATAAAACCACCGTTTCGTCGCTCGCGGAAAGCATTCTTAAATACTCGTCCTTCTGCGGTTCGGAAAACTTATTCGCCTGACCTCTGCACGGCACGCACGCTATTATTTTTATCGGTTTCTCTCTTCTGATTTTCTCTAATATTCTGAAACACAAAAAATCAAATCCGAGAGCCATTCCCACCATAAAAGTGTCGTAGCCGCAGTCAACCGCGCTCCTTAAAACCTTTTCCACAAGCTTCACGTCTACGCCGAGCGACAAATCCCTATGCCCCGTAACGGCGCACGTTCTTTCTCTCTCGAACGCGGGAAACTCTTTCAAATACTCCTCTGAAATCTCCGTCATATCGGGTTATTCCTTATTCTTCCGTTCGCACGCGGATATTTGTCGGGCGTATGCTCAATCTTTTTTATCATTATAAATTCGCGTTTCGCCCCTTCGAGTTCCGATTCCTTCACGTCCATAATTTTTCCGCCGAGAACCCTTATCGCCTTTTCCGCTTCGACGATTTCTTCTTCCGCGTTGCCCTTAAACGCCGCGAAAATCCCGTCTTTTCTCACAAGCGGCATACAATATTCGCACAATATATTAAGCCTTGCCACCGCCCGCGCGGTGCAGAAATCGTACTCCTCGCGAAATTCGGGGCTATGCCCGAGTTCTTCCGCACGTCCGTTTATAACCTTAACGTTTTTAAGTTCGAGCTTATCTATAACCTCGCTTAAAAACTCGCATTTTTTGCCCGTCGCTTCCAGCATCGTCACCCGTAAATACTCGTTCACGATGGCAAGCGGTATCGCGGGGAGACCGCCGCCCGAACCCACGTCCAAAAGTTTTCCACTTTTCAACTCGTCTTTAAATAGAAGGCTGTCCACAAAGTGCTTAACGTAAACTTCTCTTCTGTCGGTTATGGCGGTAATATTGAACTTTTCGTTGCATTCCAATATCATTCGATAGTATTTTTCAAGCTTTTCCGCCTGTTCCTCGGTTACTTCTATATCGAATTCTTCAAAGATTTTCTCCATACCGAAATTATAACACAAATCGTTTATTAACACAACAACTTTTTTATCAACCTTTTTTATCCACACAGGTTTATAACTTTCGTTAATTTTCCGTTTTCGGCAAATTCAGCGGAAATTTTTCTCTCTCTTTTCCCTCCCGCTATTTTTATAAACAGAGTTGTCCACAACAAAGGTTTATCGAAATACTTTTTATCCACCTTCTTGTCCACCCCGAATTCATAAGTAAATTACAGGCGATTAAAGAGATTTTCACATTTACACGAGGTATAGTAA
>CAVBZJ010000109.1:0-6421 GCA_963599785.1 Anaerovoracaceae bacterium
ATCTCGTTATGGACAGTATTTCGCATAACTATACCCATTTTATGGGCGATATTATAGCTAAAAATCTTGAAAGTATGAACGTTTGCGCTTTCGAGCATAAGGGCTTTTACGCGGGGATAACCTCGGTTCAATCTTATTACGACAGCAATCTCGCTCTTCTCGATAAATCGGTCAGAGACGAGATTTTCGGCGACAGAAGCGTGTTTACGAAAATTCGCGACAGCGCGCCTACAAAATACGGCAACGCCGCTCTCGTGAAAAATTCTATGATAGCAGACGGCTGCGTTATAGAAGGCGAGGTTGAAAACAGTATACTTTTCAGAAACGTCAAGGTGGGCAGAGGTTCGGTCGTAAGAAACAGTATCGTTATGCAGAACACGGTGCTTGGCGAGAACTGTACGCTGGATGCCATTATTACCGATAAAAACGTTACCATAACGGATAGAAAGGTATTGTCGGGTAGTCTCAATCACCCCTTCTATATCGGAAAAGGAATTATGATTTAAAATGAGTAAAGTTAAAGGAGAAGGAAAAATGACTGAAAAAAAATCAAAAACCGCGGCAAATTCAGCAGTGGTTGCGATAAATAAAGAAAACGTAAAAAAAGAAGCAAAACCCGCCGTTTCTAAAACGACAAAATCTGTAAAAACGACGAAAAGCACAAAGTCGTCGCCTGTAAATAAAGGCGATTCGGTAAAAAACGCCTTAAAAACAAGCGAGGCGAAAGTTAAAAAAACTGTAAAAGCGGTAACTCTTCCTGCAAAAGAGGGGAAGCCCGTTGCCGTCGAACAGCCCGTAATAACGGCAAAGCCTTTGCCCGAGATTAAGGTTACGGAAAAGAAAAAAATAGTTTTCTTCGGTTCGGAAGCTGCGCCGTTTATCGCAACCGGCGGGCTTGCGGACGTTCTCGGTTCGCTTCCGAAGGCTCTTGCAAAAAATCCCGATAACGAAGTAAGCGTTATAATACCCTTATATAAAGCCATTTCCAACGAGTTCAAATCGAAATTCAAATTTCTCACGAACTTTAACGTGAGCGTCGGTTGGCGTTGGCAATACGCGGGCGTTTTCTATTACGAACACGAGGGCGTAAAGTTTTACTTTATAGATAACGAGTATTATTTCGGCAGAGAAGGAAACATATACGGCTTTTACGACGACGGAGAACGTTTCGCGTTTTTCTCGCGCGCCGCGCTCGATACGCTAGCCCGTCTCGATATTTACCCCGATATTTTACAGTGCAACGACTGGCAGACGGCGGCATCTATCGTATACCTTAAAGGAATGTACTATGCCGACGGAAAATACAGAAGAATAAAAACGGTATTCACTATTCACAATATAGAATATCAGGGGATATTCGGAATGGATACTTTGGGTTCGCTTTTCGGATTCCCCGATAATCTGCGCGATTTCGTTGAGTTCGACGGTTGCGTGAACCTTATGAAAGCCGCGATAGAAATGAGCGACCTTGTAAACACCGTAAGTCCGACCTACGCGGAAGAGATCAAAAACGCGTTCTTCGCACATGGTCTCGAAAACATTATAGCCAGAAATTCTTATAAAATTTACGGAATACTGAACGGTATCGATTACGATTATTATAATCCTGAAACGGATAAATATTTATTCAAGAATTATTCCGTAAAAGACCTTTCGGGCAAAGCCGTATGCAAGGCGGAGCTGCAAAAGCTTCTCGGGCTTCCCGTGCGCGCCGACGTACCGATAATCGCCGTAATCTCCCGTCTCGTCTCTCATAAAGGTTTAGACCTTATAAGAAGCACGATTGAAACGCTTTTATCGCAAGACGTGCAGGTTGTGATACTCGGAAAAGGCGAAATAGCTTACGAAAACTTTTTCACTCATACGGCGTATTGCTATCACGGCAAATGCGCGGCGATAATAGCTTATAATCAGGATTTATCGCGCAAGATATATTCGGGTGCGGATATTTTCCTTATGCCTTCCAAAATGGAGCCGTGCGGGCTTTCTCAAATGATTGCATCTCGTTACGGCACTGTTCCTGTCGTTCGCGAAACGGGCGGGCTTAACGACAGCATTAAGGCTTATACGGGCGATAGCGGAAACGGCTTTACGTTCCGCGATTACAACGCGCACGATATGCTTTACGTCGTGAACGAAGCGATCAGAACTTATCGCGACGAAAAGAGCTGGAACGTGGTTCGCGAAAGAGCTATGACTTCCGATTTTTCTTGGAAGGCTTCCGCAGAAAAATACGAATGGCTTTACAGACAATAAATTTTCTCGATTTAAACTTTAACGGAGCAAATAAATGAACAAAATAACGGAAAAAGAAGCGGCAGGACTTATTAAAAGCAAGCTTTCCAAATATTTCGCCGTAACCCCGCAGGAAGCGACGAAAGAACAGATTTACAAAGCGACCGTAATGTGCGTAAGAGATATTCTTCTCGAAAAGCGCAGCGCGTTCAACAAAAAGGTGTACAAAGAAAAGGGCAAAAAAGTTTATTATCTTTGTATGGAATTTTTGCTCGGGCAGTCGCTTAAAAACAACGCGTATAACCTTGGTATAAAAGATTCCTTTGAAAAGGCTCTTGAAAACGATTTCGGTTGCACGCTCGAAGATTTATACGATATAGAACCCGACGCAGGGCTTGGCAACGGCGGTCTCGGCAGGCTCGCCGCGTGTTTTATGGACGCGCTCGCAACCCTCGATTATCCCGCTATGGGATATTCTATCCGCTACGAATACGGTTTATTTAAGCAAAAAATCGTTGACGGCTGGCAAATGGAGTTGCCGGACATCTGGCTTCCGGGAGGAGAGGTTTGGCTTACGCAACGCCCCGATAAAACTTATAAGGTCAAATTCGACGGTTATATAAAGGAAAACTGGACGGAGCAGGGCTTGAAAATCGAGCATATAGACGCGAAGGAAGTGGAAGCCGTCGCGTACGATATGATGATTTCGGGCAAGGATTCGGAGGCGGTTTCGGTTTTAAGACTTTGGAAAACTCAGAATATTCATAAATTCGATATGAAAACCTTCTCGCAGGGAGACTATATGCGCAGCATGCAGGAGGATAACGAGGCGGAGCTTATTTCCAAAGTTCTTTACCCCGACGACAATCATTTCGAGGGCAAGTCGTTGAGGCTTAAACAGCAATATTTGCTCGTTTCTGCGGCGTTACAGGATATTATAGCCGACCACAAGAGAAGATACGGCTCTTTGGATACTCTTCCCGATATGGCGGCGATACACATAAACGATACGCATCCCGCGCTTTGTATTCCCGAGCTTATGCGTATCCTTATAGACGAAAACGGCTATTCGTGGGAATCCGCTTGGGATATAGTTACGAGAACGGTTGCTTATACGAATCATACCGTAATGAGCGAAGCACTTGAAAAATGGAGCGAGGATCTTATTCAGAGAAGACTTCCGCGTATCTATATGATTCTTAAAGAAATCAACCAGCGTTTCTGCGCGGATATGTGGAATAAATTCCCCGGTGACTGGGATAAGATAGAGAGAATGAGCATTTTCTCGCACAGTCAGGTGCGAATGGCGAATTTGAGCGTTATCGCGTCTCATCACGTCAACGGCGTTTCTTCGCTTCACAGCGAGATTATAAAAAACAGTATTTTTAAGGATTTCAACGACGTTTACCCCGAAAAGTTTACCAACGTTACGAACGGTATCGCGCACAGGCGTTGGCTTTGTCAGTCTAATCCGGAGCTTACCGCACTCCTTTCGGACTGTATAGGCGACGGTTTCGTTCTTGACGCGTCAAAACTTTCGGAATTCAAGAAGTTTGAAAACGACGAAATGGTGCTTAAACGCCTTAACGAAATCAAGATGCATAATAAGCAAACGTTCTGCGAATATGCGAAAAAGAAGCAGGGCGTTATAATCGATCCGAATTCGCAATTCGACGTTCAGGCTAAAAGAATGCACGAATATAAACGCCAGCTTATGAACGCTCTTTATATTATTTCGCTTTATAACGAGCTTAAAGAAAACCCGAACAAGGAAATGACGCCCAAAACGTTCATTTTCGGAGCGAAGGCCGCTCCGGGGTATTATTTCGCAAAACAGATTATAAGACTTATCTGCTGTTTAAGCGAAGAAATAGCAAAGGATCCCGTTATAAGCAAAAAAATCAGAGTCGTTTATATGGAAGACTATTGCGTTTCCATGGCGGAAAAACTGATGCCCGCAACGGAGATAAGCGAGCAAATTTCGCAGGCAGGCAAGGAAGCGAGCGGCACCGGCAATATGAAGTTTATGATAAACGGCGCGCTTACGATAGGCACTCTTGACGGCGCAAACGTAGAAATGAAAGCCGCCTGCGGCGACGATAACATATTTATATTCGGTTTTACCGCGGAAGAGGTTGACAGACTTTGGGCGCACGGCTATAATTCTACCGAATTTTATGCTAACAATCCAAAGCTTGAAAAGGTTATCGCCGCGCTTAACCGCGGATTTAACGGTCAGTCGTTCTCCGATATTGCAAGCTATCTTTTGACGGGAAGCCCCGTTGCCGATCCGTATATGTGTCTTGCCGATTTCGGCGCGTTCTGCGATATTCACCAGAAGGTTGACGAGGTTTATAAAAACAAGCTTTTATGGGCTAAAAAGAGCCTTAACAATATTGCGTCGGCGGGCGTTTTCTCTGCGGACAGAAGCATAAAAGAATACGCGGATAGAATCTGGCACCTTAAACGGATTAAATAATGAAGCTATACGATCCGCTTGATAAATTTTATAAAAGCGTCGTCGGCGCGGTACGCGCGGCAGACGAGATAACGTTCAGAGTCAAAGGAAACTTCGGCGCTGTCGTTTTCGTTTACGAAAAAGACAGAGAGTGCTTTGCTAAAAACGTGCCGATGAGGAGAGAAAACGGTTTTTTTGAATGTTCGGTACGCTTTGACGAAGGGCTTTATACTTATAGCTTTCAGATAGACTGCGGTCTGTTTATCGGGGTGGGTAAAGAACTTGCGGGTGTTATCTCGGACAATCCAGAAAGCTATTATCTGTCCGTTTATTCCGCAGATTATCGAGTACCTGAATGGCTTTCGGGCGGGGTGATTTATCAAATTTTCCCCGACAGATTCTATTGTAAGAATTCCGATAAGCATATTCCCGCAGGCAAGGTATATCACGAAAATAAATCGGATATACCGATTTTCAAGCCTACGCCCGATGGAAAAGTTTTAAATAACGACTTTTTCGGCGGTGATATTGTGGGTATAATAGAAAAATTGCCGTATCTGAATTCTCTCGGTGTGACAGCGATATATCTGAACCCTATATTCGAGGCGTATTCCAACCACCGTTACGATACGGGCGACTATATGAAAATAGATCCGCTGCTTGGTACGGAAGGGGACTTGAAGGAGCTTATCGAAAAAGCGAATGAATACGGAATAAAGATTATTTTGGACGGAGTTTTCAATCATACCGGCGATGACAGCGTGTACTTCGACAAATACGGAACGTACGGCAACCACGGCGCGTACGGCGACGTGTCGTCACCATACAAAAGCTGGTATAAATTTATAAATTATCCCACCGAATACGAAAGCTGGTGGGGAATAACTACTCTTCCCTCAACGAACAAAGAAGACTCGGGGTATATCGATTTTATCACGGGTGAAAACGGCGTGCTGGCTCGTTACACAAAGCTTGGCATAGGCGGCTGGCGACTTGACGTCGTGGACGAATTACCCGCGCTGTTCGTGCAAAAAATCAGAAACGCCGTAAAAAAAGAGAATGAAAACGCTATTATAATAGGCGAGGTTTGGGAAGAAGCGACTACCAAAATTTCGTACGGGGTACGGCGCGAATATTTTTTGGGAAAAGAACTTGATTCGGTAATGAACTATCCGCTCAAAAACGCGATAATTTCTTTCGTGAAGAAAGGAAATTCCGAGAGTCTTGCCGATTGCGTGAGAGAACTGATAGACAGATACCCGCTGTTCGTGCTTAATTCGGTTATGAATATTTTAGGCACGCACGATACCGCGCGTATTCTTTCCGCCGTAGGTGATTTCAATGCGGACGGAAAAACGAAAGAAGAGCTTTCGCGTGTGCGCTATGAGGGGGCTGAGTGCGAACTTGCCAAAAACAGAGTAAAAGCCGCGACTCTTCTAAACTATACGCTTTTGGGCGTACCGTGTATTTACTACGGCGACGAAATAGGTATGCAGGGCTTTACCGATCCGCTGAACAGAAAGTATTTTGAGTGGGGTAATCGGGATGAAGAGCTTCTGTCGTTTTTCCGTACGCTTGGTAAAATCAGAAAAAATTTCTCTGCGTTAAAGGACGGAGAGTTTAAAATTCTTTATTCGTATAACGGCGCATTTGTGTTTACGAGAAAAAATGCCTGTTCTGAAATTCTCGTCGGGGTAAATTTCGGTGATCAGGAAAAGTATATAAGAT
>CAVBZJ010000110.1:0-6304 GCA_963599785.1 Anaerovoracaceae bacterium
GGGATAGTGAACAACGCTAATTTAGGCGACGAAACGACCGAAACGGATATATTGAACGGCTTGAAATTTGCGGAAGAATTTTCGGAAAAAACGGGGATTCCGATAAAATTCACCGCAATCAGAAAAGACTTTTTGACCGAAAAGTTAAAAAAGCTAAAAAACGTGCTTGAAATAGAACCCGTAAAATACTTAAATCTGATATAAAGGAGAAAATTTGTAATGGCGAAAGTAACCTTTGACGAAGAGCGTTGCAAGGGGTGCGGGCTGTGCGAAACGGTCTGCCCGAAGCATATAGTCTCGCTTGAAAAAGAAAGAATAAATCAGAAAGGCTATCACCCCGCGGGAGTGACGGACGAGAGCGCGTGCATAGGCTGCGCGTTCTGCGCCACGATTTGTCCCGATACGGTGATAACGGTTGAGAGGTAAACTATGTCCGAAAAGGTTTTGATGAAAGGAAACGAAGCTCTTGCGGAAGCGGCAATAAAGGCGGGGTGCAGGCATTATTTCGGCTATCCCATAACCCCGCAGACCGAAGTCGCGGCGTATATGGCAAAGCGTATGCCGAAAATAGGCGGCACGTTTTTGCAGGCGGAATCGGAAATCGCGGCGATAAATATGGTTATAGGCGCGGCGTCGTGCGGACTTCGCGCGATGACGAGCAGTTCTAGCCCCGGAATTTCGCTTAAAAGCGAAGGCATATCGTATATGGCGGGGTGCGACCTTCCCGCGCTTATCGTAAACGTGCAAAGGGGCGGACCGGGGCTTGGCGGCATACAGCCCTCGCAGTCCGATTATTTTCAGGCGACGAAGGGCGGCGGACACGGCGACTATCACCTTATAGTTTTAGCCCCCGATTCGGTTCAGGAAATGTATTCTATGTGCTTTAAGGCGTTCGACCTTGCGGATAAATACAGAGTACCCGCGATGATACTTGCGGACGGAACTCTCGGGCAGATGATGGAACCCGTCGAAATCGAGGAAGAAGAGGTTAAAACTTACGAAAAGCCTTGGGCGACGACGGGTACGGGAACGCACGCGGGCAGAAATATAATAAACTCGCTGTCGCTGTCTCCCGTACAGCTCGAAGAATGGAACAGAGAACGTTTTGAAAGGTATGCGGAAATAGAAAGAACGGAGCAGCTTGCGGAAGAGTTTATGACCGACGACGCGGAAATTATAGTCGTCGCGTTCGGAATCGTCGCGAGAATAGCCAAAAACGCTATAAAGGAAGCGAGAAAGAAGGGGATAAAAGCGGGGCTTATCCGTCCGATAACCCTGTACCCGTTCCCTAAAAAATATCTTGCCGCCGCGGCGGAAAAATGCAAAGCGTTTTTGTCGGTAGAGCTTAATATGGGGCAGATGGTGGAAGACGTAAAGCTTTCGGTCGGTTGTAAAAAGCCCGTGTATTTTTACGGCAGAACGGGCGGCGTGTTTATGCGCCCCGAAGAGATAGTCGATACTCTCGAAAAAATCGAAAAAGGAGAGGCAAAAGAATGGTAGTTTTCAAAAAAACGAAAGGGCTTACCGATAATCCCCTTCATTACTGCCCCGGTTGCACGCACGGGATAATTCACAGGCTCGTCGCGGAGTCTCTGGAAGAACTCGGCGTGTTGGACAGAGCGGTCGGGGTAGCGAGCGTCGGTTGCTCAGTGTTTTCGTATAATTACATAAACTGCGATATGATACAGGCGGCGCACGGCAGAGCGCCCGCGGTGGCTACGGGGGCAAAACGCGCCAACCCGAACAATATAGTGTTCACATATCAGGGCGACGGCGACCTTGCGGCTATCGGCACGGCGGAAACGGTTCACTCTGCGGCTAGAAACGAAAACATAACGGTAATATTCGTGAACAACGCCATATACGGAATGACGGGCGGGCAGATGGCTCCCACGACTCTCCCTAATCAGATAACGCAGACCTCTCCGTACGGCAGAGACGTTACGGTCGTGGGTTATCCCGTAAAAATATGCGAAATGCTGAAAGAGATAGACGGGGCTTCTTACGTCGAACGAGTCGCGGTGAACAGCGTTAAAAACATAACGAACGCTAAAAAAGCGATAAAGCACGCGTTTAAAAATCAGATAGAGGGCAAAGGTTTTTCTCTTATAGAAGTGCTTTCCACCTGCCCCACGAACTGGGGGCTGACTCCGAAGGACGCTATAAAATGGCTTGGGGAGAATATGGAAACTTATTATCCGCTCGGCGTTTATAAGGACAAATACAAGGAGGATAAGTAAATGAGTACGACGAAAATACTCATTGCGGGCTTCGGCGGGCAGGGCGTGCTGTTTACCGGAAAGGCTCTCGCGTACGCGGGGCTGAAAATCGGTAAAGAAGTATCGTGGCTACCCTCGTACGGACCCGAAATGCGCGGCGGCACGGCAAATTGCAGCGTCACCGTGTCGGACGAGCCGATAGGTTCGCCGATAGTCGATAAGCCGGACGTGCTTATCGCGATGAACCTTCCTTCGCTTGAAAAATACATAGGCGAAACGGAAAAGGGCGGATATGTTATATTCGACAGTTCGCTGATTATGCCGCAGGATACCGGAGACGAGGTTATCACCATCGGTATACCTGCGACAAAGCTTGCAAGTGATAACGGGCTGGAAGGACTTGCGAATATGATAATTCTGGGTAAAACCCTTAAAGAGACGGGTATACTTACCCTTGAACAGATAAAGAGCAGTCTATCGCAGATGATACCCGCAAAAAAAGCGGAGCTTTTAACTAAAAATATTAAGGCGATAGAGTTAGGATATAATTATAAGGGGTGAATTTTATGGAAGAACAGTTGAAAGAAATGGGACAAAGGCTGGCGGAACTGCGCGAGGTACACGAGATTACGGCAAAGGAACTCGCGGCAAAGCTCGGAATGACCGAAGAGGAATACCTCGCTCACGAAAGGGGCGAAAGGGATTTCTCGTTCAGCTTTATGTTCAACGTAGCAACGATATTCGGAGTGGACGTATTCAATCTGCTTTCGGGAAATTCGCCCAAATTAAGCGATTGCGCGGTAGTCAGAAAAGGACACGAATTCTTTATCAAAAAAGAGGGCGCGTACGACTATAAGCACCTTGCTTACACCTTCAAGAATAAAAAAGCCGAACCCTTCTTCGTGGAATGTATGCCGGGGGAAGAGGACATCGGAATGCACAGTCATACGGGGCAGGAATTCAATTTCGTGCTTTCGGGCAGAATGCTCTTTAAGATCGGGAATATTTCTTACGAGCTTGACAAGGGCGACAGCGTGTATTTCAATTCGGGGCTTTCGCACGGCATAAAAGTGCTGGGAGATAAACCCGTCAAATTTCTTGCGGTGGTTATGAAATAACGATTTACGCCTTTCGATAAAAAGGAGTAAAAATGTCTACTATATACCAAAAATTCACGGGAAGAAGCAGAGAATCTTTCAAAAGTCTCGCGGACGCTCGGAAAAACTTTAAACTTACCTATACGGAAGATTTCAACTTTGCATACGACGTTACGGACGTTCTCGCAAAGGAAAAACCGGATAAACTCGCTATGCTTTGGCTGTCCGACAAAAAGGAAGAAAAACGCTTTACTTTTGCGGATATGAAATTTTGGTCGGATAAAACCGCCAACTATCTTAAAGGTCAGGGAATAAACAAGGGCGACAGAGTGCTTCTCGTGCTTAAAAGAAGCTATCTGTTTTGGTTTTGTATGCTCGCGCTGCATAAAATCGGCGCAGTGCCGATACAGGCTACTAATATGCTCGTCGGAAAGGATTTTACTTATCGTTGCAACAAAGCGGGGGTGAAAGCCGTGATTTTAACGGGCGACGGCGACGTGACCGAGCATTTCGACGCAGTCAAAGATGAGTGCAAGACCGTAACGCTTCGGTTTGCGACGAAGCATAAAAACGCGGGCGAAGGCTGGATAGATTTTGAAGCGGGGCTTGAAAACGCGTCTTCCGAATGGACGAGACCGACGGGGGAAGACGCGATAAAAGCGAAAGATATGATGCTTATGGCGTTTTCTTCGGGAACGACGGGCTACCCCAAAATGATAATGCACGATTTTACTTATCCTTTGGGGCATATCGTGACGGGCGTGTTTTGGCACAGAGTGGTTGACGGCGGTCTGCATTTCACCATATCTGATACGGGCTGGCTGAAATCGCTTTGGGGCAAATTTTACGGCGCGTGGTTCGGCGAGTCCGCTGTTCTCGTATACGACTTCGATAAGTTCGACGGCGCGGATATTTTAGGCGTTCTGGAAAAGTATAAGGTCACTACCTTTTGCGTTCCGCCGACGATGTACCGATTTATGCTTCAATACGACGTAAAAAGCTACGACCTTTCTTCGCTCGTGCATTGTTGTTCCGCTGGGGAAGCTCTTAACGCAGACATATTCAATAACTGGAAGAGAAACACGGGGCTTGAAATTTACGAGGGCTTCGGGCAGACGGAAACTACGCTTTGTCTCGGCACTCTGGGCGGGCTGTCGAAACCCTTTTCAGGCTTTATCGGTAAACCCGTTCCGGGCTACGAGGTATTCGTTATCGGCGCGGACGGCAAAGAATGTCTTGCGGGCGAGGCGGGCGAAATCTGTATAAAGGCAACGCGGGATAATAAGCCCTGCGGAGTGACGAGCGGATATTATAACGACGAGGAAGCGACGGAATACGCGTGGCGCGGCGGATATTTTCATACGGGCGATACCGCGTACGTTGACGAATACGGCAATTTTAAGTATATCGGCAGAAACGACGACGTTATAAAGTCCTCGGGTTATCGTATAGGACCGTTCGAGGTGGAAAGCGTTATGCTCGAACACCCCGCCGTTCTGGAAGTAGCCGTGACGGGCGTACCCGACGAAAAACGCGGGTTTAAGGTGAAAGCGACGGTCGTGCTGAAAAGGGAATACGAGCCGAGCGACGAGCTTGTCAAAGAGCTTCAAGACTTTGTAAAGAGCAATACCGCGCCGTATAAATATCCGAGAGTCGTAGAGTTTGTGGAGAGCCTTCCGAAAACGATAAGCGGAAAAATCCGCCGAACGGAAATCCGAGAGAACGACTTGAAAAAATACGGGAAATAAACGGTATGCGTAATAAAAAACGGCGGATTGCGGGGTGATTGCGAACGCCGTTTTTTGTCGTTTCGATAGTTTTTATAATGTGTCATAATAAGGTTTTGGCGGCATATATTGAATTAGAATAAAATTAAAGGAGGATAAAATGTCGTTTTTCTGTAATTTTCAATCGGATAAATGTCCGGGACCCATAAACGGAAATCCGTTAAACGGCTTATGCGAAAAGGTTTGTATTCAGACGAAGAAGGTTTTCGACGCGTGTATGCAGCAAAGTCAGCTTACCGGCATCGTTTTAAATATCACTAATCTTACGCCGTCTAATCCTACATACCCGCTTACCTTTATAAGCGCGAAAAGCACTACGCAGACGGGCGTTATAAGCAATCTTCTTATAGAACCGCTTGCGGAGCGTCCGCACGCCGCCAGAGTTAAGTGCGACGTAACCATTCCCGTTTCCGTTGCTTATACGGACGCGGCGGGTATCGAAGGCACGGCTACGGCTACGGTAACGGTGCCGAAGGACGTTATCTTAAACATTCCTTCCGCTTCGATAATGCCGTTCACGGTAGAAGCGGTAGTGTCGCTGGTATCGACGCTCGGCTCGTATACTGGCGAAAACCAGTTCACGATAGACTGCTGCGCTTCTATAATCTTAAAGATAGTTATGGAAGTGGAGCTTTTAGTACCCTCGTACGGCTACACGCAGATACCGCCATGTCAGGAATACACGCAGGAGGTATGCGCGGGCTTCTTCGAGCTGCCTATGTATCCGGAATAAACCTTATGTGAAACGAAAAGGGCGCGGAGCGAGACTGCCGCGCTCTTTTTTATGCGCTGTTTCTTTTTTATTCGTTCGTTTTGCAATACGCCCGCATTTTTGTTGTTTATTTTTTCGCGTTGTGGTATCATATTTCTATGAAAATTTTTGCTATCAGCGATTTACATATATCAACAAATTCGGATAAGCCGATGGACGTGTTCGGCGGAAACTGGGTGGGTTATCTCGAAAAAATTTTTGCGGACTGGAACGAAAAGGTCTCGGACGAGGACGCGGTTCTTCTCGGCGGGGATTTGAGCTGGGCGATGACGCTCGATAAAGCCTCGGAGGATTTGGAGCTGTTAAAGCCGCTGAAAGGCAAGAAGATTCTGATAAAAGGTAATCACGACTATTGGTGG
Organism: Anaerovoracaceae bacterium; assembly: GCA_963599785.1. Lineage (GTDB taxonomy): Bacteria > Bacillota > Clostridia > Christensenellales > Borkfalkiaceae > UBA1259. The sequence continues at coordinate 6,235 of CAVBZJ010000110.1, forward strand.
CAGGCGATAGGCAGGGTGCGGGACGCGCTTCCCGAAAATTTTTACGCCCTTCAAAACGACGCTATGCGGC
>CAVBZJ010000111.1:0-6212 GCA_963599785.1 Anaerovoracaceae bacterium
ATTACGATATAAAAAGCTACGGCGACGCGGCGGAAGCGAACGCCGCAAAGGTAGAGGACGAAAGGTCGAAAGAGGAAAAGTTAAAAGAAACGAGGGAAAAGCTTACCCCCGAAGAACGGTTCGACGAAAATACCGTCGAGCAGGATTACGACGTGATCTATAAATACGCCACGAGTACCGAAAAAGAGTGGTCGGCGGAATTCAAAAAAGAATTCGACGAGATTATGCTCAAATACCTGCAAAAGCGAGACGACACCAAGGAATCGAGCATCAAGGGCGAATACGACGAGCTGATTAAAAACGACGGCAGTCTGCGCACCGTAAAGCAATTCCCGTCACGCTCGGACTTCGAGACGGTCGTAGATAAAAAGAAGGACGAAATAGCCGCGCTCCTTAAAAAATCCATAAACGCGGAATATCTCGGCGATAATTTAGAGGCTTATAAAAGCGAGAAAAAGAAGGCGGACAAGGCGTACGCGAAATACCTTACCGCAAAGCAGAGCATAGAATGTAACTTCGCAGGAGATCTGGCATTCTGGTTTTTCGTCGTGCTGACGGTGGTTTTGCCGTTCGCGCTCGTGCAGAGGAGACCTTACGGAATTTTTTCCGCGGGTTCTCTCGTTTTATATTTAATCACGATAGGCGTGGTCACGGGGTTGTTCGTTCTTGCGTTTTTGTTGCATTACGCGATAATCAAATCGCGGATGAAAAGGGCGAGACGGCAGATACGCGAGTGCTTTATCAACTGTCAGGCGATAAAAAAATATGCGTTCACGAGTCTTAAACAGTGCTACGACGTAGACCTTACCCATATTGAGGAATTGAGATACGAGATAGGCAGAATAACCTATCTTAACGAGCTTAACGCGGCGAAGAACGAGCATATGGAAATGCACCGCAAAAAGCTGGAAGAAATAGAGGATAAGCTGAGCGGTATGCTCAATAACCTCGGCGTAGAGCCGATAGTCACCGATTACGACGATTTAGGCGACGAGTTCGACGTAACCAAGCCCTTCCTCGCGCCCGAAAACAGGGTGTATAAGGTGTTCTCGATAGAAGTAATCGAATCGTTGTTTAACAAAGGGAGAAGCTGAAAATGGAAACGTTCGTAAAAATTCTGTGTATTATTCTGATGATGTTCGCGCTGTTTTTCCCGCTTCTTCCCGTTAAAAAGAGAGGGAAAAAGGGCGTTACTCCCATTATGTCCGCGCGCTACGAGATGCCCGACAACAAAAAGAACGCGTTTTTCATACTGCTCGCGCTTGCGGAGCTGATTCTGTTCATAGTTCTTTATAACGCGATTTCTTCGCTCGTGTCGCTCGTATATTCGTTGCCGTTTATAGGTAACGTAGTCGCGGCGGCGGAAAGAATTTTAGGCACTAAAACGGAGTTCATATTCTTCGCGCTGTTCGCGTTTGTCGTAAACGTTATCGCGATTTATTTTTACGCTATCGTTAAAGCGATACTCAAAAAGCGCGTGATAAGCCCGATTTTCGGCATTAAAGAGAAAAAAGACAAAAAGAAAAAGGATAAAAAGAACGTAAAGACCGAAAAGGGCGAGAAAGGGGATAAGAAAGAAAAATCCGAAGAAACGGAAGAAAAAGAAGACGGTCTTACGGAAGGCGTCGAGGGCGAAGAGGGCGGCTCGGCGGTTCTCCGCGCGGAAGAAGAGGACGAAGCGAAGGAAGAGAAAAAGAACTTCTTCGCCGCGATAGGTCGGCGTATTTCGTCGCTCTTTTTCAAGGCTCCCGATTATAAATATGCCAAAAACTGGGTGAACAGGTTAGAAACCGTTCTGCAATATTTTATATATTTTACCGAAGCGTTGTACTTTTTATGCTTTTTGGGAATGTTCGTATGGATACTTTTCCCCGCGGCTAAATGGTTCTACGACTTTATGATAAACGTTCTGAACGTGGATAAATGGTACGTTTTCCCCTTCCTTTCGCTTATCTTTTTGCAGGAAATATGCAATACGTTGCATACGGGGGTAAAGAACGACTACGAAACGAAGGACGAAATCGCAAAGCGCGAAGAAGAGGAATCCTTAAAAGAGAGCAAGAAGAAGCTTCGCGCGCTTTCCGCAGAACTCAAAAACCGCTTCGACGACGAGCATAAGCTCCGTTTTTACCCCGTCAAGCATTGCGAATCGGAGTATAAATATACCTTTACCAACAAGGAATTTTCGGGCGCGCTCGAATATATAGAAAGCAAGATGAAGGCGCAGTCGGGCGAGGTGAAACATTCTTATCTCGAAAGTCTCGACGCGATGTTCAACGGCGAAAACGTGCATTTCTGCGCGTCGTTCTATTCGGAATACGGCGAATATCTTATTTACTACGCGTTTGCGCGTCTGCTTTCGGGCGCGAGACTCGTGTTCGTCGTTTCCAACAAAACGAAACGGGAAGCGTTAAGAAAATACATTTCGGACAGGCTGATGAAAATCACGGGCGCGAGCAGAGACTCTTCGTGGAGAGTTTATACCAGCGACGAAAGACTGGATCAGGCGGACGTGCTTATCGCTTCTCCCGAAGATTTCAAGAGCGACGATATAGTGGAGCATTATCCAGACTTTTTCGAGGAGGTGTGCAACGCCATATTCATAGACGCGGACAGAATAGTCGCAATGGAAGGCTATTTATGCCCCGTAATGTCCATAAGAATGCAGAACGCCACCGAGGGAAATATTCGGTTTATCTTCCTTTCGCAGGATATAATCCGCGGTTTTGCCACGGCAAGCCTTCCCAAATTCTTCTGCGTGGATAAGGTTTTAAGCTTTTCGAGCGGCGGCGAGAACGAAGAGGTCGAATACGTTCTCTGGAACAGAGAAAGCAAAAACAATAAGATTTACAATAAAAATATGCAAAAGCTCGCGAGCCTCGAAGGTATTATCGCCGAGCTTGCGTATCACTACGGCATAGACGGCGTGAGGGTTATAACCTCTTCGCCCATAGCTCACGCGGAAAGAAAAACGCTCGAAGAGCATAAGGTTGAAATCAACGAGTTCTACAAAGAGATTCCGAAAGACAACTATATGATTTATTCGGACGAGAGGTGCAATCTTTCCGCGGCGATTTACGCGTGTACGAGATTCAGAGGCAGAAGAAATTCGGTGGTGCAGATAATAAGCAAGCCCTATCTTCTCCGCGAATATTTTATGTATAAGGCGATGAAAGAAAACTTTATCAAGAGGTCGTCTTTCATTCAGCCGAGAGTTACCGAACACGCCAACAAACAAAAGCTGAGCCTTCTTAAAATCTTCTGCGAAGCCTCTTCGGTAAGCGGAATGAACGTGAACGATTTTAAGAGGAAGATGACTAACGTCATAGCCCTTTCCAAGGCGAGAGAGGATATTCCGCTTTGTAAGTTCTGCGAGGACGCGGGCGGAAAACGGTTCGGAGACCTTAAAAACGTTTCTCTCGCGAACTTTGCGGCGTACCTTATCGCGGGGCTTTGCGACAATTACGACACGAAGATAGAAAAAAGCTACGCGAACAGCGCGAAAGACTATTATATCGTCGTTGACAGCTTGCAGCAGGACGGCTATACGCTTGCAAAAGAAAAGCGCATAGTCTTTAAGCGCGCACAGGAAATTTACGAGCTGCTGTTAAGAAGCAACGAGCGCGTAACCTTGCAGATAAACGACAGACCGATAGGCGAAATAGATACCTTCCCGTCGCGCGTGCCGCTCGAATATCAGGTCGGGCAGTGCATAGTGTTCGACAATTCGGAATACGAAATAGAACAAATTTCCGAGGATAACAAGATAATCTTCCTGCGCCGCGAAAACGTGACCTTCAAAAATTCTCTCGACACGATATTTTTAAGGCGTTACAGAATAGGCAGGGCGGAACAGATTCAGGGCTTCCCCGAGGGCGTTATAAACAATTCCGTCGCGAAGCTTTGCGAAATCAGAGTGTCTGTGTGGAAGGCGGAAATAACGGGCGAGACTTACGGGTTCTATAACCTTATGTCCAACAATCAGTCGCTCGATTTTAAGCGCGGAGTGGAGGGCAATCCGCATCTTGCGGAAAACCTCGTTGCGGAAAGCCGCAGAAAGCTCGACCTCTCTAACGGCAGATTCCTTAAAGCCACCCTCATATCGCAAACGGAATGCAACGACGGTATGAGAATGCTTCTCGGCGCGGTGTTCAACGAGTTTATAAAAACCATTTTCCCCAAGGCGTATCGCTGCGTCGCGATTTGCCCCGTGCTTGAAAAGCCGCTCGGCTTCGACGCGGAACACGAAGCGGTGACGGTTGAAGATAAAATCCGCACCCTTTATCCTTACCTTACGGGTTGCGGAGAAGAATTCGTCACGGGTTACAGAGGAGAATTCGTCGAGACGGACAAGCACAGAATACAGCTTCTGTTTATAAACGACTGCACCGAAGACGCGGGCATTTTCGACTGGTTCTACGACAGAATGGGCAATTATATGCAGGAATTCCTCGTGAACGTCTATTCTTATCTGCACTGGCTGAAAATTCACCCGAATCTTAAACATTACATTTATTTCGGGGACGACAAGCTTTCTTCCGCATACGATTTGGAGGGATGCTGCGACCTTCTGTCCGAGCTGAACTTTATTATGAGCGACGGCGGCAAATACGACTTTGAAACCGCGGGCGAAGATAAGGCGGAAGAGGAAGAGCTGCGCTGTTCGTTCTGCCATAAGGTTGCGGAAAGCGGCAGAATAGTGCCGTTCGATACCGATTTCGACATAAGAGGCAGAGAAGCCGACGAGAATTTCGTTAAAGGACTTAAAATCTGCGTCGATTGCAGAAAGTACGTCGAGGACGAAAAGGAACTCGCTTCCATCGTGGAAAAAACGGAAAGGTATCTTGCGAAAACCTATCCCGAGGTTCGGTTTAACCTCCCCGAGTATAAGCTTATTTCCGAAAAAATCGCCAAAAACGACGATTACAACGAATGGTATTTCCGCTATAATTCGGATAAAAAGACCGTTTATATCAACAGTCTGCCGCTGCCGCATAAAAACGTTGCCGTGGCGGTGCTTCTCGGCGCGATAGAAAAGTGGCAGTACGATAACGACCTCGTTCTCGAATATTCGGAAGCGCAGCTCAGCTTCGAGCAGATTAGGTATCTCGAATTTATCGGCGAGACCGAATCCGCAGAATGGCTGAGAGCAAACGCGGATAAGAAACGTATTCCGCTTTTGGAAGAAATAGAAGCCTTCGTGAAGAATTCCGCGGTGACGGAAAACGACGAAGCGGACGAAGAAACGGGCGAAGCAGAAGAGACAGATACGAACGAAAGCGCGGGCGAAGGAAGGACGAGCTTCGACTTTATGATTAAAAAGGGCGAGGAAGCCGACGCCGAAGAGGAAGAAAACGATTACGTCGAATTCGAGGACGAAGGCTATTCGGATAAGCTCTATAATCCCGACCGCACGCCTAAATTCTGGAAGCGTTACTTAAAGGGCGCGAAAATCGACGACGGAAACGAGGAGTTTACTCCCGAAAAGGACGAAAACCCCGAAGATCCCGATGATCCCGACGACGATCCGGATACCCCCGTTACGGACGAGGATATAGACGATATCGACGATTTAGAGGATATTGACGACCTTGACGATTTGGACGATACGGAAGGAGAAGATATGGAAGACAGACCGAATTGTTCCGCTCCCGAAACGCTGTATTTCGAGATAGATAAACCGAATTGTCCTCCGTCCGCTTTCGGAGACGAGGACGATTCGGACGATATAATATTTGTCGATGAAGATTCGGAAGAGGACGACGATAAAAAGCACGCCACCGCCGAAGAAGCTTCCGAAGAAGCCGCGGACGAAGAAGAAACCGCGGACAAAGAAGAGGACGGCGAAGACGACGATTTGAGCGATTTGGACGACCTCGATTTATCGGACGATTCCGACGATTTGGAAGAACCCGAAGAGTCCGAAGAAACGGACGATAAGACCGAAGGGGAAGAGGTCGGCGACAAAAAGGGCGACAAAAAGGGCGAAGCCGAAGACGAAAAGAAGAAAAAGTCCGAAGAGAAGAAAGCCACCGCCGAAAAGAAGAAAAAGGAAGCGGAAGAAAGACGCGCGAAGCTTTCCGCGGACAAAGAGGAGAAAAAACGTCTTAAACAGGAGAAAAAAGAGGCGAAGCGCAAAGAAAAAGAGGAACGCAAAAGATTAAAGGCGCAAAAAGCCGAAGAACGCAAAAAAAAGGGCAAAACCTCGGAAG
>CAVBZJ010000112.1:0-3076 GCA_963599785.1 Anaerovoracaceae bacterium
CAGGTAAGGTATAAATTTCTTTCCAGATTCGTTCCGTCGAGAACGTTTATCACGGCGTCGGGCGGAGTGGTTTTGAGATATTCGGTCACGGCGCGCTCGTCGGCGGAATCGGCGGAAAGCGAATACAGCCCCGGCAGGTCGGTTATTTTAAGAGATTTGTCCTTTTTGTAAACGCCGTCCTTTTTCTCGACGGTTACGCCCGCAAAATTGCCGACCTTCTGATACGTTCCCGTGAGCGCGTTGAAAAGCGTTGTTTTTCCGCAGTTCGGATTGCCTATTAAAGCCAGATTCATACCTTGTCCGCGCCCCTTTTAAGATTTTTCCGCTAAATTCCCCGACTTTTCCGCCGTTTTTTTGCCGTTTTGCGGGCTTAATTTTTCCACTTCTATTTTTTCGGCGGCGGAGCTTCTGATTGCAAGGTAAAAATCTCGCACCTTTAATTCGAGAGGATCGCCGAGCGGAGCGCGCCGAACGAGAGTAACGGTCACGCCCTCGGTCAAGCCCCTTTTGAACAGTCTGTTTTTAGTTTTTTTGTCGCAAAGAATTTTAAGGACTTTTGCGGAGTCCGACGGCAACAAAGAGACAAGCTTCATACGAAACTAATTTATGAGCGAATTTTGAAAAATATGAAATAAAAAACGGAAAAGAGAGGCGTTTTCGCCTCTCTTTTCCGTACTTCTTTCTCTCCCACACCTACGATAAACTTTTACTTGACTAAGTTATTCAAATTCTACTATAAAACCAAAGACGGCATCCGTTGACATTTTATAATCATTCCACTCATTATTGCCGTTTTTATAGCCCAAGTAGTGTTCGTCTCCTCCGGAAGGCTCTCCGCTCGCCCAGTTAGTAAACGAGAATTCTTCTCCCGTCACCCACTTCCACGAGCCGCTTGTATTCTCCGCGCCGAGCCATAATCCGCCATATCCGGAAGCTCTTATCATTTCTCCTAATACTGCGTCCTCTTCTGCGTTGGTTATGGTCGCAAGGTGTCCGCCCATACTTTCGGCATATGCTTTTGCTTCCGCCCAAGTTAATTTACCCGACATAAGAACATATTTATGTCCGTTGTAAGTAGCTTCGGATTTAAGACCTATTCCGTCTGCCCCGTTAGAGGCCCCTAGTCCTCCTGCTCCTCCTTTTCCTCCTGCCCCGTGTTTCCCCGTCAGTTCCTTTACTAAAATATTCTTTTCAATAAAACATCTATCTCCGTATTTTCCTCCGTTCCCACCGTTACCGCCGTTACCGCCGATAAATCTAGAATTACTGCCTTTACCGCCGTCGCCGCCATTGCCGCCGTCGCCTGTTACAAAAAGTATGCTATAAGCGTTGAGTATATAGAAATGTTCACAATCGGCACATTTTGCCCCGTTGCCGCCATTGCCGCCGTCGCCACCTGCATCACCAACATAGTTTTTCGTAGTATACTCCTTGTCTTCGCCTGCAAAGCCAGCACCACCGTTGCCGCCGTAAACTTCTAACGTACCGAAGGTGTTTATGGTAAGACTTTTAGCGATTATTGCTATCGCACCGTCTGAACCATCCTTATTATTTACTCTATCTCCCGCATAAGTTACGAGTTTTGTCTCATTCGCTACCGCGCTTGTGTCGCCCGCACCTGCTCCGCCGCGCACAATAAGCTCTGCACCCGTCGAACCGATTATACCGAGATCTATACCATCCGCACAAAATACGCCTTGCGCGGCAGTTCCGCCGCCGCCTTCCAAGTAGTTTTTACCGTTATAGTTTATATTGACTTTTATATTTTTATTCAGCACTTCACTAAAATCAAAGCAAGCGGTATTGCTCGGCGCACTGAACGCAACGTTATTAAGCTCTATCTCCAAATCTTCATCAAAGTCTCTGTCGAACTTCAAGGCAAAATTTTTCACGACGAAATCAATAACCTGCCCTTTCAGATTGCGCTGTCCGTAAGCACCGTCTATCACGATTTTCTTTATAGGCGTTCCGTTATAATACGGCGTAATATGCAACGCACCATTGTCGCTTTTTTCAAAATTTCCGCAATCAAAAGTGTCTGCTCCTACGTTTGCATGTTCCTGATAATATTTTAAATCTAAACGCAGGGTTTGCGTATCTTTATCGAATTTTAAGTCGTTGTCATACTTCAAAGAATTGATTTTGGCAAGTATATCGTCGCTAAGTTTGTCGCACTCGCTATACATATAGTCGTCAAGGAGCTGCTTTACGTCGTTATATTCTTCGCCAAGCAAATCCCAAACACAATAAAGACTTCCGTCGCCAACGTCAATAAACACGTCTCCGCCGTTCTTTTCTCTCCAACTATCATACGCTTTACCAAAATCCTCCATAGAGGTCGCGCCGAATTTCTCTTTTGACCTGCCGTTTATATTGAGGCTTTGTATCGTATTAGAATTAGAGTCCGTCTTTAAGAAACTGCTATCTACTCCGACACTTGCACTAATGCCTGTTTTTGCAAATCGCATTTCCATTTCCGCGTCAAGTTTATTTTTCAAGCTTTCGGTATTGCTTTCACTTGTCGTAATGCAAGAATAGTCAACGTTAATTTCCTGCCCGTATATCGCAGAAGTTATAACGTGAGTACCCCAGTAAGTCACGAATTGCGCGGGCGTAATCTGGTTAGCCCTCAACCTGAGCGCATCTGCTATCAGGTCATAAGAAATAAGCGACCTTAAAGAATTTATATCTCTAAACCCTTCTATATAACGTTCGCTACCGTTATATGTAAACGAATATGTATAATAATACTCGCTCGTTTCCGTTTTTCTCTTTTTTTCATACGTCGAACTTGCACCGACACTCAAAGAAGGCAGTTTATTCGTCATAAATTTGCCGTTTTTATCTTTACGAGAACCGATAGATATTTTTGCCTCTACACTTGAATATATATTAGTCAAATAGTCGCTTGCCGACTGTGTGCTGGAAGAAACGCCATCCGAAGCACCTTTATCGGAAACAATTAACTTTTTATAATATAAATAATCGCTATTGAAAACCGATTTCGCGCCCGAATAAACCTCGAAATCAGATGCCGTTATAAGGTTTATCGTCTTTCCGAGTTCGCTATATTTAT
>CAVBZJ010000112.1:3086-5387 GCA_963599785.1 Anaerovoracaceae bacterium
CTATAATCTACAAGCTTTTCCGTTTTTACTTTTCCGCAAACCGAGCAGGTAGAAACTTTCTCTTTTTTCTCGCTGTCAATAGTCGAGTTCCATTCGTGAAAACCTTTATCGCTTACTTCCGTCGTATGCTCACAGGTGGCGGCGTGCCAATGGAACGCTCCGTCACTGCTCCATTCTTCCGAATATGTATGCTCGTGCGGGGCTATTTGCTTCCACTGCGCCGTTACCGTCATTCGTCTCGTAACGCACGAAAAATCTTTATCGAACCCGATAAACTCGTAGCCCTCTCTTTCGTATACGGGTGCGGTCGCGCTTTTATTCTCTTTTACCTTTTGCGTTTCTTCTCCGCTCACGAGCGTTCCGCCGTTACCGTCGAACGTAACCTTAAAGAATTTCGTTATATATGCGCACACGTCCCATTTGGCGAGGTACTGAAAAAGTCTCGTTACGTCTTTATTGTTCACAACCCCGTCGCCGTTTACGTCGACGGTCGCTTCGTTTACTGTTACGTTCCACTTCGCAAGGTACTGGAACAGCCTCGTTACGTCTTTATTATTCGCCACGCCGTCGCCGTTCACGTCGCCCGCAACGGCTTCCGTAGCAGATACGCCGCCGCTCACCACCGTAAGATTTACGGGGTTTTCGTCTTTATCGTAAATATTGTTCGGATCGAACTCCGCGTATATTTCGCAGAAGCAGTCGTTTTCCGCCGTTTCCGAAAGCTTGAAATACAGAGTGGCAAAAACGTCGTCGTTTGCAAAATCCGCAAACCCGTTTACCCATATAAGGGTTACGGGACTGCCTTTTTTAAGAAAGTCCGAGGTGGTATTGCTTCCGCCCAGATTCTTGTTGAATTCTACCTTTTCAAGCGTCAGCTCTTCGTCGTAAAATACTTCGAGGTTTATGGAAGCCACGCCCGTATTGTTCTCGAACGAGATTTTGACCTCCGCCGTTTCGCCCGCTCTGACCGCTTCTTCCGAAATAGTCATAGTAAGCGTTTTTTCCGATTCCGCAAGCACGCCGCTATACGCGCCCGTCGCCGCAAAAACGGTTATTGCGCCCGCGCACAGCGCGAAAACGGCTATGAATACCGCTAAAAGCTTGTTTTTTAACGATTTTGTAAAGCCCGTCATCTTATTTCTATGCCTCCGTTCACAATATCGAACGCCACGTTGTTTTCGTTTACGTCGTACACGTCGTCCGCGTTATAGGTCACGTTTATCGCCTGTTTGCCCGTCGCGGTCGCCGAAACGGTGAAATAGAGCGTGACGAAGGTCCAGTCGCCCTCTACGTTGGTCGTCCAGTTTACCCAAGGAATCTGAACCTCTTTCGCGTTTGCGTTAAAAGGTGTTCCCTGACCGCCTATTTCCGCGGTGTTTATGGTATAATTAGTTAATGTCAGCGCGGTTTTATCGAAGGTCACGTTAAGCGATATGGAAGATATGCCCGAATTGTTTTTGACCGAGATTTTTACCGCCACGTTTTCTTCGCCCGCCGCCGCGGTTACGGTGTCCACGACAAAGGTCGGGTTGGTATACTGCGGAATATCGGGAAGGTCTAACACACTCGTCGCGAGATTATCGGTGTTGTAGCCGAAGTACAGCTGCGCCGCCGCGCCGTATTCGAGCATTTCTTTTATCACGTTTTTAAGATTTTCGTCGGTAGTTCCCGCAACGCCCTGCACCTTGCCGAGCTTCCTCGCCGCATAGGTCGTTACGCCGTACGGAACGGTGTCGCTATAATAATACGCGCCGTCCTTTACGCAATAGCTTTCCGCGTAAATCACGTCCGCCATTTCCTTCGCCGCGAATTTATATGTATAAGTCGCAACGTTTTTGGATATAACTGAATCGTAGCTCCACGCTTCGGTTTTGCCGCGTATTTCGGCTTTATCGTCCTTTGCCGCGTTCTCGTAGGTATACGCTCCGTCCGCGCGGGCTTCCTTCCAGAAAATCATTCCGTACTCGTCGGAATTCAGGTCTATCCCCTCGTAATACGCGCGGAAATAAACGTGAACGTTATCTTCCAGCGACAAATTGAACGAGGAAATGTGCGCGGAGGGTGCGCTTTCCGCCGATACCGACGTGAACGCCGCCGCGCCCGTCACCGCTACCAGAAGAGCGGCAAGCATTGCTGTTAGTTTTTTCATAGGTTCTTTCTCCTTGTTTTGATTTTTATTTGTTTCCTTCGTAATAATCTTCTTCCAGCACGTTCCCCGACAGCGTTATCACGTCTGCCGAGGCTACGATTTTCCGCCCTATTTCGGGTGACTCAAACGTTTTTTTGTTTTCTTTCGTTTTT
>CAVBZJ010000112.1:5397-6157 GCA_963599785.1 Anaerovoracaceae bacterium
GCTCTCTCCTTTCTTGATTTTTTCGCAATAGTTCATAATGTTGGACTATGTTCATTATAGTTCAGTAAGTTGGACTTGTCAAGCGAATAGTTCAAATAGTTGGTACAATTAGTTGAAATTTTTTTCGGAAACGGAGGCGGCGGGAGCGGTCAAAATGGACATTCTTTCTAAAAGACTTAATCAGCTTATCAAAGAAAACGGCATCACGCGCTACCGCGTCGCGAAGGATTTGAAATACAGCAAAACGACGATAATCAACTGGTGCGAAGGGTTTAACGAGCCGAAAGCCACGCAGATACGGGAACTTGCGGAATATTTCGACGTGTCCGCCGATTATCTTTTGGGTTTGGAAGATTATTCGGGAGTGAAAACGGGCGTTCATAACGATAAGTAGAAGAAGACCGTACGCGCGACACGCATACAGTTACTATCTGTACAGATATTTCTCCTATGGTTTTGCTGTTTCTGTCATTCTGAGCCGTTCTTTCTTGACGGGCTTACGAAGAATCTCTACACGAAAGTATCTTTTGAGATTCTTCGCGGGAGTGTCTACGCGGGCATCGCTCAGAATGACACAATTTACTTTTGTATTTTTTCTTTTTGCGAGAGGGGAAGAACTGTTTTCATCACGCAGTGCTTCGTAGCGAAAGCGGAGAAGCGACTACCCCATTGCTATTTCATAGAAGAATCCGCGAACTAAAAGCGGCTTTGTCATTCTGAGCCTTGCTTCTTGCCCCTGCTTACGAAGAATCTCTACACG
>CAVBZJ010000113.1:0-6077 GCA_963599785.1 Anaerovoracaceae bacterium
TGTATATCCGTAACGGTAACGTTTTAAAGTTCGTAACGGAAAAATTTTTCTTTGCATACAATGCAACGTGGGCGAAAATGCCCGATAAACGAATTCAGGAGGAAAAAAACAGTGGCAAAAAAGGTCACGAGCAATCAGTCGGATTTTACGGGAACTTACGGTGCGGAGGCCGAACCCATAACTTTTGCGTCGAATCTCGTCAGCACGACGATAATCAGCGGGCTTACCGCGGTGCTTTCCGCGGATAAAAAATACTGGGTAGACGGTCCTTTGACTTATACCGTCGTCATCACAAACGAGTCGGGCGACGTTTATTCCAAAGGCGTTCTTGCGGACGCGATAGATACCGCGAACGTTTCGTTCGATACCGCGTTCGGCGTGGAAATAGGCGGGGAAAAGACTTCGGATTATACCTACTCGGGCGGTAATTTAAGCGTGAATCTGCCGGACATCGCGGAAGGAAGCTCGCTTACCGTTTCCTTTCGGGTTACGCAAGCGTAACGTGCCGTTTCGTCGGAAAGAACCGCCGTGCGAGCCTTGCGGAATATGTAAGCAGGGCGAAGCCGTATGCGGCGCGGGGCGCGGAACTTGCGAGCCGTGCGAAGGTTTAGAGCCGTGCGGCATAAGAGACTTCTTATCAAAGTTATTCGGCGCGGCGTGGGCGTGTGAAGGACGGTCGGAAACAGAAGCGGAAAATACCGCGATAAAATACGAGGTTTTAAGATACGTTTATAACCGCGCGTTCCTTTTTTACGGCGACGCGAAAATTGCGACGAACGAGGTCGTGGTATACGACAAAAGCGAAGCGCAGATTATTCCGCGCGGCAAATGCTTTTCGCGGAATCCGAATTTTACGATATAGAAGTCCTTGTTGGCAAAAAGAAAACCGAGTTGCAAAACATAGCTTGCATCTCGGTTTTTTTATATTCTTTTCGGTTCGCTTTTTATATTGTTTTCAGTCGGCGTTCAGGGCATATCGCCAAGTCGCTCCAAACTAATCGAAATTCACCGTCCATTTGAGTTTGGCAACGTATTTGCCGCCTTCGTAAACGGCGTTTTCCGCGATATTCAAAAGCACGCCCTTCGTCTTTTCCCAAGAAAGGCGGATAATCTGCGGCGCGGTCGTTTCGCCTTCCGCGACGAGGGTAAGCGAAGAATCGAGGACGGAAGTTTTTTCGTCTGTAAAAGTTACCGCGCCCGCTATAACGTTCCATTCCGATTGCAGTTCGCTTTCCACAGCGACGTATAAAGCCCATTTTCCTCCGTTCGTGCGGGTATCGGTAAGCTCCATTTCCCAGTTCGGATCTAATCTTTCGAGCGCGGCGGAATATCTCGGCGTACCCGTCGCGTTGAACGGCAGGTCGGGCAGACTCGTTATGGAAACGCTTCCCGTCACCGTAACCGCGCTTTTTTCGGTAAGGAAATTTTTGTTTGCGGCAACGTTCATAACGTCGCCGACGGCGGGCTTTTGAACGAGCGTAACGGAAAAATCTCCGTTGCCGTCCGCGGCAGAAGAAACGGTCTGTCCCGCGTTCACCAGCCGAATCGCGGCAAGCGCGTCGGTCGTGCCGCCGACGGACGAAGCGAGGTCGTTTACGGGATTTACCGAAAGGGGAAGAGTGCCCGCGGAAAACGCCGTAGCTTTCAGAAGATCGAAGTTTGCCGCGCCGAGCGGATAGCCGCCGTCGCCTTCGGCAAGATTAGAAGTAGTACCCGAAACCGCGCTTTGCGTAAGCGTCTGAACGACGGAAGCGTTTTCGCCGTCCGCCTTAAAGACGGAAGTTGCGGGAACGTCGTCGAAGCCGCCCGCGGAAGAGAACGGCGAAACCGATTTAGTCCAGTAATTCATTTGCTTAGCGGAGACGGACACCGTGCCGCCCGAAGCGAACGAAAAGACCTTTCCGCCGTTATTATATAAAAGCACGCTTTTCGGCGAATCGAAGGTCACCTTTGCCGCCGAAGAAAAGTACATAAGCGGTGAACTGCCGCTTTGCGGAAGAACGAGCGATAAGCTTCCGCCGTTTCCAAGCGAGAAATCACCCGCGCATTTGAAAAGGGGAATGCCGCCGTTCGTGGCGGAAGTGACGGAAAGAGACGCGTTTTTTCCTATTTCGCACGAGGAAGCGATGTGCGCGCCCGCACCCGAGGAATAGAAAAGTCCGCTTTTAACGGTTATCGTCGTGGAGGAGTTATCTTTAAACAAGAGCTTCGGTTTTGCCACCGTGTCCGAGTAAATAAGGTAAGTGTTCGGCGCGGAAATCGTCACGTTAGCCTCGGCTTCCACGGTGACTGCCGCGCCCGCAAAGGCAAACCACATGACCGCGTTTGCAGTCGTGAGAGAGGTGATAGCGGTTTTCCCTGCCAGAATCAGGCGGTTAGCTTCGCAAAATTCCTGCGAATTTACGCTCGCGCCGTTTTTATCTATCGTGACGGTGCAGTCTTTCAAGGTAGTCGAGCCGTAGCGATTATAAATCATCTGCGGTCCGACGTAGGTAACGTTGTCGAAAACGATCGAAACGCCCGCGTTCGCGGTATCGTCGTAAACGCAGACCACGCCGTAATAGTTCCGTCCGCTCCAAACGAGGTTTTTGACGGTGATTTCCGCCGTGCCGAAGCCCGTCGGAACGTACAGCGTGTTGGCGGTTGCGGAAGAATTCATATCGGTTACGGTATGATTTTGCCCGTTTATTACGAGCGATTTTTTGGCGGTCGGGATTTTTACGCCGCTCGTAAAGGTAAAGTCTGCGGTGATTAAAATTTCGGTGGAGTCGGCGTCCTCGACGGCGGATTTGAACTCCGCAAAGGTGTTGACGGTTTTTGTTGCCATTAGTTTCTCCGTTTTATTCGCGTAAATAACGTTTTGTAAATTTGGGGGCGAGCCGGTTAAGCTCGTTTTTTGCGCGGCGAAAAATATTTGCGCTACAAAATTATATTAAAACAGAAGCGTTTTTTGTTACACCGCGCCCCCCGCAGGCGGCATAAAATAAAGTATACGGAGGATAAAAGATGGAAGAATATCTGGGTTCGATAAGCGTTCCCGCGATAGCCGCCGCTGTGCTTCTCATTGTAAAGCTGATTAGCCGCGCGGTGGGAGAGAACGAAAAATTCGAGAGATTCGTGCCGCTGATGTCCGCAGGACTCGGCGTGATATTCGGGGTAGTCTGTTTTTACGCCGTCCCCGCGATAATCCCCGCAACCAACGTGGTTGTGGCGATATTTATAGGCGGGGCAAGCGGTTTTACCGCAATCGGCGCTGAACAGATGGTAAAAACGATGGGGAAGAAAACCGATAAAGCCAAACCCGATGAAGCCGCCGAAATCACCAAAGCCACCGAAACCACAGAAACAACCGAAAAAGACGGTGAGCAGGACGGCGAAGCGGACAAAAGGGAAGAAGGTAAACGAGACGAAAAAGAAGAACAAGCGAACGTTTCCGACGCTTCCGACGAAAAATAAACCGAACTCTTCGGAAAAAATAATCGAACAAAAAACGGCTTATAAATACTGAATAAAGCCCCGCCGCCGAAAATTTTCGGCGGCGGGGCTGCTTTTTATACTTTTTTATTTTTTCGCGTTATTTGTGCGCGGTCGATTTTTCGTTTTTAACGATTTTTCTAAAAACTCGGCAAATTACAAAACATGTAATTTCGATAAATTCCGTTAATTCAAAAATTTATCAAGTTCGGTTTTAACGCGTTTTTTGATTTTTACCTTGGGTTTATCGATAACGTTGCCGCGTGCAACGACGAGACGGACGTTTTCGAGAACCCGCAAATCTTCGAGCGGGTTTTTATCGGTAACTATCATATCGGCGGCTTTGCCTTCTTCTATCGAGCCTGTAATATCTCCGATTCCCGCAAGCAAAGCGGCACGCGCGGTCGCGGTATAAAGCGCAAACGAATTAGACACGCCGACATATTTATGAAAATAATAAAGCTCGCGCCAGAAGTCGTATTGAGTAATCCACGGACAGCCCACGTCGTTGCCGAGGACTACGGGAATACCGTTTTCGACAGCCGCCTTCGCACAGTCTATAATTCCCTCGAAAACCACGTTTCCGTTAAATTGTTCCACTTCGGAAGCGTTCGACACCGAGCGGTCGAAAAGCGCGTATGGCAGAGCGGGGGAAATAGTCGTGCAGAGGAACGCCCCGCGCTCCTTAAAAAGTTTTATAATTTCCTCGTCGGGCTTTGCGCCGTGTTCTACGGAATCAACGCCGTTTTCGAGCGCGACCTTAACGCCCTCGGGCGATTCGACGTGCGCGGCGACGGTGTAGCCCGCTTCGTGCGCCTTGTCGCAAACCGCTTTCACCATTTCGGGCGGCATTTTAAGTTCTCCCGGAACGCCCTTTGTTTTAGCGTCGAGAACTCCGCCCGTTATCATCAGCTTTACGAGATCGACTTTTTCTTTTTCGCATTCCGCAAGGTGGAAAAGGGCTTCTTCGTTATTTTTCGCGGCGACGGCGACCGAACCCGCCATATGCCCGTGAGGAACGGAAATACCCTCGTTCGCGGCAAGAATGCGCGGACCGACCTTTTTGCCCGCGGCTATTTCGTCTCTTAACCTCGTGTCGAAGTCTGCAAGTCCGCCGACCGTACGGATAGTGGTTACGCCGCTCAAAAGCTCGGTTTTGGCGAACCCCGCCACCATTTTATAAGCGACCGCGCGGGTGAGGGCGCTACTCATAATTTTAGCGACGAGCTTTGCGTTATCGCGCTGTTTTTTCTGCGGTTTGCCGTTCCCCGCAAGATGAACGTGCATATTTATAAGTCCCGGCATAAGATAACCGCCTTTAAGGTCGATGATTTTATATCCCGAAAGGTCGGCTTGCTCTTCGGGAAGGACGGCGGAAATCTTCTCGCCGTCCACGAGAACGCAAAGCCCTTCTTCGGGCTTCATATCCTCTTTACCGCTTAAAATTTTGCCGTTGATAAAAGCGTATTTCATATCGCGTTTTCTCCTTTTTCAGTTCGGATTATATTTTAATATTCTTTTTCGTTTTTGTCAAATCGCCGCGCCTTTTTTTGTCTGTCGTCCGTGCGGATACCATCGCGTGGATGTCGCCTCACGGATGCCGCCGAACGTCTGGACGTTGCTGTGTGAGTATTGCCGCATTTTATTTTATTGCGGCGCGAAGCTTCGTAAAACTCGCGACTTTTTTAAAAATTTCGCAAAAAGTTTCTTTGCCGCGCGGTCACGGAATATTACGACCGTTTCTTCGGGGGGGGGTATTGTTTTTATGCTTATTTTGCTCGGATAAGAGCGTTTCGTCGTTTATCACCTTATAATCGCCCCATTTTTGAGTGACCTTTAACGAGCGTTCGGGGGTGTTCGCCTTCCGCCACTTGGAAGGGGAAACGCCGAACTTATTCTTAAACGCGTTTATATAACTGCTTTGCGAACAGAAATTGTTGTCGAGCGCGATGTCTATAATCAGCTTGTCGTTATCCATAAGCATAGAAAGCGAGTTGTAAAGCCGTTGTTCGAGAACGTAATTCACGATAGTCTGCCCCGTGATTTTCTTAAAATTTTTGCAGACGTACCCGTGACTGTAATTCGTGGTTTTTATAATGTCCTCAACCTTTTGCTTTATAAATTCGGGATCGCGGAGTCTCGTCAAAAGCTCTTGAAGCCACGCGGGGTAGCGGTTGGGGATATTCAGCCGCGACTCTATATAAAGCCCTAAAAGATATGAAACGATAGTCGAATGAATGGTGTCGAGCGCGCTGTCGTTGCCGTTTTTATAGTTGGAAAAGACGTTCAGCCTGTCCTCCAAAACCTCTACCGTGTGTTGTGGAAAGGGGCAGACTATGGGATCGGAACCTGCGGAAAGCTCGTCGTATAAATCCTTGTCTATCGCGTCGCAGATTTTGCGCATTTTATCGTCCTCGACGAAAATGTTTCTGTCCTTGACGATAGTTTTTCCCTCGCGTATAAGCCCGTGAGTGTCGAACGGTCTGATAATGAGAAAGGAATTGCTGCCTATTTCCACGCTTTTGCCGTTAATGACCTGAACCGCGACCTGATTGAAAAGGGTGTAGGTTATTTCCCAGAACGTGTGGGTATGGGTGTTGGAG
>CAVBZJ010000114.1:0-3064 GCA_963599785.1 Anaerovoracaceae bacterium
TTATAAAGATGGCGCGGCGATACGAAAACGTATCGCCGCGCCGATTTTTTATTTCCCCGCAAAAACTTGCTCGCAAGTTTTTGCGGGGATTTTACAGCTATTGCAGATTTTTACAAGTTATTGCGGGAAGCCGCTTTCGCCTGTTTACTAATTATCCAGAATAGTTTTAAGAAGCATAAACGCGGTGAAATAGTGCATTTCGCGCGTGGGATGATTGAGCTTGTTTGCCAAAAGCTCGGTAACGTCTACCCCCGCGGCTATCATATTCTTCCATTCCGCGTATACGTCGCAAACGGGAATTCCCTTTTCTTTCGCAACCTTTCTTATCCTTTCCACAAACTCGTCAAGAGTTCCGTCGTTCTGAATCTTCGCAAAATTCACGGCGTACCCTTTCATAAATTCGGTAAGATGCGGACTCGTACCCGTACACATTGCGTTCGGGGTTAAAAGCACGCACTCCGCGCCGATATTTTTCACGCGAGAAACGAGTTCTTCTATTTCCTTTTCGTACTCGTCCGCATACCCTCTGCCGCGCGTCGAATCGTTGAGCGCATACCCCACGACCACGAGATCGGGTGAAAAACGCGCTACGTCGCGGTCGAATCTCTTTATTCCGCCGCTCGCGGAGTCGCCGCTTATGCCGCTGTCTATAACGTTTATCTGAACTTTGGGATAAAGCGTGTTCAGCATGTTTTTAAATCTTGCGGAATATGCGCTCGCTGCGTCGAAAATCGTATCCATCGACTCGCCCTTTTTATAGCACTCGAAACAACCTTGCGTTACCGAATCGCCGAGAAAGACTATCGTGACCGAAGGCGCACCGTATAAACCGTTTTGCTTTTTATTACATTTTTCAAGAATTTTCATATCAAACACCTTAAAATATCGTATTTTTTCAATCTTTTATATTATTAGAAAAGCAAAGAATATAAACGCGCTTGCAAAGCTCATTCCGTCTATTCTGTCCATAACGCCGCCATGCCCCGGCATAATTTTGCCCATATCCTTTATCCCCGCGCGGCGTTTAACAAAGCTCTCGAATAAATCGCCGATTTCCGTGAGAACGCTTGCAATTACGCCGATTATCGCAAACGCGAGTATCGGAGAAGCCGCCCTTACCGACGGATCGAATATCAGATACACGAGTATCGAACCGAGCGTTCCTCCGATAACACCGCCTATCGCGCCCGCCCACGTTTTATTGGGCGAAAGCTTCGGGCAAAGCTTTTTTACGTTCCCCTTTTTTATCTTGCCGTAAGTCATTCCCACGAGATACGCGAAGGTATCAGAAAGCGGGGAAATGACGAACACGAGCAGAAGGGCTATAAACCCGAGTTCGGAATGATTGTTCATCAAAAACGTCAGTATAAACAGCGACGGATATACCACGGGAAGGAGCGCGATCGCGCCCTTTTTCGCGTTATCCGCGCCGCCCGCCACCTCGAAGGTTACTCCGAGAACCGCTATCGTAAGTCCGAGCATTACCAGCCAGCCGTAGCCGCTCCATAAAAAGCGTTCGACAATCATATAGACGGGCGCGTATATCGCGCCGAATATCACGCTTGGAATCAGCGCGCGCTTTTCGGTGAACGGCAAGACCGCGCGTGCGACCTCGAAAGTGCCGACCGCGCAGAAAAACCATATGAGAATATCGAAAAGCCAGAAGCTTACGAATTCCCTCAACAAAAAGAAGCCCGTAACTATGGCGACGAAGCACGCGCCGGATATTGTTCTTATTTTCATTTTTTCCTTCGCCTCCGACACGACGATTTTGCCGCCGACGACACCAGACGCCGCCCGACAACGCCGACCGCTTTCGCGTTCCGCCATGCGTATGTATGAATGCAGTCTGTTCGCGGATTTGCGGCTTATCTTTTAGAGTTCTTCCCGTTCCGAGCCTTTTTACACCTTGCCGAAGCGGCGTTTGCGGGACGAAAAGCTTGCGAGCGCTTTGTCTACCTCTTCTTCGTCAAAGTCCGGCCACAAAACGTCCGTGAAATACAACTCGCTGTACGCGCCCTGATAAAGCATAAAATTAGAAAGCCTTATATCCCCGCCCGTGCGTATTATAAGGTCGGGTTCGCCGAATTCCGCCGTGTAAAGATTTTCTGATATACTCTTTTCCGTTATCTCCTCGCCCTTTTCGAGAAGCTTTTTCACGGCGTACACGACCTCTTGTCTGCCGCCGTAGTTTATGGCGATATTAAGAACGTGTCCTTCGTTTTTTCGGCTTTCCTCTTCGTCCTTTCTTATGATTTCGCGAAGATTTTCCGTCAGCGCGGAGACGTCCCCCATAACGTTCAGGCGAACGTCGTTTTTGACTATTTTGCCTATGAATTTTTTGAAATAGGTCTCTAAAAGCTTCATCAGCTCTTCGACCTCTTCTTTCGGACGGAGCCAGTTTTCGGAGGAAAACGCGTACAGAGAAAGCGTTTTTACGCCGCGCGCGAACGCGTGCGTAACCACTCTGTCAACGTTCTTCGCACCCGCTTTATGACCGAAAGCGCGCTTTTTACCGCGCGCTTCTGCCCATCTTCCGTTGCCGTCCATTATTATCCCGACGTGCGCGGGAATTTTAGTTTCTTCCATTATACGCTCATTACGTCTTTTTCTTTGTCGGCGTAAAGTTTTTCTATTTTCTCAATCGCTTCGTTTATTACCTTGTCGATTTCCTTTTCGCAAACGGCGTGTTCGTCCTCGGAAAGCTCCTTATCGTTTTTCATCTTTTTGAGCGCGTCCATAGCTTCTCTGCGGACGTTTCTTATAGCGACCTTGGAGTCCTCCGCCATTTTCTTTATCTGTTTGACGATTTCTTTTCTTCTCTCTTCGGTGAGCGCGGGGAACACGAGTCTTATGACCTTGCCGTCGTTCACGGGGGTGATGCCGAGGTTTTCCGCAAGAAGCTGCTTTTCTATAACTTTAAGCATAGAAGCGTCCCACGGCGCGATTACGAGGCATCTGCCTTCGGTGACGGAAAGGTTGCCGACCTGATTTATCGGCGTGGGCGTTCCGTAATAATCGACGAGAACCCTGTCCAAAATATGCGGATTCGCGCGCCCCGCTC
>CAVBZJ010000114.1:3074-6057 GCA_963599785.1 Anaerovoracaceae bacterium
TTTCCAAGGTTTCCATCATAATTTCTTCGTAACGTTCGTTTTCGATTGCCATTTTTTGTTTCTCCTTATCTCTGATTTTTTGAAATGTCGATAATTTTCGTTAATTTTCGTTATTTTATAAATTTCGGTTTTAGTTTTTGATAAGCGTGCCTATTTTGCCGCCCGTGACCGCGCGATATAAAGCCTTATCCTCGAACAGCCCGAACGCAAGCACGGGTATGTCGTTTTCCATACAGATGGTTATCGCCGTGGTATCCATAGCCTTTAAGCCCTGCGCGATAAAGTCTTTATAGGTTATGCTTTCAAGCTTTTTCGCGTTCGGGTTAAGCTTCGGATCGGAATCGTATATACCGTCCACGTTCTTTGCGAGAAGCAATACTTCCGCGTCTATTTCCGCCGCGCGGAGTGCCGCCGCCGTGTCCGTGGTAAAGTACGGGTTACCCGTTCCGCAGGCGAATATCACTACCCTGCCTTTATTCAAGTGCGACATCGCCTTTCTTAATATATAAGGTTCTGCGACGCGGGTTATGGTAAGCGCGGTCTGAACTCTCGTGGGAACGCCCTTTCTTTCGAGCGCGTCCTGAATGGCGAGCGCGTTGATGACCGTCGCGAGCATACCCATATGGTCCGCGGTCGTTCTGTCCATTTCTCTGCCCTGTCTGCCGCGCCAGAAGTTGCCGCCGCCGACGATTATGCCTATTTCTACGCCGAGATTTTTAACCTCTATGAGCTGATCGGTAACGCTGTCCAGAATCTTTTCGTCTATGCCGTTACCCTTTTCTCCCGCAAGAGCTTCGCCCGAAAGCTTGATTATTACTCTCTTGTAGATAGCCTTATCCATTGTTTCTCCTTTTTTACGCGCCTTTTCGCGCGCCGCCGCACGAAAGCTTTCCGCCCGCGGCTTTTTCTTTTTTATTCCGCTAACTATTATATACTATTTTACGGCGTTTGTCTATGCGAAAACCGAAATTCGCCGCGATTTAATAAACATTTTTTATTCTTTTGACGAAAAACGTGCGAGATAACCGCAAAACCGTAATTCGCCGCATTAAAAAACGCGCAGAACAGCCGCAGAGCCTCCTCCGAGCCGCAGCGAAGCCGCCGCAGAGCCGCCTCCGAGCCGCAACCCGCCGCATTAAAGGCGGACGAGCAACGGTAAATAATCGTAAATAAAAGCATTAAAAAACGCGCACCCGAAAAACGGATACGCGCTTTAATCAAGCGTATGAAATTATTTTTTCATCTGCGCCGCGACTTCCGCCGCGAAATCGTTGCTCTTCTTTTCCAAGCCTTCGCCCATCTCGAAACGGGTGAATCTCTTTATGGAAAGGGTTTTGCCCATCTTGTCCGAATAGGTTTTTACAAGCTTTTCGATGGAAACGGAAGGATCTTTTACGAACGCCTGCTTCAAAAGGCAGTTTTCGTCGTAATACTTGCCGATTTTGCCTTCTACCATTTTGTGCTTAACCGCGTCGGGTTTGGATTTAAGCTTCTCGTCGTTCTCGATCTGAGCAAGAAGAATTTCTTTCTCTTTTTCGATAACGTCCGCGGGAACTTCTTCCTCGGTAAGATAAAGGGGCTTCGCCGCAGCGATTTGAAGAGCTACGTCGTGAGCAAGCTCGTGAGTAGCTTCGCAGGTGCAGCCGTCGATCTCTACGAGAACGCCGACCTTGCCGCCCATATGAATATAGCTTTCTACGATACCGTTCTCGGCGGTGTATTTCGCAAAACGACGGATAGCGATTTTTTCGCCGATTTTCGCGGTCGCGGCAATGGTTTCTTCCTTTTTAGCTTCCGCCAAAGCTTCGTTATCCTTTACGTCGTTATGAAGAACGTAGTCCGCAACGTCCGCAACGAACGCTTTGTACTGGTCTCCCTTCGCAACGAAGTCGGTTTCGCAGTTTACTTCTACGAGAACGCCGGTGTTGCCTTCTATTTTTGCGGCAACGATACCTTCCGCCGCGATTCTGGATGCCTTTTTAGCCGCGGTAGCCATACCCTTTTCACGAAGGTAATCAACCGCCTTTTCCATATCGCCGTTGGTTTCGGTAAGTGCTTTTTTGCAATCGAGTACGCCTGCGCCGGTCTTCTGACGGAGCGCGATGACGTCGCTTCCTGTAAACATAATTATATATCCTCCCTTTTGATGATTTTTATAATCCTGAATTTATATTCCGAAAAGGTTTTTAGGTTTTCCCGAAAAAATTACTCCGCCGCAACTTCTTCCGCGGTTTCGGTCTCGGGAGCTTCTTCCGTCTTTTCTTCGTACTGTTCGCCCTGATTTGCTTCTATAACCGCGTCCGCGATAACCGAAGCGATAAGCTTTACGGCGCGGATTGCGTCGTCGTTACCGGGGATAACGTGGTCGATAAGGTCGGGATCGCAGTTCGTATCGGTGATTGCGACGATCGGAATGTGAAGCTTTCTCGCTTCCATAACCGCGATGTCTTCCTGATCGGGATCGACGATGAACATAACGCCGGGGAGACTTCTCATTTCTTTGATGCCGCCGAGGTTGGTTTCGAGTTTATCTCTTTCCGCTTTGAGCTTGATGACTTCCTTTTTGGGAAGAAGCTCGAACTCGCCCATCTTTTCCATATTGTTGAGCTTGTTGAGTCTGTCTATTCTCGAACGAATAGTTTTGAAGTTGGTAAGCGTGCCGCCGAGCCATCTGGAATTGACGTAGAACTGACCGCATCTTTCCGCTTCTTCGCGGATAGCGTCCTGCGCCTGCTTTTTGGTGCCGACGAAGAGTACGCTCTTGCCCTTCTTAACCTGATCTACGATAAAGGGATACGCGTCGTTTTCGATAAGATCAACGGTCTGTTCGAGGTTGATGATATGAATACCGTTTCTTTCGCCGTAGATGTACTTTTTCATCTTCGGATTCCAGCGTTTGGTCTGGTGACCGAAATGCACTCCCGTTTCAAGGAGCTGTTTCATAGTGATTACTGCCATAAATGTGCCTCCGTTTTCTCCTCCC
>CAVBZJ010000115.1:0-6002 GCA_963599785.1 Anaerovoracaceae bacterium
GTTTGAACGAATACCGTAAATATCAAAAATAGAAATAAACGGCCTAAAAGACGAATTAAGTTTAAAATGTGCGGTGCGGGGCGATTTTTGATAAAATCGCCCCGCACCTTTTTTACGTTTTTCACCGTTTTTTGCGGTTTTCGCAGTTTTTTACATTTTTGCGGCTACGTTATAAACCGCCGTTTTTTCGTTATAATTTTTCCGTGCTTTGATTTTTTTCCAACGCGTTTACTTTTCCGCGTTTTCCGCTTTTATCTTTTACGCTTTTATTTTTTCGCTTTCGACGAAATAGCGGTAAACTGCGGCAGTCCAACCCATCATAGGCATCGTTTCGTATTCGGTCGTAACGGCGATTTCGCCCGTTAAACCGTCGTACTTTTCCCAAAGTCTGCCCGTCTTCTCAAACACCGTTTTCAATACGGAAACGTATTTTTCCGCAATTCGCGTCGCGTCCTCGTTAAGACCTATTTCCTTTAAGCCCATATACGCAAGGCAGGTCGCCGCAGGCCACGTACACGGATAGTCCCACTGATAAAATACTTTATCTTCCCGCTTTTCGCAAGCCGAAAGCCCGTACGGCAGTTCGAGGCGGCTTAAAACCTTCTTCGCACCCTCTTTATCGTCCGATACCCCGAAGGTATAGGGATACAAAGAAACCGCCGACAATATCACGGAATGTTTCCCCGTGACGAAATTATAATCGAGATATATTCCGTCCTCGGTAAGATAATATTTGTTTATAAGCGCTTTTCTCTTCGCCGCTCTTTCAGCAAATTTCTTCGCTTCCTCGCCGCGACCTATAATATTAAGCATCTCCGCGGTTTTTATCTCCGCGTCGTATAATATGCAGTCGAGGTCGAGGTGAGAAAACTCGTGCGCGGCTATCTTGCTCTTCGGCGTTTTGAACCGCATGTTAAAGTCCAGCCCGCTTTCCGCTATCGCCATTATGTCGCGCCCTATCTGCATTTGCTCTTCGGGTACAATGCTTTCTTCCTGAACGCGCCCGTGATGCCAAAGGTAATTGTTCATAATCTCTTGGTCGCTGCCGCTGTTGCCGTAAGAATTCAAGCCTATCGGGTTTTTGCGGTTCTTTTCCCAGAACTCGTGTTCTTTGAGAATCGTTCCGATATATTTTTCTATAAACGCTACGTCGCCGTTTTCTTTATAGCACTCGTAAACCATACGAGTGAAAAACGGAGGTTGCGACCTGTCCGTTATATTGTTCGCGTTGGGCATATACCCGATCGCATCTATAAATTTCGCAATATTGTCTACGTTATACCTCGCCTGCTCCGAATACCCGTCGAGCATAAGCCCTTTATTTATAAAGTAGGTATCCCAGTAGAATATTTCGGTATAAACGTCTACCGCGCACGGCGAAACGTACGGGTGAGCCACCTTAACGCTTCCCGCAAGCTCCGCCGCGGGGTGAAAGGTTTTCGTCCAGTTTTCTTTTATGTATGCCGATACTTTATCCATAAATTTCTTTCTTCCGTTTTATTTTGTTTGCGGTTATTATATCAACTTGCCGACCGAATGTCAACGACTTATAAGCACTTCGGCGGGCGGCTTTTCTCTTTTTTCGTTTTATAATCGTTTTTAATGCTCGCTGTGGTATAATCTGGAACGCGGGCGAAGCCGAAATTCGGCTTCGCCCGCCCCCTTATTTAAAGATTTCGTTGATTTTGTTTCTCAACTCTTCTTTTCCCTCGGCGATTTTTCTCACACTAAAAAAGTCGCGGAAAAACGTTTTTCTACGCCTGCACTCTGTCAAAAAACTAAACAATTTTAAGCGGGGAACGCTTCGGTCCGACGGTCGCGGTCGAAATCTTCCCGAGATCGAAAACCTCTTTAGCCATAGCGTTCACCTCTTCTATGCTCGTGTTTTCGATTTTCGCCACGCGTTCGTCAAAGTCGAAAATCTTATCGAGCATCAAAAGGTATCTTCCGTATAAAAGCATTTGCGAAGCGGTGCTTTCCTGCCCCATTATGAACGCCGATTTTATCTGTTCCTTTCCGCGCAAAAACTCCTGCTCGGTCACGCCGCTTGCCGCGATTTTCTTTATCTCTTCCGCGATTGCCGCTTCCGCGCTTTCCCTTGCAGAGGTATTCACGCCCGCGTAAATTTCCAGAACTCCGCTTTCTTTATAGGTAGACATATAGGAATAAATACTATACGCAAGCCCCATATCTTCTCTTACGCGCTGAAAAAGTCTGCTGCTCATACCGCCGCCGAACACGGTGTTTGCGATATTGAGGGCTATTCCGCGCTCGTCTTTAACGCTTACCGCAGGCATACACAAGCCTATGTGCGACTGCTCCGTGCGCTTGGTTTTATATAAATTCTGCGGAATTCCGCACTCCGCTTTCCTTTGCGGCGCGGAAGTAAAACGGGTGAATTTGCTCGCAAAATACTTTTCGGCAAGCTCCTCCGCCTCTTTTTCGTCCACGTTGCCCGCAACCGAAACGACTACGTTATCTGCGGTATAATATTTATCCATATACCGCAAAAGGTCCTCGCGGGAAAAGCTCTTCACATTTTTCGCCGTGCCGAGAATGGTTCTGCCCAGCCCGTCCTTGCCGTAAAAGCTTTCCGCCAGAAGGTCTAAACATAAATCTTCCGGTTCGTCCTCGCACATATTGATTTCTTCCACCACGACGCCCTTTTCCTTGTCAAGCTCCGTCTGCTTCAAGGTGGAATTAAAGAAAATGTCCGAAAGCACTTCCAAGGAATCCTCGAAATGCTCCGCCGTCGATTTGGTGTAGAAGCAAGTGGTTTCTTTGGAGGTGTAGGCGTTTATCTGCGCGCCGATTCTGTCAACGTAATCGGAAATCTCGAACGCGGTGCGCTTTTCCGTTCCCTTGAACAGCGAATGCTCTATAAAATGCGATATTCCGTGTTCGGGATCGGTCTCGTTGACGCTTCCCGTTTTGACGAGTACACCGCACGACACGGTGAACAGCCCCGCCATTTTATGCACGACGAGCCGCAAGCCGTTATCGAATTTCTTGTAGTATACCATTTTCGTTTCTCCCGAATCTCAATTTACGTTGAAATTCTTATAGAATTTATCTTATCGTTTATTATTTTGCGCTGTTTTAGACGCGTTATCCGCATATTTGCAGAGCTATCGCGCGTTATTTTTGCCGCTTATAGCTCCACCGCTATCCGCAGTTGCGCAGTCGCTACCCGCTATTACGCCGCGCCGTCCGTAATATTTTCTTTTAAGTTTTCGCTTACCGTAACGAGCGAAAAGCCGTTGTTTTTGCAGATTTTTATAATTTCAGGCAGAACCTTCAACGTTTGCGGCTTTGGGTGCATAAGGATAAAATCGCCGCCCGCAAGGTCTTTTGTCGCGCGGGAAATAAGTTTTTTCTCGTCCTTGTCGCGCCAGTCGATTGTGTCTTTCGTCCACATAATCACTTTGTAGCCGAGTTCCTCCGCGGCTTCTAACACGGCGGAAGAAAAGCTGCCCGAGGGCGGTGCAAAAAGATTAGGTTTTACGCCCGAAAGCGCGGTTATAACCGAGTCCGCGGCGGCTATTTCTTTTTTGTTTTCTTCAATCGAAAGCTTTTTATGGTCTTTATGAAAATACCCGTGATTAGCTATTTCGTTGCCGCTTTCAACGATGCGCTTTAACGTCGCCTCGTTATCGTCCGCCCAACAGCCGCCCACAAAAAAGGTGGCTTTCGCTCCCGATTTGTCAAGCTCGTCTATGATGGCGTTCACGATTTCGGTATTTTCGTAAACGTTAAACATTAATGACACTTTTACGCCGCTTTTGTTCCCGCCGTATATCGCGCCGAGAGCCTTGCCGCCGTATATCGGGGCGAGCGGCTCTATGAAAAAACTGACCGAAAATACTACCGTGAATATCATAATCAAGGCTAAATTCGTAACGACGGACACTCTTTTACTCGTTTTCATCTTCTCTTCTCCTACTCGCTATTTTATGCGGGTAAGGATAAGTAAATGACGACTAATAACGGCGCGCCGTCCTTTTAGAAAGACCTTAACGCTTATTTTTTGAAAGGATTAAAACTAAAAGGCGGCGTATCCGCCGCCTTTCGGTAGTTTTGTTGTTTTAGTTTTGCCGCATTTCTCGTCTGCGAGCAAGCACGCAGTTGCAAGACGAACCGCTATATTCTTTTACTCCTCGCTTACGATTTCGAGAAGCTTTAAGTCTATACCCTTTTCGCCGATCTTGATGATTTCTACTTTCACCTTGTCGCCGATATGGAGAACTTCTTCAACCGTTTCGATTCTTCTTTCGCTCATCTTGGAAATGTGGATAAGTCCGTCTTTTCCGGGAGCGAGTTCGCAGAACGCGCCGACCTTCGGTAAAATCCTGACAACTTCCGCAATGAACATATCGCCGACTTCGGGATCTTTCGCGATAGAAAGAACGATAGCTTTCGCGCGTTCAGCCTGCGCAATATCGCCCACGCACGCGATGTTGACTCTTCCGTCGTCTTCGATGTCGATCTTAACGCCCGTTTCTTCGATAATCTTGTTGATGACCTTACCCTGCTTGCCGACGACGTCGCCGATCTTTTCGGGATCGATTCTGAACGAAATAATCTTGGGCGCGTATACGGAGAGTTCGGGTCTCGGGCTGTCGATAACCTCTAACATCTTGCCGAGAATGTATTTTCTGCCGACGTTCGCCTGCGCGATTGCGGATCTTAAAATGTTCTCGTCGATACCCTTGATTTTTATATCCATCTGAATAGCGGTGATGCCCTTTTCCGTACCCGCTACCTTAAAGTCCATATCGCCGAGGAAGTCTTCGAGTCCCTGAATATCGGTAAGAATAGAAACCTTGCCCGTTTCCACGTCTTTGATAAGTCCCATTGCAATGCCCGCGACGGGTGCTTTTATCGGAACGCCCGCGTCCATAAGCGCGAGGGTAGAACCGCAAACGCTGCCCTGCGAGGTCGAACCGTTGGAAGAAAGAACTTCGGATACGACTCTTATCGCGTAGGGGAACTCGTCCTCCGAGGGGATAACCGGCTCTAACGCTCTTTCGGCAAGCGCGCCGTGACCGATTTCGCGACGACCGGGGCTGCGGAGCGGTTTAGCTTCGCCCGAAGCATAGCCCGGCATATTGTACTGGTGCATATAACGCTTTGCGGTTTCGCCGTCGAGACCTTCTAATTTCTGCGCGTCGGAAAGCATACCGAGGGTACAAGTGGACATAACCTGCGTCATACCTCTCGTGAACACGCCAGAGCCGTGAACTCTGGGAAGAACGCCCGCTTCGCACCAGATAGGTCTGATTTCGGTGAGCTTTCTGCCGTCCGGACGAATACCGGTGTTGGTAATTTTAGCTCTTACCTTCTCTTTGGTAAGATAATATAAGGAGTCTTTTATCTCTCTTTCCTTCGCGGGGAAAATTTCCGCAAAGTGTTCGAGGCAATCCTTTTCTACCGCGTCCTGTCCCGCCTGTCTTTCGTGACGGTCGAAGGTATCGAGAGCCTTATCGAGCTTCTCGCTCGCGTATTCTCTCACAGCCGCGTCGATTTCTTCGGGAACGTGATAGAGTTCCATTTCTCTCTTCGGCTTGCCGATTTCTTTAATGATTTCTTCCTGAAAAGCGCAAAGACGTTTGATTTCTTCGTGACCGAACAAAATCGCGCCGACCATTTCGTCGTCGGAAATTTCTTTCGCGCCCGCTTCAACCATCATAATTGCGTCCTTCGTACCCGCGAGGTTAAGAGTAAGCGTGCTTTTCGCCCTCTGCGCGCAGTCGGGGTTAATAACGTATTCGCCGTCCACTATGCCGACGACCACGCTGCCCGTAGGTCCTGCGAACGGAATGTCCGAAATGCTTATCGCGATACTCGAACCGAGCATTGCGAGTGGTTCGGGCTGAATATCCGGTTCTACCGAAAGAGCGGTCGCTACGACTATAACGTCGTTGAAAAGTCCTTTCGGGAAAAGCGGACGAATAGGTCTGTCGATAAGACGGCTGGTTAAAATCGCCTTGTCGGAAGCTCTG
>CAVBZJ010000116.1:0-5997 GCA_963599785.1 Anaerovoracaceae bacterium
ATTATAAATATTACAAATATTACAGCAAGTCGGAATGAAGAATATAATTTGCCGTGGCGACGTTGGTGGCGATAGGCACGTCGTATACGACGGCTATGCGAAGAAGAGCCTTAACGTCGGGGTCGTGGGGCTGGGTTTGAAGCGGATCCCATAAAAAGATAATCACGTCGATTTCGCCTTCCGCGGTTTTTGCGCCGATTTCGAGGTCGCCGCCGAGCGGTCCGGAAAGATAACGTTTTACGTCAAGCCCCGTAGCTTCTCCGACGAGCTTTGCGGTCGTACCCGTGCCGCATAAATCGTAGCGGCTTAAAATATCCTTATTTTTTACAGCCCATTCGATGATTTCGGTTTTCTTGTTATCGTGCGCGATGAGCGCGATAGTTTTGTTTTTCATTTTAAGCCTCCGTGAATTTCTGCGTTCATTGTAACATTTTATAAAGCGAATTACAAGAGGTTATTCAAAATCGAGAGAAGAAATATCGAAAATTTCGTCGTCGAAAAACTCTTTCAAGGTCATATCGAACGCGTTTGCGACTTTAACGACAGTCGAAAATTTCACGTCGCTGTTCACCTCGTTGAAAATATACCGCAATGCCGAATGAGTAAGCCCCGTTTTCTTTTCGAGCTGATATTTAGACATTTTTCTTTCGAGTAAAATATTGCTTACCCGTATAGCGAAAGCCTTGTTAAGCGTCATCTTTTCCGCCTCCCCGTTTCGGTTAAAGTCTGTTTCGCGCAAAGCTCGGACAATTTTTGTACCGTTTTGTATTGCGCTTTGTATTATTTTACAATATTTTATCGTTTTTTTACAACTAAAAATTATTTTTTATAATCGAAAAACTTTGCAAATCCTTGCTAATCGGGCGCGGGAGTGTTATCATTATTAAAAACCGTATAAAAAAACGTTCGGGCGGGCGCGATACGGCGGAATTAACCGATATAATATCGCCGCGATAAGCCCCCCGCGGCAAAATGCGGATAAAGGAGACGAATATGGCTTTTAAAGAAGTGAAGCTCGAAGAACTTAACCTCGACGTTTATAAAACCATCGCGGAGGACTGGCTCGCGCTGACGGCGGGAGACAAAAACGGGTATAGCTCTATGACCGTTTCTTGGGGGCAGATGGGTTCGCTCTGGAAGGGCGAGGGGCTGAAAGCCTTTGCGGGTATGCCCGTCGCGACCGTATACGTCCGCCCGCAGAGATATACCAAAAAATTCATAGACGAACAGCCGTTTTTCACCCTTTCCGCTTTTAATGGAGAAAGAAAAAGCGAACTCGGATTTCTGGGAAGCAAGTCGGGAAGAGATTACGACGACAAATTAAAGGCGTGCGGGCTTACTCCGCTGTACCTCGAAAACGCCGTCGCGATAGAAGAGGCGGAAACTATTTTCGTGTGCAAGAAGTTGTTCACTTATAAAATGGAAAAAAGCGGCTTTTTCTATCCCGAAACCGTCGAACAAAACTACCTGAAAGAAGATTTCCATCAGGGCTATATAGGCGAAATAGTGAAAATATTGAAAAAATACTGAAAAAAACGGAAAAAAGTCCCGAAACCGCGGCAAAACGCTTGACGGTTTCGCGATTATTTTGTAAAATAATTAAAAACTTAACGGGTTGCTACCGAGTAACCGTCGTCAGGTCTTTGCAGACGCGTTTCGCGGGTGCTTTATGTTTTTCAGGAGGTCCTATGAAAAATTTCAAAAAACTTTTCGGCAAATTTACCGTCGGCGAAAAAATTTTATGGTGCGTTTCAATAGCGTTCATAACCGTTTCCTACGCGCTGTTCGGAGGCTCTAATCCGTTGTCGTTCATCGCCTCGCTTATCGGCGCGACTTCGCTCATATTCAACGCGAAGGGCTACCCCGCGGGGCAGGTGCTGATGATAATTTTCTGTATTCTTTACGGCATAATCTCGTTTTCGTTCGCTTATTACGGCGAGCTGATAACGTATATTTTTATGAGCCTTCCGATGGCGGTGGTATCTCTGATAAACTGGGTAAAACACCCGTTTGACGAGAAAAACGCGGAGGTCAAGGTCAATAGGGTGACGGGAAAGGAATACGGGCTGATGTTTCTTTTTGCCGCGATTACGACTGCGGCGTTCTATTTTATACTTAAAGCTCTCGGCACGACTAACCTTTTGTTCAGCACCGTTTCGGTGACCACGAGCTTTATCGCGGCGTATCTTACGATGAGAAGAAGCCCGTTTTACGCGATAGGCTACGCGGCGAACGATGTGGTGCTTATAATTTTGTGGGTTATGGCGAGCGTTGCCGATTTTTCTTACGTTTCGGTCGTCATCTGCTTTATAACCTTTCTCGTCAACGATATTTACGGGTTCATAAACTGGCGGAAAATGTTGAAAAGACAGACCTCCGCCGTCATCGCGCAAACCGAAATTTCAGAATAATTCCGAATAATTCGCCGATAATTTTTTCAAAATCTCCGTAAAATTTCCGTAAGATTTCCGCCGCAAGGTTTTTGTCGCCCGAGACCGCGCGGCGTTTTTTAACACTGTCGATAAATTTAAAAACCCCGTAATATTTTGACACGAGATGGGTAAAAGTTGTATACTGATATAAACGGGCGGGTTTTTCGCCCTCGTTCGCGAAGAAGCGCGAATTAAAACGGAGGAAAGGTTATGGCTGTGAATTATTTTACCGTCGGCGTGATAGGTGTATCCGCGCTGTGCGTGATTTTAGGAGTGCTTTTAGGCTTGTTCCGCGGGTTTTCCCGTTCTGTCGTGAGGCTGATTCTCGTGGCGGCGAGCGCGGTGGCGGCGTGGCTGCTTCGCCCGATAATTTCCAAGTGGCTTATGGCACTCGAAGTAGGCGGAAGCTCCATAAACGGGCTTATAGAGCAGGCGATAAGCGGCGCGGAAAACGTTCCGCAGTCCGTCGTTACGCTCGCGTACGCGCTTATCGAAATTCTTATCGGACTCGTGGCGTTTCTCGTCGTGTTTCTGGTGCTTAAACTTCTGACGTACCTTATTTTGTTCCCGATTATCAAGATATTTTTAGGGAGAGAAAAGAAGGGCAGATTTCTCGGCGCGCTCGTGGGGCTTATTCAGGGCGTGTTCGTGGCATTCGTTTTATGCGTGCCGTTTACGGGCATTATAGGCGAGCTTAACAATATTTCGCAGATAGATTTTTCCGCGCTGTCTTCTTCGGAAAGCTCCGAAACGACCGAGCAAAACCCCGTGAAAGAGGCTTTTGCGCAGATAGGTCTCGACGAATCCACGATAGAAGATTATCTTTCTTCGCCCTTGGGTAAATTTTACGCGACGACGGGTAAGCCCGTGTACGTTTTAATGACGACCACGACCGACAGAAACGGCAATAAAATTACCCTTTCGGCGGCGGTAGGCGCGGCGAAAAACGGCGTTAAGATGGTGGCGAATACCAAAGACATTATGGACGCGATGCAGGAAATCGGCGGCGACGGCGGCGTGACAAAGGAAAACGTCGGTTCGGTTTGCGATAGATTAAGAGATCTTGACGAGATAAAGAACGACACCACCGACGAAGAAGCCGAAATCATCAACTCCGTCATAAAGGACGTGCTGGAAACGGTCGCTTCGAGCGGCGCGAGCGAGGAACAGAAGGATCAGATTAAAGAGGTTCTCGATAATCTCGGCAACGATATAGACATCAAGAATATAGAGTTCGGCGCGGCGGCGGACGCTGTGGAAACGATAGTCAAGATTTCCGAAATCAAATCGTCGGAAGACCCCGACGCTCCCGCGGAAACGGTGGAAATCACGCAGGAGGACGCCGATAAAATAGTGAACGGGCTTGCGAAAAACGAAATGCTCGTTACCCTTCTCGAAACACAGCTGACAAACGGCGGCTCGGGAACGCTTGCGCAGATTAAAGAGGCGGACAGAGATAAATTTTTGACCGCAATCGACAACATCGACGACGAAAGCGTTTCCGCGGAGTATAAAGAGAAAATGAAAAAGCTTCTGGGGCTTATTGCGAGCGGAGAGGATACGGATATTCCCGAAGTTCCCGATACGCCCGCAACGCCGGATACGCCGGTAACGCCTGAAACGCCTTCCGAGGGGGAAGCGTCCGAAGCGGCGGCAGCATAGAACCTGCGAATGGTTTTTGACGAACGAAATACGGGAGATTTATGGATAAAATAAGAATAACGTTCGTGTGTTTCGGCAATATCTGCCGTTCGCCTATGGCGGAATTCCTGATGAAGGAACTCGTTAAAGACGAGGGAACGGCGGATAAATTCGAGATAGATTCCGCGGCGACGAACGGGTGCGAAGCGGGCAACCCCGTGCATTACGGAACGGCGCGGATTTTAGAGAGAATGGGTATAGATTTTTCGCGTAAGCGCGCGAGAAAGCTTGCCGTTTCCGATTACGGAAAGTCCGATTATTTTATCGGTATGGACGCGATGAATATTCGCGATATGAAAAGGCTTTTTAACGGCGATCCAGAGGGGAAGGTAAGGCTTCTTCTCGATTTTACCGACGATAAGAGAGACGTAGCCGATCCGTGGTATACGGGGAATTTCGAGCAGACTTTCATAGACGTGACGCGCGGAATAAACGGTTTTTACGAATATCTGAAAAAAGAAGGGAAGGTGTAAAAATTTTTTTCTACGGCGGGAGCAAGCCCCCGCCCTACTACACATACAACAAAGACGGGGGAGAGTTCTCACCACCCATTTCAAAAGCATATACAGTTACAAACTGTATGCGTTCTTTGGGGCGTGTGTTTGCTCGTTGGACGAGAAAAAAGACGGTCGGTGAAGCCGTTTTTTCCCTTATATAATATCTTTTTTCATAAAAAGCCCTTTTAAAAAAGGGTTTTTTGTTTTTACGGCGTATTTATATATGATAACGCATAACCGTTTCGGGGGATTACGTTCGTGAAGGAAAGAACGCTTCTTATTGAAAAACAATTTCTTTCTCCTTTCGCCACCCGTTCCGACGAGACCGTGGGAAGGCTTCGGGAAGAAACGCCCTGTCCTATGCGCACCGACTTTCAGCGCGACAGAGACAGAATCATTCACTGCAAGGCGTTCCGCCGCCTGAAAAACAAAACGCAGGTCTTTTTCTCGCCCGAGGGCGACCATTACAGAACCCGCCTTACGCACACCTTAACCGTGGCGCAGGTGGCGCGCGCTATTTCCCGCGCGGTGGCTTTGAACGAGGACCTTACCGAAGCGATCGCGTTAGGTCACGATTTGGGGCATACGCCGTTCGGTCATTCGGGCGAGCGTATTCTTAATCGTCTCAATCCCGCGGGATTTTCGCATAACGTGCAGTCGGGCAGAGTGGTCGATTTTCTCGAAAACGACGGCAGAGGGCTTAATCTTACCCGCGAAGTGGTGGACGGTATAATAAATCACAAAATGAACTGTCACCCCAAAACGCTGGAAGGCAAGGCGGTTTCGCTCGCGGACAGAATCGCTTATATAAATCACGATATAGACGACGCGATAGACGGCGGATTCATCACCTTCGACGACCTGCCGAAAAAGGCGATAAAGATACTCGGCAAAACTTCGAGCGAACGCATAAACTCTATGGTATACTCCATTTACGAGGAGAGCAACGGCAAAAACAAGGTGGAAATGGGCGCGGAAGCGGCGGAAGCCACGGCGACTTTACGCAGTTTTTTGTTCGACAGGGTTTATAACGACAAAACCTTCCGCGACGAAGAGAAAAAAGCGGACAGAATGATTTCCGCGCTTTACGAATATTATCGGGATAAGCCCGAGGAGCTTCCCGATTTTTACAGAAAAGAACTCGAAGAAAACGATATAAACGTCGTGCTTTGCGACTACGTTTCGGGTATGAGCGATATGTACGCCGTTAAAACCTTTTCTTCGATATTCATTCCCGATAACTGGAAATTATAAAAGCAAACCGAAAATCACAAATAAAAAGAGTAAAAATGAAGGGTTACGACGCAAAGTTCCTTGACGAACTTAAAAACAAAAACGATATAGTCGATACCGTTTCGCGGTACGTT
>CAVBZJ010000117.1:0-1577 GCA_963599785.1 Anaerovoracaceae bacterium
GGATAAAAGCGATTATAGTCGTTATTTTCATAAAGCGTTTCCTCCCGAAAGGGAGTATGCGCAAAAGCCGTATAAATTATTCGGCGCGGTAAAAAACTCGCCGCGGCGTAATGCTGCGGAGGGGGAGAGAATAACTTGAAAATCGTGTCGGGAGAGCATTTCAGGGCGGCGGGAGGGGCCTCTCCGCCCTACGAAAAATAAATCAAACACGTGCAGAATAACAGCATGCTTAAACTGTCAAAGTTATGTATACAGTTTATAACTGTATACGATATTTAACACAAAGTAAATTGTGTCATTCTGAGACGGGCATACAGAGACTTTCCCGCGAAGAATCTCAAAAGCTACTTTCGTGCAGAGATTCTTCGTGAGTGGGGGCAAGAAGCGGGTCTCAGAATGACGATTAGAGGTTTTGTGTGGAGATTGTAGGGCGGGGAGGCCCCTCCCGCCACTTATATGACGTATAAGAGAAAATGTGCGGACAACTTGTCGTTTGCCCCTTAAAGATTAAGGGGCAGGGGTAGCGCGAGGTACGCGCGATAAGTAAAGCGGGGTTATTGAGGAGTTTTCATATTAGGGAGAGCGCGGGCGTAGCCCTCCGTAGAGATAGCGGAGGAGCGAGGGGAAGAACGGATACTTCTCCGCTTTCGCTACGAAGCACTCGCGTGAGGAAAACAGTTCTTCCCCTCTCGCAAAAGAAAAAATAGAAAAGCACAATGTGTCATTCTGAGTGTTGCTTACGGAGACAATCCCGCGAAGAATCTTAAAAGTTAGTTTCGTGCAGAGATTCTTCGTAAGTAGGGGCAAGAGGATAGGCTCAGAATGACAATCAAGAGTTTCGTGTGGAGATTGTAGGGCGGGGGCTTTTACAGCATCGCGTTTTCAAGCACTAACTTGTCGAAATCTATTTTTTCCACGAAATCGTCTGCCGTAAAACGTACGGTATTGTATTTTGCGTAGTTGAACAAATGCGTTTTGATAAGCACGGGCGTGGGTATATCGAGGGCTTCGCATATATCCCTGACGTATTCAAAAAATATCGAATAGTCCGTCGTTCCCTCGCGTTCGTATACGAACTGCTTCATTATCTTCCCGTTTTTCATTACCTTTGCCCAGATTCTTACCATTTTTCTTAACGATTTCGCTTCCTTTCGCCCTTGCGGCTTTCTTTATTCTATCACAAAGAAAAAATAAAATCAACTTATGTATTGACAAAAGGGCTTCTTTGAATGTATAATGTTATCATCTATTATAATAGGATAATTACGGCGGGAGTGTATTTTTTATGAATCAACTCGAAAAAGAACTGCTCGGACTTCTCACGGAGAACGCGAGATATTCTTATAAACAGCTTGCGGACATCACCGGCGCGACCGAAAAAGAAGCGGAAGCCGCGGTGCGCTCGCTCGAAGAAAAGGGCGCGATAGTCAAATACGCCGCAATCGTCAACACCGAAATAGTAGAGGACAAAAAAGTTCAGGCTCTCATAGAGGTCAAGGTTGCGCCGCAAAAGCTTAAAGGCTTCGACGCGTACGCCGAGGAGCTGTATTCTTTTAAGGAAGTGCAGAGTCTTTATC
>CAVBZJ010000117.1:1587-5979 GCA_963599785.1 Anaerovoracaceae bacterium
TGTTCGTAGAGGGCGACGGCATCACCGATATTGCGAAATTTATCGCCGAAAAGCTTTCGGTAATAAACGGCATAACGGGGGTTGCCACCCATTTTATACTTAAAAAATACAAAATAGAAGGGCAGATAACCCGCCCCGCCGAAGAAATTGAAAGGCAGATAGTACAGGCGTGAGAGATTTCGTAAGCCGCAGGGCTAAAAGCTTAAAACCCTCGGGTATCAGAAAATTTTTCGATATGGCGTCCGAAATGAAGGACGTTATTTCGCTGGGCGTAGGCGAACCCGATTTCATAACGCCGTGGAACATCAGAGAGGCGGGTATAAAAACCGTTCAGAAGGGCTACACGCAATACACCTCAAACAAAGGGCTTCTGCCGCTTCGGGAAGAAATTTCTTCTTACCTCGCGGCGCGTTTTGACGTGCGGTTTTCCGCGGAAGATATAGTCGTAACCGTCGGCGCGAGCGAGGCGATAGACGCGACGCTCCGCGCGATTACGGACGAGGACGACGAAATTCTGATTCCCGATCCCGCGTACGTTTCTTACGCGCCCTGCGTGGAGCTTGCGGGCGGCAAACCCGTACCCGTTCCCACCGACGGCGAAACGGGCTTTAAGCTCACGCCCGAAGCTTTGGAATCGGTTATAACAGAAAAAACGAAAGCCCTTATTTTTCCTTATCCCAACAATCCCACGGGCGGAGTTATGGAAAAGGAATACATAGAAAAAATAATACCCGTCATATTAAAGCACGACCTGTTCGTGGTGACGGACGAAATCTACGCCGAGCTTACTTACGGTGAAGAGCCTTTCCGTTCGGCGGCGTCTTTTAAAGAGCTTGAAGGAAGAGTTGCGCTTATCAGCGGGTTTTCCAAGTCGTTCGCGATGACGGGCTGGCGTATCGGTTACGTCTGCGCGCCCGAACCCGTTATGAAGGCGATACTTAAAATTCATCAGTACACGGCGATTTGCGCGCCGATAATTTCGCAGTACGCCGCGCTTGCGGGGCTTACCCGCGGCAAAGAAGACGGCTACGCGGTAGTCGCCGAAATGCGGAACGAGTACGATAAAAGAAGAAAATATTTATACAGAACCCTTACGGAAGCGGGGCTTACCTGTTTCGAGCCGAAAGGCACGTTTTATCTCTTTCCTTGCGTGAAAAGCACGGGAATGACGGGGGAAGAGTTCGCGGTAAAGCTTCTCGACGAAAAGCGGGTGGCGGTAGTCCCCGGCAGCGCGTTCGGGGAGTTCGGAAAGTATTACGTCAGAATTTCTTACGCGTATTCGATGAAGAGCCTCGTTGCCGCAACCGAGCGGATAACCGAATTCTTGAACGAGCTTAAAGCGAAAAATCATTAAGTCGAAAATAAAAAGCGGCAAATAACCGAGAAGTAAACAGTGGCGAAGTAATTAACCGCGCGCAGCGTTTTTTCGCGTGGAGGAGAATATAATGGAAAAGATAATAGTTGTGGGCGCGGGGCTTTCCGGCGCGACGATAGCGAGGCTTCTCGCCGAAAACGGCAGAGACGTTACCGTTCTCGATAAACGCGGAACGCTCGGCGGCAACGCGTACGATTACGTCGATAAGAACGGAATAAGGATTCAGCCTTACGGTCCGCATATTTTTCACACCGAGGACAAAGAGGTGTTCGATTTTCTTTCCCGCTTTACCGAGTGGAGAAAATACGAGCATAAGGTTCTTGCGAACGTTAAAGGCAGGCTCGTTCCCGTGCCGTTTAATTTAAGGTCTCTGTCTCTTTGCTACCCGAAGGATAAGGCGGAGCGCATAAGAAAGGTGCTTATCGACGAAATAGGCGAAGGAAATTCGGAGTCTATACTCGCGCTTAAAAACCATAAAAACCCCGAAATTCGCGCGTTTGCGGAGTTCGTTTATAAAAACATATATTTTAAATATACCAAAAAGCAGTGGGGTATGCGCCCCGAGGAAATAGGCGGAACGGTTATAAACCGCGTACCCGTCTCCGTTTCCGATAAATGCGGATATTTTACGGACGAGTATCAGTTTATGCCGAAAAACGGTTTTTCCGAAATGGTGAACAACATTCTCCGTCACCCGCGCATAAAGCTTAAATTAAAAACGGACGCGACGAAGCTTATCGCGCTCAATAACGGCACGATTTATTATAAAGGCAAAGAATTCGACGGCACGGTTATCTTTACGGGCAGGGTGGAAGAACTGTTTAATTACCGCTACGGCGCGCTCCCTTACAGAACGCTTAAATTCAAAACGAAGGTTTACAACAAGCCTTCCGTTCAGCGCGCGGCTGTCGTGAATTTCACGGCTTCGCACAGGTATACGAGGGTTTCGGAATTTACCAAATTCACCTGCGACAAGTGCGATAAGTCTGTCATAATGAAGGAATACCCAAAAAAATGCAGAAAAAATTCGGGTAAGCCTTATTATCCCGTGCCGACGGCGGAAAATCTTGCGAAATATAAAAAGTACGAAGAGGAAGCCGCGGGGTATAAAAATCTTTACCTTTTGGGAAGGCTTGCCAAATACGAATACATAAATATGGACGCTGCCGTTAAAAAGGCGATAGAGCTTTTCGAGGATATGGAATAGTCGTTGGGGGAAAGGCGGCGGCTCGTGCAAGTCGGCGGAAAACGAAGTATTTTAATAAGAAAAGGCGGAAAAAGAGAGGAGCTTGCCGAAAAGTCGGCGATTTTATATGGGCTTTAATACGGAAAACGTAATGACTGAAAACGCGTTCGGAACGTGCGGAACGGTGCGGCGGATATTCGAGTCCGTCTGGCTTGTTCCCGCGGTTTTCTGCTACGCGTTTTTATGTTGGTTTTTAGGTTCTACCGAAGCGGTCGTCGCGGGTTTTGCGCTCGTTCTCGCCTGCATTTTTCTTTTCTGCAAAAAGATAAACAACGCGTACGCGCTTATTCTGTACGTTTCGTTTTTTATTCAGAACATAGACGGCGCGTTCGACGAAATGACGACGAATACGGCGGTTCTGTTTGCCTTATCGGTTGCGATTGCGGGAACTTCTTTTATAGCGTTTTCGATAAAAACATTCGTGAAGGAAAAGGGAAAGCTTAAAAAGGGAAGGCTTTTTTATCCGCTTCTCATTCTGGACGCGGCGTTTCTGCTCGGCGGAATATCGAGGTTCGATATAGCGCAGTTTTTCGTCGTGGCGGGGCTTTCTCTCGCGGTTATGCTCTTTTATATCTTCGCGATAAATTGTACGGAAGATTTCGGAACGTACCTCGCGAAGGTGTTCGTTATCGGCGCGGTTTTTATTTCGCTCGAAATAATTTACGCAAAATACAGAAACGGTAATATCTTCGACGGGCAGGTAGTTGATCAGAGAGTGTTCTTTTTCTCGGCGCAATGCTTAAATACCGCGGCTATTTACCTTATGCTCGGTATGGCGGGGGCATTTAAGCTCGGTGTCGGCAAAAAAACCGACGTGCCGTTTTTCCTTCTGTGCCTGTACCTTATGTTCGCGGTATTTTTAAGCTGTTGCCGCACTATGATGGCGGTATCCTTGCCCGTGCTTATAGCGGTATACGTTATGTTTATCGTTTATTCGCCGAAGAAACGCAACTTTTTAATCGCTACGATAGTTCTTCTCGTGATCGCCGCGCTCGGCGCGTATAAATTCAGGAACAAAGTGCTTGAATTTGCGGGAATGATTATAGATAAGTTAAGCAGAGGACTTAACGGCAGAGACAGCCTTTGGGAATGGTGCTGGGACAGATTTTACGAGTATCCCGTGTTCGGTTACGGGTTTATTTCGGACGAAGTTTTGCCGAGCCTCCGCACGAACGTGGTGCTTGCGCATAACACCTTAATACAATGGCTTTGTTCTCTCGGCGTGATAGGCACGGCTTTAACGAGCTATTTTTACGCGGTCAAGTATAAGCTTTTGTTCAAAAATTTTGACAGAAAACGCATTTTCTATCTTCTCGCGATAGGCGGGGTTGCGCTTTCGGGTATTTTCGACCAGTCGCCCGCGGTGGATATTTTCACATACTTAACCCCGATATTGCTTCTTGCTGGGCTGGAAAATTCTTTGCCTAAGCAAGCGGTTTGCGAGAAGGGCGTCGAGGAATTACCGAAGGAAACCGACCGTAAAAACGAAGAGGAATGCGGCGTTACGGAAGAAGAAACAGGGAAAGAAGAATGTTAGAAAAAAGAGAAGGCACGCCCGCGGAAAAGCTCGGGCGGATATTAGAGAGCGGGTATTTTGTTCCCGCCGCGCTTATTTACGGACTTATATGCTGGTTTTTTAAGTTGACGTTTTTTGCCGTTTACGGGTATCTTGCGGCGTTTTTGCTTATTCTGATTTTTTGCGAGAACGTTAAAAACGTTTTCGTTCCCGTGCTTTATATTTCGTACGTCATACCCGATATAGCTGTCTCTT
>CAVBZJ010000118.1:0-5969 GCA_963599785.1 Anaerovoracaceae bacterium
GAATACTACCGTAAAGGAGAGAAAAATATATGAAAAATAAGAGAAAAACGTTAGTAGGTTTGTCGCTTGCGGGACTGTTGCTGTTTTCCGCGGGCTGCACCGGCAGCGGTAACGGCGAAAACGGCGGAAACAAAACGAATTCGCTTGATCCCAAGGACTACGTTTCGGCACAGAAATTCGTTACGATAGCAGACCTCCCTCCGAATCCGTTCGACAGCCTTGAAGAATACGCCTCGCTCGGGTTTTCGGGTTATATTTTAACGCAGGATTATTGCGATTTTACGGAAAACGGCAAGATAACCGAAAAATACAAGGAAGCGATAAAGAACGCGGGAAAAGCGGGACTTGACGTTTATATAAGGAATCATTACAACGATCCCGATTATTTCGTGAACGACGACGATACGACAAAGCGCGACAAATACAACGCAGGCGAGTCGATAGGCAATTACTATACTATTCCGAAGCGTAACGTCACGACGGAATTTAGCGAAATGCCCGAGGTGAAGGGGTTTTATATGGCGGACGAACCCGTTTACGACAACATAAAGGACTACGGCAAGCTTATAGAATGGTATAATACTTACTATTCGGAAACGAGCTATTTTCATATGAATTTATTACCGAGTTACGCTACTCCGAAAATGCTTTCATATCATAACTACGGCGAATACGTCGAAGAGTTTATAGATAAAATAGTGAAGAACGTGAAGGGCAGAAAGAGCGTTTGTCTGGATAACTATCCGTTTACGGAGCAGCAGCCGAACGAAATCAGATATTCGTATTTATCCGACCTTCTTCTCGTGGCGCAGGCGAACAAGGCGTATAACGAAGCCGCGGCGGCAGGCGACGAGGGCGTTTACGGGATATGCGTGCAGACCTTCTCAAATCCCACGCAGACGGACGTAAGCTGTAAAGAAATGGTTTCTTTTCAGCTTGTTACGGGTATGGCTATGGGCGCGAAGCTTTTTGAGTATTTCGCGTATAATTCCGCGCCGTCCGTGGGGATTTACGGCATAATGAACGACGGTGAAAAGCGCATTTACGAACACGTTAAGGCTGCAAACGACGCTTACCTCGGCTTTTACGAAGTATTAAACGCTTTCGAGTGGCAGGGAGTAAAAACCTTCTCTGCGGCAGACGAAACGAATTCCGAAAATGCCGAAGCCTTCGAGACGGTATCCGATATTACCATAAGAAATACGGGCGTACTCGACGCGGGAAAAAGCTCCGCGAGGTTAGACGCGATTGCGGGGTGCTTTAAAAAGGGCGACAGAGACGGCTATATGTTCGTAAACTATTCCGTGCCGATGAAGGGCAGAAGCAATACGCTTACCCTTCGGTTTACCGGCTGTTCGGAAGCTCTCGTGTATACGGGCGGTGCGAACGGAATGAAAACGGAAAAGGTTAAGCTTGCGGACGGAACGCTTCGCTTAAACCTCGGCGCGGGCGAGGGCGCGTTCGTTATCCCTGCCTGACGCGTTTCGTTATACACGCTTTATGCGAGCGATATTCACGCGATTAGACTCATTGCGAGCGCGGTAAACGCACGCGAAAACCTTAATGTAATAAAGGAATTACGGAAAATGGATAAGGAAAAACCGAAAATTAAAGCGAATAAGGGGAAAAGAGCGGCTCTTATTTTCTGCTACGTTATGCTTATTCCCGCCGCTTGGGAAATAATAAAATATTTCATAGTAAACGCGGGTTCGATACTTCTTGCGTTCACAGACGGAGAAATAGGTTCTTCGCCGCTCACGTTCAATAATTTCGAGCGACTTTTTACAGAGCTTGCGTTTGCGGACAGCACGATCTACGCTTCGCTTCTTAACACGCTGAAATATTTTCTGTTGGGGCTTGCAAAGATATTCGTTTCATACCTTATCGCGTTTTTCCTGTTTAAGAAGCTTGCGGGTTATAAGTTTTTCAGATTTTTCTTTTTTCTTCCGAGCGTAATAGCTCCCGTTATATCGGTAACGATTTTCATTGCGGTAACGGAGGTTTACGGACCGCTTTGGGAGGTGTTAAAGCTGCTTACGGGATCGGGCTACGAGGAATTTGTCACAAACCCCGCCACCGCAACCAACTATATACTCGTTTACGTCGCGCTTTCGGGCTTCGGGATGAACTACCTTATACTTATGGGCGCGATGAACAGAATTCCGACCGAATATTTCGAGGCGGCGGCTCTTGACGGGTGCAGCCCTTGGCGGGAGTTTTGGAGCATAATTTCCCCGCTTGTGTGGGAAACTCTTTCCACTCT
Source organism: Anaerovoracaceae bacterium (assembly GCA_963599785.1). GTDB lineage: Bacteria > Bacillota > Clostridia > Christensenellales > Borkfalkiaceae > UBA1259. The sequence goes on from CAVBZJ010000118.1 coordinate 2,264, forward strand.
TCTCGTCCTGCATTTTACGCAACTTTTTATGGCGAGCGGACCTATTCTTTATTTCACGAACGGCGCGGCGAACACGTTCACTCTTTCGTTCTGGATATTCAACGAGGTAAGGGGCGGAATGTACAACTATCCGTCCGCGGTCGGCATATTCTTTACGGTAGCCGCGCTGCCGATAGTTTTCGGAATAAGATTTTTAATGAGTAAAATCAATCCGGAGGTGGACTATTGATGAAAGCGAAGAAGAAATTTACCACCTCGCCCGTGCGCGTTGCGGTGTTTATAATATTCGTTGTATATGCGATAGTGATAGCAGTGCCTTATATATGGGCGGTGCTTGCCTCGCTAAAATCGTGGGCTGAATACAATAACGAATACGTTTTGTCGCTGCCCTCGCGCTTTCTTATAAAGAACTATGCGGACGCTTGGACGGAGCTTGCCGCAGAGGAAACGAGCGTGCCGACGATGCTTTTAAACAGTATCTGGTATTCGTGCGGCAGAAGCGTTCTCGGAATATTGTTTTCCGCGATGGCGGCGTACGTTATAGCCAAATACAAATTTTTCGGGCGGAATTTCGTATACACCTTCGCGATAGTTACGATGATGCTCCCGATAATGGGTTCTATGGCGAGCGCTTTGAAGTTCAGCAAGGCGATAGGCACATACGATTCGCCTACCTACGTTATATTGAACGCGACGACGTTGAGCGGCGGATTCATAATACTTTACAGTACGTTCAAAACGTTAAGCTGGGGTTATGCGGAAGCCGCGATGATAGACGGCGCGGGGCATTTCAAAACGTTCTTTTCCATAATGCTTCCGCAGGTGATTTCGCCTATGTGTGCGCTCGTTCTTTCGGAGTTCATAGTAATGTGGACCGACGCTGATACGCCGCTGATTTTCTTTCCGCATTTGCCGACACTTGCATACGGCTTGTATCTTTATCAGGACGTAGTGAGAAAAACTCTGCAATATCCCGTGTTTTTTGCGGGGCTTATAACCTGTATGATTCCGACGGTCACGCTGTACGCGATATTCCAGAGAAGCCTTATGGATATTCAGATGGGCGGCGGACTTAAAGGGTGATTAAATGGTGATAGCTTCTGCGACAAAGTAAAATATGCCGAGGAATAAAAAACGAGCCTTAACCGAGATCGTAAAAAACGAAACGGTTAAAAATCTTGTAAAATAGTGGCGGTAATTAAAAAACGAAAACGAGAAGAGGAGTCTTTTCTCTTCTGTAAATATGAAAAGGAGAATTTCCAAAAATGAAAAAGCTTTTAGGAGTTATACTTGCGTCGCTTCTTGCGATAGGTTTTTGTTGCGGCTGCGGAGGCAAAGATCCCTCTGCTGGCGAATACGCAGACAGACCGATTAAGTTCGAGTTCAGCTATTACGCGGGCGGCTTCGGCAAAGAATGGCTGGAAGCAGTTACCAAGGATTATATGGACAACGTGGATACGGACGTATATATAAAGCTTCGTTCAAGCTCGTCAAATCCGACCGCGCAGGGCAATATTTCCGCAGGCGTCGGCGCGAGCGATTTGCATCAGATAGAAATAGGAATGTTCAATATGGCGTCCTCTCTCGAAGATATTTCGGACGTTTACGATATGACCGTTTACGGGGAGAACGTTAAGGTAAGGGATAAAATCAATCCCGAGATGATAGATTTCTATAATGAAAACGGAAAATTCTATCAGCTTTCCCTAAACAGAAGAACGGGCTGGAACTGGGTTTACAATTCCTCCGTTTTAGACGCGACTCTCGGCAAGGGTAATTATACGCTTCCGAGAACTACCGACGAATTTTTCGCGCTGGGCGAAGAACTGTATAATAAGGGCGTATATCTTACTGCGGGCGCTCTGAACGATAAGCAGGGCGGCGAATATCTCGTGTACGCATTCCACGGTTGGTTTGCGCAAATGCTGGGATACGAGACGAATCAGAAATATTTCGACGGTTACGCGCTGAACGACGCGGGCGAATGGGAGTTTTGCCGTACTTCGCCCAAAATGGTTAAAGATAACGAGGCGGCGATAGAAGCCGTTTACGCGCTTGCGGAAAAGCTTTGCAAGCGCGGCGTGGATATGCAGTATCTGCATAAGGAAAGCGGCTCTATGGGGTATAAGGACCTCGATCAGGTGTTCTACGGTGGAAAGTTCAAAAAGAACGAAACGCAGCGTTTTGCGTTTGCGTATATCGGCGAATGGTTGGAAAGAGAGGTTTCCGTCTTTTTTGAGCAGGGCGTGCTTAAAGACCGAGACCAAGGCATACTCGCGATGAAAATGCCCGTTATAAGCGCGATAACCTCCCGTACGGAGAGCATCAACGACGACACGACGCTTGCAAAGGTCGTGGACTACGTTGACGGAAAGGGCGAGCTTCCCGCGGGCGTTACCGAAAAGGACGTGGCAATAATTAAAGAAGCGCGCAACGTCGTGGTGGAAAATCAGTGTAATCAGCTCGTTATTCCCAAATCCGCAAAAAATAAAGACGCCATAAAGAAATTTATAACCTATCTTTGTTCGGACAGAGCGCAGAAAATAGCGGCGCAGGCCGCTTCGGGTTCTTCCGTGCTTCCGTTCGGATATATTCCCACGGATGAGGATATGGGCTTTACCATAAGCGACCTTATAAAAAGTTTCAGAAAGGTAGCGGATAAGGAAAGCGTAGTAGTCGTCGATACGTCTCACCTTAACGATCCGCTCGTGCAGGTTTCGGGCTTTAACTGGTATTACGACAGTAAAAATCCGAACAAGGAAATAGCGAAGGATATTTTCGGCGGCTCGTATACGGCGGTTTCGGACATAGCGAAAGCGACCTATGATTATTACTCGCGCGGTTGGGAAAGCTATATAAAGAGCTACGACGCGTACGTCGCGAGATAATAGACGATTAAACGGGAAGTCGCGCCGCCGACCGGCGGCGCGGCGGTTCGTTGATAAAACGGGATAAGACGGCAAAGGAAATATAGGAGGAAATCCGAGATGAAAGCGTTAAAAACAAGAATAACCGCGATATTGTTTGCGTTTGCGGCGATTTTCGCTGCGGCGGGAATTGCGGCTTGCGGAAATAAGAACGACGAAGCGGGATATAAAATAGTTCTCGACAGGGCTTTTCCCGAGGGGAACGTTATAAATTATGCGGAGGAGATAGAGCTTCCGTCCGCACACGTCGAAAACGCGGAAGGCGAAACGGTGTCGTACGCGATAACGTACCGCGTGACGGGCGATAATGGCTTTGCCGAAGAGAGCGAATATTCTTCGTTTTCTCTCGCGCCCGCAAAATATACCGCGGTATACGTTTATTCCGAAAAGCTTAAACTCGAAATTGAGTTTACGGTAATAGATTCCGAAAATCCCGTTATAAAATTCACGAACGTGCCGAACGACGTGTTTTTGGGCGAGACCGACGGCGGCTTTTTACCGACGGTAGAGATTGAGGACGCTTCCGAGGTAAGCACGGAAAAACACTTGTATTTCGCGCCGTACGGCGGGGAAAGCAAAGAGGTTTCCTATAACAAAATGAACGACAGCTATGCCGTTACGGAAGCGGGAGTATTCACCTTTACCGTCAAAGCGGAGGATGAAAGCGGTAACAGCGCGGAAAATTCGGTTTCGTGGCTGGTGAAGGATCCCGAATGGACGGACGAAAGCCTTGAAGAAGGTTATCGCTCGGACTTCGGCGAGGAAGGCTATCTTAACAC
>CAVBZJ010000119.1:0-5901 GCA_963599785.1 Anaerovoracaceae bacterium
AACCACCGAGAAGAACGGTTGAAAGATTCGTCAAGTTGTTGCAAAACAACTGCACGATAAGGCATAGGGACGGACAGCTCGAGGCGGTTATCGGCTATGCGAAAATTGAGGAGTTGGCGGAAAAGTTTTTGGAGGAAGAGCTATGAGAGAAATTCTATACCGCGGAAAGGACGTAGATACGGGCGAATGGGTTTACGGCGGAATAGTTCATCAAACCGATTACTATGGCGATTCGGTCGATAAATATTTTATCATCGACGGAACGGACACGTACGATAACAATATTGGCGGAATCACTGAGGTTATTCCCGAGACGGTCGGACAGTTTACGGGTTTTATCGATTCGAAGGGCGTAAAGATTTTTGAGGGAGACATCATCGCGGTAAAATCTACCACACAAGGCTGTTTTGAAATAGTAGGAAGTACTTACGATTGAAGGAGGACAAAGAATGACACGCGACGAAGCATATAAAGAGTTGCGGGAATACCGTTCAGACATCGTGCGAATGGAGGGGCTGTCGAGGCATATCCGCGAACTGCGCGGGCGCATGTACAACCTGCGTATCGGCGGAACGTCAGAGCCAGTGCAAGGCGGAGGGAACAACGAGACGTTGGAGAAAATGATGGACGAAATAACACGTTATGCAGAAAAGTACGCGGCAGTTATTATCGAGGGCGAGCGGAAGCGAAAGCACATCGAGGAGAAGCTGCAAGCGTTGCCGTTCCCGTACGGCGAGGTGCTGAGGCGGAAGTACATCGAGGGCGAGAGCTATGAGAAAATCGCGGTCGAAATGACAAGGCGGTATAGGCGATACTACAGCTACGAGAATATTAGGCTAATAGCCTTTCGCGGAGTAGACGAATATTCAAAAACGGAATAAAAAGACAACGAAAAAAAGCACTTGAAAAAGTGCTTTTCTCATTTTGTTTACATAAACGTAAACACTACTATTGCAACTCACGCACCCCTTGCGGGGTGGACAAAAGGCAATTTAATGAAAGCTATACAAAATCGATATGAATTTATTGTATAAAATCTTGCCTCGACGTCATAATAGCATAGTCGGGGGGGGGTATGTCAATACCTTTTTGAAAAATTTTTTGCATTTTTTTGGACAGTGGGCGAAAAAAAGAGAAAAGACACCTCAAAAGGTGCCTTTCTCTGAAATTATTCCCTATGTAGATTATCACACTACTAACAACCTACGCTGTCATATTATCACAACCGTGGACGTTTGTCAATAGATTTTAGTCGTAAATCTGATGCGCGAGGAGATTGTCTAAAAGCGCGTGGTGATAAACGTCGGGGGTGGCTTTTTCGGTCGCCCACCGAGAAACCGTGCGTTGCGCGACGGGTAGGGCGGAGGCGATCTCCGTCTGCGTCATATTCAGTTCGCCGATAATATCGCTCGCGGTCTTCGGGTTGCACTTTGCCGCGCCGAGGGTAAAGACTGCGTATTCTTCGGACGTGAACGGCTTTGTCGGCAGCGATGACGGCAGTTCGGATATTTTGGCGGTCAAAAAGTCGTCCAGATCGCCGTTGAGCAGACGGTTTTTCGCCGCGCCGATCATAACGATCGAAAAGGCGTGAGAGGGGTTAGCGGGAATTTGATTCCGCGCGTTAGAGCTGACGGAAGAGAGATGTCGGTCGTCGAGTTCGCGGCAAACGCGCCCGATGATTTGTCCTAAAATGTAGATTTCGGGTTTTGTCATAAAATACTCCTTTGCGGGGAATAGCCGCCCCGCGCGGCAAGAGATTTATTTGTCATACGTAACGGACGTGCCGTTCGAGCCTTTTTTCTTGCGGAGAAGCTCCGATCCTTTTTCGTCGGTTACGATGTAAAAGCAACCTTTTTCCTCGATAAAAACGTGTTCGAGGCGCTCTTTATTCGCCTTCGGGTGGTTGCGCGTCCCCGACCAAACGATGTAGTCGATAGCGCCTTTGCGCTTCGTCGGCGCTTCCGTCGCTTGCGCCTTCGACTGCTTTTTGTCCTCTTCGTGCTCGCGGAGCCACTTTTCGACGGTCTCGGCGTCGAGGTCTGCGACTGCGTCTTCGTCGACGGAGTAGAAGTCCGTTTGATTGTAAAATTTCGCCGTGTGATGCCAAGAAGAGTATGACAGCAGCTTGCTTTTGATAACCGTCATAGGCAGTTTTTTGACGAGGTCTACCTTTTCGGGCGCGATGTCCTCGACCGCCGACAAAACCTCGTCTTTCGTCCATTTGCTGAGGGGCTTTTCGCCCGTCGCGTACGCATTCGCCGCGTTCTCCGACATCGACCAACCTACATAACCTTTATTGCCAAAACTCATAACATCCTCCTTTTTGCGCCCTCGGGGGTTGCAACCGTACGCGCTCCCGCATTACGGGCGAGACGCCCGTGCTCTGCGATTAAAATTCTCTGACGGCTAAAATGTTGTCGTTTGCAAAAACCGATTCGATTTCGTCAGCGTTGACGTCCAATTCTGCCCAACTGCTGTCATCTTCGACGCTGTTCAGAATCGTTCCGAAGAAGCCGTCTTCCGTCAATTCGCGGCGATTTGCAACGTCGTAGTCCCATTCCGCGGGAAAGTCGGTTTGCTCGAAAATTTTGACGATATTTGCCTCTTCGTCCGCAGAGACGATGCAGTCGTAACCGTTAGTGCTGATGTAATATAACTTTTTCATAAAAACCTCCTTGACACGCCGCGGAGGTCTATGCTAAAATGTTCCCGCATAGGCGATTCCGCCGTGCCTCCCCGTTCGGTCGTGATTTGGCGATTGCACCGTTCGGGGCTCTTTTTTTATTTCGGGGATTCTCCCTGATTGCACCTATATTCTAACATATATATAGGACGCTGTCAACTAAAATGACGTAAAAAACGCCAAAAATATTTAATAAATCATAAAGTTATACAAAAGTAAAAGAAAAAGTTTGTAACACGGTGTAACAAAAGATGTGTTAAAATATTATCGTCGAAAAGACGGACAAAGAGATAGTCGCAGGTTCTCTGAAAATCATATTTTTTCCCCTCGAAACGGCGGTCGGAAACGGCTGTCGTTTTCATTTGCGGGGAGTGTCCGAAAAAAGTATTGCAAAAAGAAAAGGAGTGTGGTAGAATGAACGTACTGCGAAGACTATACGGCTTGTGCAAGCGGTACGACATCGATACCGCGGGAAAATCTCCGCCCGAGCTTTGGCGCGAACTGCACGAAGCGGAGCGTCGGAAGAAAGAAGACATAGCAACGCGCATGGGCGTAGCGTCGGAGGAAGAGCCGAGGGAGTGGACGACGTTCCCAAAGCCTATGAGGGCGAAAGGGCTTCGTGCCCGGGGAGACGCATTCCCGGACGACGACGAAACGATAACGCCGAGTTACGACGATGAAAAGCCGATCGGACGGTATCGCGGAGCGGAAGAGCTGAAAAAGTGGCTCGGACTTTTCAAAGAGAAGTATCGCGACCGCAAAGTTGAGTATGCTTTCGTTCTGACAGCAGACGGAGAGGTGTATAAATCGAAAGGGCGAAGAGACGGAGTTCTTGACGACTTCCCAAGAGAGAAGCTTAAGGGCGCCGTGGTTATACATAATCACCCGACGGCAGAGACGGAGCATTCGTTCAGCAAGGCAGACTATGGGCTATTCGTCGGCACGGGTATGAAGACGCTCTACGGAATGGACGATAAGTACGTTTATCGGTTCAGTTCGGAAGATTTGAGCGTAGACGAACCGCCGACGGTGCAAGACAACGGGGACGATTCGCAACATGGTAGGACGATTGATAAGGTTGTATCACTTTGGGACTATTACAAGGTGGGGTATAGGAGATATGGAATTGACGACGCAAGAGATATATTCGAACTGGATAAAAACGTCGGGAAGAGAAGATGATCTGCTTTATGAGCAATACGAAGCAGGCAAAATGAATTACGTCGATTACAAGATTGCTGAGGCTAAAGTTCATATGCGGACGTATCGCGAGTTAGCGGAGTCTCTTAAAGGCAGGACGGACGAAGCCGCACAAAAGATACAAAGAAGCGTAGAGCCTTACATCGCGCACCAAAGAGAGCGAATAGAGTATTATCGCAAGTTAGGCGCGGGAGAGCTTGTCGATGACCAAGAAGACGACGACTAAACAACTACACAAAAACCACGAGGGACGAGCAATCGTCCTTTTTTCATGCCGTAAAGGAGGTGAGAGCCACGGCGAGACAGCAGATAACTAAATACGATACGTACATCAAGCCGCATTTAGAAGACATCGAGAAAGAGATAGCGGACGGAAAGACGGAGATGAGCCTCGCCGCAAAGTACGGCGTGAGTTACGACACGTGGGCGGACTACCGAAAGAAGCACCCCGAGTTCGCCGAGGCTATAAAAAGAGGCAACGTCGGACTGGACGATGCGGTAGAGAACGCACTCGCGAAAAGCGCGAAAGGCTACTATGTCGAGGAGTCCGAAGAAGTCTTCGACGGGGCGGGGAAGCTGGTAAAAAGCAAAAAGAATCGGAGGTATATCCCGCCGTCGCAGACCGCGCAGGTATTCTGGTTGAAGAACCGTCGCAAAGAGGACTGGAAAGACAGGTCGGTTCTCGACGTCGAAGACGGGGCGACGTTGCCTAAAATCGACGTTGTTATTCGCGATTTCAGCGAGGGCGGTGATAGCCCGTGAGCGAGCTACGCTGTGAAATTCCGAAGCCGTTTAAGCCGCTTTTCGACCCTAACGTTCGCGAGATAATCGAGCGGTCGGGGCGGTCGTCGGGCAAGACCACGACGAACGAGAACGCGGTTGCTCTGACGGCGCTACAAGGCGGAAACGTCTGGTATACGTGCGCGAACGAGGGCGACATCGAGAAGACTATCCGCGCGTCGTTTGCGTCTACAATCGCCGCAATGGGCGTGGAGAGGTTTTTTACCTACTTCGCGTCGCAGAAGACGTATAAATGCGTTACTGGCGGGAACGTCTACTTCGGCGGTATCAACGGAAAAACCGTGGAGGACACGACCCGCACAAAGGGCTTTACGCCGAAGAACAAGCGGTTAGATTTGGCGATTTGCGACGAGGCGAATAAAGCGAATAGCCCGTTGCACTTGGACGGCTTCAAAACCACGGCGGATAAGTTCCTAACCCCAACGGCAAAGGTCGTTTGGGCGTTCAACCCGCACCCGAATAAAACGCATTGGTCGCATAAGTACTTCGCCGACCGTATTCGCGGCGGAGGAACGGAGCTGTATTCGACGTACAAGGACATCGCGAAGCTCTTAAAACCCGCGACGCTCGCCGAAATCGAAAAGGCGAAAGAGATAGACCCGTTATTCTATCGATACTGGTATCTCGGCGAGTGCGTCAACTTTTCGGGCATGGTTTACCCGCAATTCAACCGCGCGGTACACGCAATCAACATTCTGTCGCTCGTTGCTACTGGCGACCGCATAACGCAGCTAATTATAGGCGTTGACGAAGGCACGGTCAACGACAGCACGTCGTGTTGTCCGCTCGCAATCATGGCGTCGGGAAAGGCGGTAGTCCTCGATACGTTCGAAAACGCGCCGAAGCGTGAGGGGCAAGACTCAACGCCTACGCAGTCTCGAAAAATCATCGCGTGGTTCAACGACCTTTTGACACGCTTTCGCGGGTTAGGACTCGGCACGGTTCCGCGTATTTGGAACTTCGAATGCGCAGAGGGCGGGCAAGCGCTCATGCGGCAGTTCCGGGAAGACAGCGGCGAGCCGTGCGTTACGGTCAAAAACAAGTCCGTTTGGGGCGATATCAAACGCGTACGAGCTATGCTCTCGGAAAACATCTTGTTTTTCCACGTCGGCGATGGAAGCAATACCGACATCGTAATGACCGACATCGAGGGATATATAATCGACCCGAACACGAATGACATCAAGGACGGTCAGCGCGAGGACACGATAGACGCG
>CAVBZJ010000120.1:0-5884 GCA_963599785.1 Anaerovoracaceae bacterium
CACACGATATTTTCCCACGGCAAGGGAACGATAGAAGAAAACGCGCTTGCCGCGAAAGAAAAGGGGTTAAAGGAAATAGGAATTTCCGACCACGGCTTCGCGCACCCCGTATTCGGGCTGACAAAAGGGTGTCTTAAAGATATGAAAAGGCTCTGCGCGGAAGCTTCCGAGGAAACGGGTGTGAGAACTTTGCTCGGGATAGAATCGAACTTCGTCGGCACGGAAGGGGAAACCGACCTCAAAGAAAAGCTGTACGATTATTTCGACGTGTACCTTGCGGGGGTGCATAAATTCGTTATGTACAAGCCCAGCGCGCTGTTTTCTATGGCGATTCCGAACTTTTTTCTGTCGAAGAGAAAGAACCCGAAGCCTTCCGAAAGACTTATAAAGGAAAACACGAAGGCTTATATAAACGTTATAAAAAAGAACCCCGTGGACGCGATAACGCACCTTAATTACTGCTGTTTTTCGGACGCGGAGGAGGTCGCGAAGGCGGCGGCGGATTACGGCACTTATATAGAGCTGAATGCCAAAAAAACGCACCTTTCGGACGAGGAATTATATAAGGTCGCGAGAACGGGCGTGCGGTTTATAATCGGCTCGGACGCGCACACTCCGCAAAGGGTGGGTGAAATTTCGCTCGTGGAAAAGCTTCTTTCCCGCGTGGAAATTCCCGAGGACAGAATAGACAACATAAACGGCAGAACGCCCGATTTCAGATTCGTAAAATTTAAGGGGAGAGCGGGAAGTTGAATTTCGGCGAAGTGATAAAAACCGAGATACTCGGCAAATACGTTAAAGAGCCGCAGTTAAAGCGCGCGTTTCTCGCGGGGCTTATACGCGGTTCGGGCGCGCTGTACGAATCGGGCGGGGAAACGGGCTTGATGTTTACCGTATCCGAAGAAACCACGCTCGCGCTCGTTTCCGATTATTTCCTGTCGCTTTTTAACTACGAACTGCGCGAAATAGCCGTCGAAGAGGACAGGCTCAACAAAAAGGACCGTTATACGGTGAGCTTGTCGGGCGAAAGGGCGGCGGAAATACTCGCGGAGCTTGGAATACTCGAAAAATGCTCCGAGGGCTACGCGTTAAGCTTCGACTTTTACGGAAGAGCCTTTGAGGGCGAAGAGGAATTTCGTTCGTTTATAAGAGGGCTTTTCGTGTCGGCGGGCGGCTGTACCGTGCCGAACGCGGGCGAAAACGGAGAAGCAAGCGGAACGGGCTATCATTTGGAGCTTGTTTTTTATCACCCGCGCCCCGCGGGCAGAACGAGCGAAAAGCTTGCGGGCTTCGGGATAAAAACCCGCATCACGAGAAGGAAAGAAAGTTATCTCGTATACATTAAAAGCGCGGAAGAAATAAAAGATTTTATAGCGTTTCTGCACGCGCCCGTGGCCGTTTTAAGGCTTACGGACATAATGATTGAAAGAGAGCTGAAAAACGACAGCAACAGGAGAAAGAACTGCGACCTCGGCAACGTTACGAGACAGGTGGAAGCCTCTTTAAAGCTTGCGGAGGATATAGAATTTCTTGAAAAAAGCGGCGTTCTCGCCTCTCTGAAACCCGAGCTTATGCTGACCGCGAAAGCGAGAACGGAATATCCCGAGGATACCCTTTCGGAGCTTGCGGAAAGGCTGAACATAACGAAGAGCTGTTTAAATCACAGATTAAGAAAGATTTCGGCGGCGGCGGAAAAGGCGAAAGCCGAAAACGGAAAAATTTTATAAAAGACGAAAGAAAATAACGAAGGAAAACAGAATGTCCGATTTCGTACACTTACATTTACATACGGAATACAGCTTGCTCGACGGCGCGACGCGCATAGACAAGCTTTTTAAGGCGTGCAAAGAGCGCGGTATGGACGCGGTAGCGATAACCGACCACGGCAATATGTTCGGCACGCTCTATTTTGCGGAGGAAGCTAAAAAGGCGGGTATAAAATACATAATCGGCTGCGAAATGTACGTTTGCGACGACTATACGAACAAAACCGAAAAGCAGTCTTACGACCACCTGATACTTCTTTGCAAAAACAAAAAGGGCTATAAAAACCTGATAAAGCTCGACTCCATCGCGTATGTGGACGGGTTTTATTATAAACCGAGAATAGATTATAAAACCCTTGCGAAATACAGCGAAGGGCTTATTTGTCTTTCTGCGTGTCTTGCGGGCAGAGTGCAGAAAAAGCTTGTGGAAAACGATTACGAGGGCGCGAAGGCGACCGCGGAAATGCTCCGCGATATTTATAAAGACGATTTCTACCTCGAAATACAGGACCACGGGCTTGCCGACCAGAAGCGCATAAATCCGCTTATCATCAAGCTTTCGCGCGAGCTAAACATTCCGCTTGCCGCGACCAACGACGTGCATTATCTTAACCGCGACGACGCCGAGATGCAGGACGTGGTTATGTGTATCAGTATGAAAACCACTCTCGACGATCCGACGCGTCTTAAAATGGAGAGCGATCAGGCGTACTTTAAAACTCCCGAGGAGATGAAGGAGCTGTTTTCATATCTTCCCGAAGCCATAGAAAACACCGTCAAAATCGCGGACAAGGTCACGGAAGAGGTTTTTCCGCTGACCGCGAAAGGAGATCCGATAAGGGATAATTCGCTTATACCGAAGTACGTTCCCGACGACGGCACTACGCCGAAGGAATACCTCCTTAATCTTGCGGAAACGGGGCTTAAAAAGCGTTATTCTGTGATAACGCCCGAAATTCGGGAACGTTTCGACTACGAGTTCGACGTTATAAGCTCGATGGGCTTTTGCGACTATTATCTGATAGTGTGGGATTTTATCAATTACGCGAGAAGCGTGGGGATTCCCGTAGGCGCGGGCAGAGGCTCGGGCGTTTCGAGTATAGTCGCGTATTCGATAGGAATAACCGACGTTGAGCCGCTCCGTTATAACCTGATTTTCGAGAGATTTTTGAACAGAGAAAGGGTATCTATGCCCGACTTCGACGTAGATATATCCGACGCGCGCCGCGGCGAGGTCGTGGAGTATGTCAGAAGAAAATACGGTTCGGACAGAGTCGCGCAGATAGTCACGTTCGGAACGCTCGCGAGTAAAGCGGCGATAAAGGACGTAGCGAGAGTATACCGCGTTCCGTATTCGAGCGTGGACAAGGTGACGAAGCTTATGGACGGCAAGTCCACCATAAAGCAGTCGCTCGGAATGGAGCTTCTTAAAGACGGCACTAACGTAGGCGTTCCCGACCTTATCGATATATATAATAACGACGAAGAGCTGCACAAAATCATAGATATGGCTATAAAGTGCGAAGGGCTTCCCCGAAACACGAGTATGCACGCGGCGGGCGTCGTCATATGCGAAAAGCCGATTATGGATAACGTTCCGCTGCAAAGGAACGGCGAGGATATAACCACGCAGTTCGATATGATAGAGGTCGAAGCCCTCGGAATGCTCAAAATGGACTTCTTGGGACTTCGCACGCTTACCGACGTTCAGCTCGCGTGTCAGTACGCGAAAGAGGATTTCGGGGTAGACCTCGATTTCCACGTTTTGGGTTATGAGGATAAGGGAACGTACGACCTTATCGGTTCGGGAGAAACGGACGGGGTGTTCCAGCTTGAAAGTCCGGGCATGAAGCGATTCATGAAAGACCTGAAACCGACCACTTTCGAAGATATTATCGCGGGAATTTCTTTGTACCGTCCGGGACCTATGGATTCCATACCGCAGTACATAAAGAATAAGCATAACCCCGCAGAGATAAAATACGACCACCCGCTCCTCGAACCTATCTTAAAAAACAGCTACGGCATACTCGTTTATCAGGAACAGGTTATGCAGATTTGCCAGAGCCTCGGCGGGTTTACCTTGGGACACGCGGACATAGTTCGTAAGGCTATGGGTAAAAAGAAGGTCGAGATAATGGAACAGCAAAAGGAGATATTCGTTTACGGCGGTATCAACGACCATACGGGCTTGCCCGTAGACGGCGCGATAAAAAGGGGCGTTCCCGAGGACGTCGCGATACGCGTTTACGATAACATGAAACCTTTCGCAAGGTACGCGTTCAACAAATCGCACGCGGCGGCTTACGCGGTGCTTGCTTATCAGACGGCGTATCTCAAAAAGTATTACCCCGTGGAATTTTTCTGTTCGCTGCTTAATAACCGAATAGATAAAATCGACGAGCTTTCCAAATATTTAACATACTTAAAGGGCAATAACTATAAGGTTTTAACGCCCGACGTGAATAAGAGTAAAGCGTATTTTTCGTGCGAGGACGGCGGAATCCGTTTCGGTCTCGTCGGCATAAAGAACGTCGGACTTGCGGTCATAAACGACCTTATAAAAGAGCGTACGGAAAACGGCGCGTTCACGTCGTTCGAGGATTTTATAAACCGCGGCGTGCCGATAGGCATAAACAAACGACTCGTAGAAAGCCTTATACTTGCGGGCGCGTGCGATTCGTTCGGTAAAAACAGAAGCGTGCTTATGGCGGTTTATTCCGACTATATGGACAGGGTATCGGACGCGAACAAAAAGAAAAACAGTATGCAGATAAGCTTTTTCGGTACTGTGTTCGAGGAGGACGAGGGGCTAAAAATAGATTATCCCGAAATGCCCGAATTTTCCTCCAAAGAAAAGCTGATAAACGAAAAGGCGGTCGTCGGCGTATACCTTTCGGGGCATCCGCTCGAAGATTATAAAGAGCAGTTTGCGAAGTTCTCGTTCAATACGGGGCTTATGGAATATTACGAAGAGGACGAGGACGGCGAAAGAGAATATACCGAAATCAAAGACGGCGAGCAGGTCGTTATGGGCGGCATAATCTCCGAATTCAAGAGACTTACCACGAAGAGCGGACAGGTTATGGCGTTCATTACCGTAGAGGACGTTTACGGCAGTATAGAGGTCGTCGCGTTCCCGAAGGTTTTCGAGAGGGCGAAAGCGGTCATAAATAACGAAGAGATAGTCAAAATTACCGGCAAAACGCAGATAAAAGACGGAAAACCCACGATTCTTGCGGACGGAATAACCAAGCTCGAAATCAAAGAGGACGTAAAAGATCATTCCGCCCCCGCGGAAAAGGAATATCTCGGACTGATTATTCCCGAGGGGAGAGACGGCGAGCTTAACGACGTTCTGGACATAGCGGAATCTTACGTCGGGGAAATACCCGTAATAGTCGCGATGAACGGCAAAAAATACGACGCGCACGTCTCGGTTCGCCGTTGCGAAGGGCTAATCAGCGAGCTTACGGGAAAGCTCGGCAAAGAGAACGTAATATTTTTCGTGAAAAAGCACTAAAAGGCTTGTAAAAAAATAGCATTTTAAAAAGAAATGTGGTACAATTATTCGGAATAAAGAAGATAAATAATCAAAAGAGGTATCAGATATGAAAAGGATCGCGGTATTAACGAGCGGCGGCGACGCGCCCGGAATGAACGCTTGCATAAGATCCGTAGTTCGTACGGCTCTTTACAACAATATAGATATATACGGAGTGGAACGCGGTTACGCGGGGCTTATAAAAGGCGAAATATCACGTCTCGGCTCGCGTTCGGTGTCCGATATGATTCACAGAGGCGGCACGTTTTTAAGAACGGCAAGATGCCCCGAATTTAAGGATATAGAAGTGCAGAAGCAGGCGGTAGACGCGCTCTCCGCTTACGGAATAGAAGGACTCGTGGTAATCGGCGGCGACGGAACGTTCCGCGGCGCGAAGGATTTAAGCGACAACTTCGGCATAAAGGTTATGGGAATCCCCGGCACTATCGACAACGACCTTGCGTATACCGATTATACGGTCGGGTTCGATACCGCGGTAAACACGGTTTTGTGGGCGATAAGCAATCTTCGCGATACTATGCACTCGCACGACAGGGTATGCCTTCTGGAAGTT
>CAVBZJ010000121.1:0-5871 GCA_963599785.1 Anaerovoracaceae bacterium
GCGATAAAGACACGATAAAAAGATAATAAAGGAGCGAAACTTATGTACAAGAAGGTAGACGCGTCGCTTAACTTTCTCGACAGGGAAAAGGAAGTCTTGAAATTCTGGAAAGACAACGATATTTTCGAGAAAAACGAAGAAGAAAACGAAGGAAACAGAGAATTTACCTTTTACGACGGTCCTCCGACCGCTAACGGCAAGCCGCACATAGGGCATATTCTCACCCGCGTTATCAAGGATATTATTCCCCGCTATCACGTTATGAAGGGCGAACACTGCCTTCGCAAGGCGGGCTGGGATACCCACGGGCTTCCCGTCGAACTCGAAGTGGAAAAAACGCTCGGCATAGACGGCAAGCAGGAAATCGAAAAATACGGCATCGAACCGTTCATTAAAAAATGTAAAGAAAGCGTCTGGAAATACAAAACCGAATGGGAAAAGATGAGCGAGCGCGTAGGCTACTGGGCGGATATGGAAAATCCGTACGTCACCTACGACGATAAGTACATCGAATCCGTCTGGTGGGCGGTAAAGACCATTGCGGAAAAAGGACTTTTATATAAGGGCTACAAAATAGTGCCGTACTGCCCGCGTTGCGGAACGGCTCTTTCTTCGCACGAGGTGGCGCAGGGCTATAAGGACGTGAAAGAGGTTTCCGTAGTCGCGCGCTTCAAGATGAAAGGCAGAGAAAACGCGTATTTCCTTGCTTGGACGACCACGCCTTGGACTCTTCCTTCCAACGTTTGTCTTTGCATGAACGCGAAAGAGGACTACGCGGAGATTAAGGCGGAGGACGGCAATACCTACGTTCTCGCCAAAGCTCTCGTTCCCAAATATTTTGAAAATTACGAGCTTATCGGCGTTAAAAAGGGCGCGGAATACGAGAACGCGGAGTACGAACCGCTGTTCGATTTCACCGCCGCCGCGGTAGAGAAAAATAAAAAAGCGTTCATCGTCATCACCGACGACTATGTTACTATGGACGACGGCACGGGCATAGTTCACAACGCGCCCGCGTTCGGCGAGGACGACGCGAGAGTCTGCAAGGAATGGGATATAGGTTTCGTATGTCTCGTCGATACCCGCGGCAAAATGACAGAAGAGACGGGCAAGTTTGCGGGTATGTTCGTAAAGGACGCCGACAAGGCGGTTATAAAGGATCTGAAAGAGCGCGGACTTCTTTTTACGGAAGTTCCGTTCGAGCATAGCTATCCGTTCTGCTGGCGTTGCGACACCCCGCTGATTTATTACGCAAGAAGAAGCTGGTTTATCAAAATGACCGCCGTAAAGGATCAGCTTATCGCGGCGAACAATTCCATAAACTGGATACCCGAAACGATCAAGAACGGCAGAATGGGGAACTTCCTCGAAAACGTTATCGATTGGGGCATTTCCCGCGAGCGTTATTGGGGTACGCCGCTTCCCGTGTGGGTTTGCGATAAGTGCGGAAAGGTTCACGTTATCGGCAGCAAAAAAGAGCTTAAAGACCTTTGCCATATAGACGGAGACATAGAGCTTCACCGTCCGTATATAGATAACTGCACCTTCGAGTGCGAATGCGGCGGCACGTTCCGCAGAGAAAAAGAGGTTATGGACTGCTGGTTCGATTCGGGTTCGATGCCCTTCGCGCAGTTCCACTATCCTTTTGAAAATAAAGAATTGTTTGAAAAGCATTTCCCCGCGGACTTCATTTCGGAAGCCGTGGATCAGACGCGCGGTTGGTTCTATACCCTTATCGCGATTTCGACCTTGCTTTTCGGCAAAGCTCCGTTCAAAAACTGTATCGTTCTCGGTCACGTCAACGACAAGAACGGCATAAAAATGAGCAAGCACAAGGGCAACGTCGTAGATCCGTGGTCCGTTCTCGATAAGCAGGGTGCGGACGCCGTAAGATGGTATTTCTATACCGGTTCTGCGCCGTGGCTGCCTTCGAGATTTTACGAGGAAGCCGTTTCCGAAGCGCAGAGAAAGTATATGGGTACGCTCTGGAACACTTACGCGTTCTTCGTTCTCTATGCGGAAATCGACAAGTATAATCCCGCGGATTATAACCTCGCGGACTGCAAGCTTACGCTTATGGACAAGTGGGTTTTGTCCAAGCTCAACACGCTTATTCTGACGGTCGATAAAGGTCTCGGCGAATACGATATTTACGGCGCGGCGCGCGCGCTTTCGGAGTTCACGGACGATCTTTCCAACTGGTATGTAAGGCGCGGCAGAGAACGCTATTGGGGACACGATATGACGGAGGATAAGGCGGCGGCTTATACCACCCTTTACACCGTACTCGTCACTATGGCGAAGCTTACCGCACCCTTCACTCCGTTTATGGCGGAGAGTATGTATCAAAATTTAGTTCCCGCGTTCTATAAAGACGCGCCGATTTCGGTACACCTTTGCTCGTTCCCCGTAGCGGACGAAAAGGCAATAGACAAGGATTTGGAAAACGGTATGCAGAACGTTCTCGACATAGTTGTTTTGGGCAGAGCGTGCAGGAATACCGCTAACGTCAAAAATCGTCAGCCGCTTTCAAAGGTTTTCGTTTGTTCCGAACGCGATATAAAGCTTTCGGAAGAAGAGCTTTCGATTGCAAAGGAAGAACTGAACGTTAAGGAGATAGAACGCGTTGCGGACGTTTCCTCTTTCGTTGCGTATAAGCTTAAACCGCAGCTCAAAACGCTCGGACCGAAGTACGGCGCAAAGCTCGGCAAGGTGAAAAAGTTCCTCGAAAGTTGCGACGCGGCGGCGGTGGTTGCGTGTGTTAAGGCGGGCGAAACGTATAAAACGCAGTTCGAGGGCGACGAGTTCGAGTTCGCGCTCGAAGATTTGCAGATATTCTCCGAAAGCATGAAGGGCTACGTTTCCGCAAGCGACAAGGGAATGACCGTCGTTATGGATACCAACGTGACGGACGAGCTTCGTAAAGAAGGCGTCGAGCGCGAGCTTATTTCCAAAATTCAGTCGCTCCGTAAAGAAGCGGGCTTCGAGGTCGTTGACAGAATCACCGTGAATTACGTCACGAACGATAAAGAAATCAAAGACGTGTTGGAAAACGGCACGGAGCTTCGTAAGGTAGTGCTTGCCGATTCTGTCGCCGAGGGAGACGCGGAAGGTTATAAAAAGGATATAGATATTAACGGCGCGGCTTGCACTATTATCCTTAATAAGAAAATATAGCGGCATATCTTGTCACTGCGTGCTTGCTTGCCTTGGTCGTGTACTTTCTTGTACACTCCCTGCGGTCGCGCTTCGCCAGCTGTGACAATCTATACCACTCTCTTTCCTTATTAAAAGTGAAAGAACGGAAAATATAGCGGCACGTCTTGTCGATGCGTGCTTCCAAACGCTCGATTGCGTACGAAAATAGTACGCGCACTTCGCGTTTGTCGCCAGCTGTCGCAATCCGCACCACTCTCTTTCCTTATTAAAAGTGAAAGAACGGAAAATATAGCGGCACGTCTTGTCGATGCGTGCTTCCAAACGCTCGATTGCGTACGAAAATAGTACGCGCACTTCGCGTTTGTCGCCAGCTGTCGCAATCCGCACCACTCTCTTTCCTTATTAAAAGTGAAAGAACGGAAAATATAGCGGCACGTCTTGTCGCTGCGTGCGGCACTCGCCCTGCGGTCGCGTGCTTCGCGGTCGCGCTCGGTCTGAGCGTAGGATTTCGTAAAATTTCAGAGGTTATTATAAATGAAAGTCGCCGAATGGAAGGACTATTCCGTAATCGCCACGGGCGACGGATATAAATTAGAACGCTGGGGAGGGGTAACTCTTCTTCGCCCCGATCCGCAGGTCATCTGGAAAAGCTCCGTCGATATGGACGGCTACAAAGGACTTTGCGCAAAATATCTGCGCAGCGAAACGGGCGGCGGCAAGTGGATTTTCAAGGGCAAAATGCCCGAGGAATGGACGGTTTCTTACGGCGACCTTAAATTCAAGGTCAAGCCGATGGGGTTTAAGCACACGGGGCTTTTCCCCGAGCAAGCCGTAAACTGGGATAAAATGCGCGAGCTGATTAAGAACGCGGGCAGAGAAATAAGCGTTCTTAACCTTTTCGCTTATACGGGCGGCGCGACGGTCGCGTGCGCGGCGGCGGGGGCAAAGGTCTGTCATGTCGATTCCGCAAAGGCCATGGTAGAACGCGCGGGCGAAAACATAAGGCTTTCGGGGCTTAAAGACGCGTACGTCAGATACATAATAGACGATTGCAAAAAGTTCGTCGAGCGCGAAATCAGAAGGGGCAGGCGTTACGACGCGGTGATAATGGATCCACCCTCGTACGGCAGAGGACCTTCGGGCGAAACGTGGAAGCTGGAAACGGAACTGTTCCCGTTCGTGGAGCTTTGCGAAAAGGTGCTTTCGGATAACCCGTTGTTCTTTCTTATCAACAGCTATACCACGGGGCTTCAACCGCAGGTGATGAAAAATATTCTGGAAATAGCCGTGAAAAGAAAGCGCGGCGGAAGGACGGATGCCTACGAGGTAGGACTTAAAACGGAGGAAGAAGGCGTTATTTTGCCCTGCGGAAACAGCGGGCTTTGGATAAACGAGTGATATTTATGGAAGAACTTACGATACTTCACGAGGACAATCATATAATAGTGGTATTAAAGCCGCAGAACGTGCCTTCCTGCGAGGACGCGAGCAAAGATCCCGATATGCTTTCTATCATAAAAGAGTATATCAGGGAAAAGTACGATAAAAAGGGGAACGTGTATTTAGGTCTCGTTCACCGTCTCGACCGTCCGACGGGCGGGGTTATGGTCTTTGCAAAATCCTCCAAGGCGGCGGCAAGGCTTTCCGAGCAGATGAAAGCGGGAGACTTCGAGAAGCGTTACTACGCCGTTCTCGTAGGCGAACCGAGAGAGAAAAAAGCGACGCTTACTCATTATATGAAGAAGAACGCGATAAACAATATGGTATACGTTTGCCCGCCCACCGAGGTCGGTGCAAAGTTCGCGGAACTCGAATATAATATTTTAGCCGAAAAAAGCGGGCTTTCGCTTGCGGATATAAGACTGCACACCGGCAGAAGTCATCAGATACGCGTGCAGATGAACGCGATAGGCTGCCCCGTATACGGCGATATGCGCTACGGCGGCGAAAAAGCGAAAAAGGGTTATCTTGCGCTGTGGGCTTATTATCTTTCTTTCACTCACCCCGTGAGCAAGGAAAGAATGGTATTCCGCGTGCAACCGCCCGAAGACAATATGCCTTGGAAGCTTTTCGATACCGAATCCGCGGTGACGCTTATAAAGCCGCAACAATACGATTTCGGTAAAAAATAAGAAATTTATAGATTTAAGTATATAAATATGGGGCGAAGTCGTAAGGCTTCGCCTTTTTAGTTTCTGTTTGCGGCGAAACGCCGCAAATGGAAACGAAAAATATAATCGGCGCGAAAACAAATCTTTTGCAAAAACTTTTTAGGGGCGGCGGTCGAAAATCTTTCGTAGCGATAACGAAAAGTAATATACGGGAAAACTTTTGCTTATGCAAGTCGGTTTGACTTTTTATTTCATTTATGATAGAATATATTCATATTTTATTCATAGAAGGAATAAGAAAAATGGAGAGTACGAAGAAAAAACACAACGGCTTTGCAAGCGGCATAGGGTTCATTCTCGCCGCGGCAGGCTCTGCGGTAGGACTCGGCAACCTTTGGAGCTTCCCTTATAAGACCAGCGCGAACGGCGGCGCGGCTTTCGTTTTCGTCTATATTTTAAGCGTTATAGTAATAGGCTCTATCGTTATGATTGCCGAAATTTACCTCGGCAAACGCGCGCAGGCAAACCCCGTTTCCGCCTACAAAAAGGCGAACAAACACCTCGGTTGGCTCGGACTTTTCGCGATTATAATACCCCTTCT
>CAVBZJ010000122.1:0-463 GCA_963599785.1 Anaerovoracaceae bacterium
TTAACAAAACAATTTTTGACTTTTTATATTTTTGCTTCCATAGTTAAATGGATATAACGGCCCCCTCCTAAGGGGCAGTTGTGGGTTCGATTCCCGCTGGGAGTACCAAAGCACAACTTTGCACCTTGTGTGCGAGGTTGTGCTTTTATATTCTCGGTGACTCGAATCGAAGCCTTGGTTCGGCTTTGCCGTCGTAGCATATGCGGAGACGCTTCCCGCCGGTAGTACCAAAACGCAAGCTTGCACTTTTGTGCGAGGTTGTGCTTTTATATTCTCGGCGACCCGAATCGAAGCCTCGGTTCGGCTCTGCCGTCGTAGCATATGCGGAGACGATTCCCGCTGGGAGTACCAAAACGCAACTTTGCGCCTTGTGTGCGAAGTTGTGCTTTTATATTCTCGGTGACTCGGAATTTATCTTGTCATCGTTTTTTACACTTTTCGATTTATTTAATTACTCCTACAC
>CAVBZJ010000122.1:473-5813 GCA_963599785.1 Anaerovoracaceae bacterium
CTCCTACACCTCTTCCCCGCCGCAAAAAATACTTTCCGCAATATTCAAAAAAATCGGATATTTTACAAATCAAAAACTATTACGCGTATAAATTTTCGCGTTTCGGGTATCATTACAATACCCCCGTAACCACTGACAAGCTTATTTACATAAACTGATAACGGGAATTACTTGAAACGTCGGAGATATTATGATTAAAAGAGGCGAATTGTATTATGCGGACCTCAGCCCTGTGGTCGGCAGCGAACAAGGCGGAGTAAGACCCATTCTTATCGTTCAGAACGATACGGGTAACAAGTACAGCCCGACGATTATTGCCGCGGCGGTCACAAGCCGTCTTACAAAAGCTAAGCTTCCGACTCATATCGAAATCAACGCAAACGATTTCGGGCTGAATAAAGATTCCGTAATTCTGCTCGAACAAATCCGCACGCTCGACAAAAGACGGCTTAAAGAACGCATAGGCGAGCTTTCTCCCGTCACTATGCGAAAGGTGAACGCCGCGCTTCTTATAAGCCTCGGATTTACGCAGACAAACGGACATAGTGTAACAGTATAACTTTTATTTTTAAACTCAAAGCCCGCGGCGCGAAAAAATCGCGCCGCGGGCTTCCCGTATCTCCCCGTATGCCCCGCATTTTTCGTATTTACAGTATTTCCCGCACTTTCCTTCTCCGACTAATTTCCTTTCTATCAATAATATCCGTACTTTTTATGCTTTGCGATAAGGAAGACGAGCGACAACACGAACGCGCAGACCTCCGCCACGGTTATCGCCAGCCAGATGCCGTCCTTTCCCATAAGCATCGGCAGGAATATAACCGCCGCCGCCTGAAACACGAGCGTTCTTAAAAACGATATAATCGCGGAAATCGCGCCGTTGTTCAGTGCGGTAAAAAATCCCGAAGCGAATATGTTGAACCCCGACAGCAAAAACGCGAACGAAAACAATCTGAACGCCCTTACCGTGAGATTTAACAACTCCTCGTCGTAGCCTACGAATACCTTCGCAAACGGCACGGCGAGCGCCTGCGCAAGCCCCGAAAGCACCACTCCCGATACAGCCATACATATCACGCTTTTTCTGAACACGTTTTTTAGCTCTTCCCGATTATCCGCGCCGTAATTATACGAAACGATTGCCGCGCTGCCTATGGTATAGCCTATCGAAATCGCCACAAACACGAACTGAACGTACATCAAAACGCCGTACGCGGAAACGCCGTCCTCTCCGAACAGCTGCAAAAGTCGATAATTATACAACAGCCCTATAAGCGACGAGGCGATGTTGCTCATAAATTCCGAAGAACCGTTCGAGCAAGCCGCGAGTATCGGCTTTATTTCTAGCTTGGTTTTGGTTATCCTTAAAAGGCTGTCGTTTTTTCTCAAAAAGTACACGAGCGGAATAACGCCGCCGACCGTCTGACCTATACCCGTAGCGACCGCCGCGCCCGCAAGCCCCCAGCGAAAGCCCGCAATGAAAACCGCGTCTAAAACGATATTAGTCACGCCCGCGGCTATCGTGACGTACAGCCCGAGCTTGGGCTTTTCCGCCGTAACGAGAAAGCTCTGGAACAGATTTTGAAGCATAAACGTCGTCGTGAAAGCTATTACGATAGAACCGTACAGCACGCAGTCGTCGAGCATCTCTTCGCCCGCACCGAGCGCGCGAGCAACCGGTCTCACGAGGAAAAGTCCTAAAACGGTGAGAAAAACGCCGACGATAAGCGTTAAATATATCATCATCGTAAAAACCTTGTTCGCCCGCTCGTTATCGCCCGAACCGAGTATTTTGGCAACGAGCGCGCTGCCGCCCATACCTATCATAAAGCCCGTCCCGCCAAGAATCATTGTGAGCGGAAACACGAAATTGAGCGCGGCAAAAGCCGTTTTACCCACTACGTTTGACACGAAATACCCGTCCACAACTCCGTATATGGACGTGAATATCATCATTATTATAGACGGAAGCACGAATTTGAAAAGCTTTCGGTATGTAAAATGGTCGGATAATTTAATTCTCATAATTTACTCTTCTTGTCCTTTCTTTCTCTGTTTTAATAGTTCTCTTTCGGTTATTTATCGGTTCTTTGACCGTTCTTTATTTCTTCTTTATCTGTTCTTTATTTATTCTATATATTTGTCGCGTAGCTTTTAAAACTTATTAAGGGCGTTCGCTTTCACACGAACGCCCGCCTTTTAATCTTTTAAGAAACGATACTAATCTTTAACGTAAGAAGTTATATATTGCGCGATACATTTTGCGATTTCCTTGATGTTCGCGCCCGAAGTATTCACGCAAAGATTGTACGTCCTTTTATCCCCCCACACCGTGGAAGAATACATATCGTGCGTCTGTTTTCTAACTTTATCGAGTTTTTTGATGCGCCTTACGAGCTGTTTGTCGGTAAGATTCTTCTCGGCTTCGCCCGCGCGCTCTCTGCATCTCGCGAGCTTGGATTCCGTGTCCGCATACACGAAAATTTTGAACGGATTATATTCCGCAAGCACCGAATCCGCGCTTCTGCCGACTATAACGCAATCGCCGTGTTCGGGCAGTTTTTTGATTATATCCTGCTGGCTTGCGAGTATCTCGAAATAATGGGTGTTTACGGGCGCGATATACCCGAACGAACGCGAAAACGTGATGGGATAAACCGCCGCGCCTACGCCGTTTTCCAAAGTCCTTTCTATGTAATTCTCGTCAAGCGAAGTATCTTTCGCGATTTTTTCTATAATTTCTCTGTCGTAGTAACGGAAATTCAGCTCGTCTGCAAGTCTTTTGCCAAGCTCTCTCCCGCCGCTGCCGAACTCTCTGCTTATCGTTATTATTTTCATATTTTCTTCTCCTATTTTCCCTTTATTATTTACGGTCGTTATGCCCGCCTTATTCGTTATTTTCTTTATTTTCGTCGTTTTCGGTTAAACCCGTCTCGTAAAGTCTTTTCGCAAGCCGCTCGGCGCGGGAAAAGTCCTTCATCGCCGCTTTGAAAAAGCTTGCCATCTCCTTTTCGGTACAGTTCCTCCGCAAAAGTTCGGCGTTAAGTAGATATTTGAGCGACGCCGAAGAAGGCAATTTTCTCTCCGCACCGCTTTGCGCGTTTCGTTCTCCGCCATCTTGTGCGCTTCGTTCAGAGCCGTTTCGTAAACAGCTTTCCGTGCCGCCTTGCACCGTTCTCACCGAATCGTCGCCGCCCGCCGCAAGCTCCTTTTTAAGCTCGGATTTCGCAAGTCTTATCGCCTCTTCGCCGTCCTTTTCTATCAGCTCGTCTATCCCGCCGAGAGTGTTTATCCCGAGGTATTTCAGTTGCGCGAGATACGGATCGGAAGGCGATTCGGTAACGCCCGCAAGCCCGCACGCCGCCGCAAGTTTTTCGGTAAACGCGCGCATAGCCGCGTTCTGCTTCATATAAATGGCAAGGGTAGTCAAATCCGCTTCCATATCGCCCGCCGTACCGTTGCCTATTTTTTCTTCTATCTCTTCGCCGTAACGCTTTACGCCGTCGCGAATTTCGCAGAACATTTTATCGGCGATTTCCAGAAGCCCCGCCACGCGCGAAAATTCCCTTACAACGTTTTTAGGCGTGCCGAACGCGCTTTTATACCCCATATCGTGCTGCATTTCCGCCCACGCGTGTTGCAGAAGAGAGCGTATTTGCAGCTCGAAGCGTATTTCGCAAAGCTCGTTTTCGTACCCCGCGTTTTTCGGGAGCGAAAAAACGAAATGCAACGAAAGATACCCGAATGCGTCCGGACTTAAAACCGCGCGTTTATCCACCGAATTTTCTTCGTCCACGACGAACAGCTTGCTCGCTTCCGCCGCGAATTTATCCACGTCGTCGGAGAAAAAGCAGATGACGCGCGCGCCGTAAATATCGGTGATGTCGGTAAGCGAGCGGTATTTTTCGCCCTTTCTCGTCAGTTTGCCTTTAAGGCTCTCCTCCGATTTTATACGCCCCTCTATCGCCATAACGCGCACGCCGGTATTTTTTGCGACTTCTCCGAGAAGCTTTTCGACTATCTCGCCGAGCCGCTCGTACCTTGCCCTTTTTTCGCGATATTCATCTATTATTTTTTCGGAAACGTCCATAATGTTAAGCCTTATTTTCAAGCCTTTCCGCCGAGAGATTTTTTAAGCTCTTCTATCGCGGCGGGAATTTCGGGATTAAAATCCGAATAATATTTCAGACTTTCTTCTATATATCTTTTGCGAAAGCTTTCGTCGCAGGAAAACGCGCACTTCAAGTTATGCAACCTGTCCGCGCCTTTAACCGCGAACGCAACGGGGTTTTTGCGGATATTGCGAACGTATTCGCCCATAGAAAGCCCCTCGCGTTTTGTTAAAAGCTTTACCGCTTCCAACACGGTTTCGCCGCCCAAAGCCGCTATTTCCGCTTCGGTGGCGTCGGTATCCTCCAAGAGGTCGTGAAAGATGGCGGTCAGAACATATTCCTCGCCGTAACCTTTTTCTTTCAAATACCGTGCGACCGCTATCGGGTGCGTTATATATGGCTCGCCGCCCGCGCGGAATTGCCCCGCGTGTTTTTTTGCGGTGTATTCCTTTGCCGCGGCAAGCCGTTCGTTTTCGTCACCAAATTTTTGCATAAAACTTACCGTGAACCGTTGTTCTTTACATATTCTACCACATAAAAAATAAAGTTGCAACCCCGTAGCGACGACGAAAAAGGATAAAACACAAAAAAAATTAAATTTTTTTGAAAATACGGCGCGTAAACGCTTGTAAAAAAAGAAACTATTTGATAGAATATATCCGTTAAATATTTAGGGGTATCGCCAAGCGGTAAGGCAACGGACTCTGACTCCGTCACTTCGGTGGTTCGAATCCATCTACCCCTGCCACTGAAATCGTAGATTTTATCTACGATTTCTTTGTTTTTTTGGGCATATTTTCTTGAATCGAAAATCATCGAAAAAATAGCGTTTTTAGGGGGTATTGGGAAGTTTTTGGGAAGTAAAATCGATTTATAAATTATATTTTACCTTTTCCGCTTCTGACAAAAGATATTCTTCGGAGTAATCTGTATACCCTCTGTCTACCTTAGAGGTTTTTACGTCTGCATCTTGTTCATGCCCCGCCCATATCATCGAAACCTCCATATTCACTCCGCACTCCTTTACTCTTGTTATAAAGGTATACCTTAGCTCATGCAAGTGGTGATTCGGAAACTTCTTCTTTAATACATTATATAAAGTATTTGTATTAACGTTTCTTGCCTTATCAAAATCAATATGACTTAAAACGTTTTTCATCATAGGCGTAAAAGGGATTCGTCTTTTTACTTCATTCTTCCCCATTCTTTCTTTACTGGTTTTACACTG
>CAVBZJ010000123.1:0-1044 GCA_963599785.1 Anaerovoracaceae bacterium
AGTGAATACCGCGTTTTCCGTCTGCGGGAATTTTCCGTATACGCAGAGCTTAGTATCGCTACCTTCGGTTATATTCGTAACCTTTACGGTTTTGCCGCCGTATTCTACAACCACGCTTGCGGTATCGACGTACGCGCCGCTCGAAAACGCGCTTTCGTTGAACTCTATCTGAATCATATTGTTTTCAGGGAGCTGCCAGCTTTGCGTTTTGATACTGACCTCGGTCACGGGAACGGATTTAATCGTTTTCGTTACCGAAAGCGCGCCATCGTAGCCTGAAATCTTAACGCTTCCGTCGCCCGTTGCCGTCGCCGTAAGAGAGCTTCCGTTTGCGCCTACCGCGCCTTCCGCGGAAAGAATCGCACCTCCCTCCGAAAGCCAGCCGAGCTGCTGTGAAAGGTCAAGCTCCTGCCCTTCGTACATATACGAATCTATCGATGCCTCAACCGATTTACCGATTATTCTGATTATTTCAGCTTTTAACGCTTCCGCGCCATCGCCCGAAACGCCGCCGTAGCCTTTATCAGCCACGAACGCTATGCTTCTTTTCGCGCTCTTCTCCGAATAAACGTAGCTATCGCCCTCTTTATAATAGCAGACAGCCTGATATTCGAGATTAAAGTTTTCGTCTCTTATTCCGACTATCGCGCCGTTTATTTTGCCGCTACCTTTCTGCGCCGCCGTAAATACGGTGGAAATCTCCGAAAGCGCCACGCCGCGGCTTTCGAAATAATCGGCGTAATCGTCGCTTACCCCGTCCAGAATGTACGCGGGAACGACTATCATTCCCACCTCTTTTTCCGCGAGGGATTCGGGAACGTTTGCCGTAAACCGTATTCCGCTCGTATTGTTTTCCTCGGATGTATCTATTCTTATGCTCGCGCCGTCGTCAAAGGTTATAGTTTCCTCCGCAAACGCCGCACGCGCCGTGAAAAATACCCCGAGAGCAAGAAACAGAATTGCAAATGCCGCAAAAATCGGCAGAATAATTTTCTTCTTCATCTCTCTTCACCCCTTAAAAGTCGAACCCCGACCAGTCTCTGT
>CAVBZJ010000123.1:1122-3953 GCA_963599785.1 Anaerovoracaceae bacterium
TCTCTGTCGCCTATCGTTCCGTCCGAACAGGCGATAACGTTTTGCTCCGAAATATTGACTATTTCGAGTAGCGGTTTTGTATATAGCTTCATTTTCCGTCCTCCTCTGCGATTAGAATATTTTTTAGCAGATAAAGCGGAATTACTGCGCGTTTACGCGCAGTAAAGGGGTATACCCCTTGATTTTCCGCCTTTCGACGTAATAAAGTATATAGCTTTTCGGGGGTGTTTTCTATACTTTTTTTGACGGCTTTCTTACTCTGTATTGATATTTTACCGTCAACCTTACTTTAATAGAGAAGTTTATTTTTCACGAAGTCTATTTCTTCCTTTTTAACGCCGCGCTCCAAAAGAAACGTTTCGGCGTTTTTTTGAAGGCTTTTATCGGAAAAACTCTTGATATAATTGAGAGTATTCGCGAAAATAGGCAGCATCGTGGTTATGGGCGTTTTATCTCTCGAACCGGACTCCGAAAGAGCGGAAAGCTCGTAATCGAGCAATATATCCTCTTCCGAAACCCCGCACACTGCGAGAATTATCATCGCAAGACAGCCCGTTCTGTCGCGCCCGATGGCACAATGAAAATATGCAGGATAACTGTCTTCCTCCGTAAAAAAGCGGAAGGATTCCACAAGTCTCTCAGCGTTCTTCGGATCGGTAAAGGACGTATCGCCGTCCGTATAATAACCCGCCGAAACCTGACGATATTTTACGTCGTTACCGAACGGACTGCCGCCCGCAAGCGGCGTTTCGCGAAGATCGAGTTCGGCTTTTATTCCGTAGACCTCTTTTGCCTTTTTTACGGCTGCATCCGACGCGCCGTCTACGTTCGCGCCGCGGTAAATTAAGCCCTCTCTTATCCTCTTGCCGTTTTCCGCCGCATAACCGCCTATATCGCGGGTGTTAGATATAAAATCAAGAGCAATCGTTCTCGGCGTTTTATCCGTCTCGAAGCCGTACACACGGGACGTTTTCTCCGCTCCGTCCGTCTTGGCAGAAATAGTCCAGTAATACTTTGCGCCCGTATAAAGGTCGTAAAGTTCGAGTTCGCCGTTTTCCGTACGATATTCCTCCGCCTCCGACATATCCGAGTTAAGCGACAGCTTAACCGTATACGGCGCGGGATTGCCCTTAACCGCAAAACGCAGTTTTACCGACTTCCCTTCGTATTTGTCCGTACCGTCCTGATACTCCGCAAACGAGCCGAGCTTGTAGTTCTTTGCCACGCGGGCAACTACGTCGTTCGCGATATTTAAAGTTTTGCCGTCTTCGGGACTGACAGCCGTTACGTTCAGCATATTATCGTTCGTAGCTCCGTTTTTTCCTCCGCAGGCGACGGCGGAAAACGCCGTTATTATGGCAAACGCCGTCGCGAACGCGGAAAGTATTTTTTTATTCATAAATTCTTACCTCTTTTCATCATACATTCCTTCAAGAATTTTGTCAAGCCTTTACCCACGCCGAACCGTTCCAGCTTAAAACGACGTCTTCGGTAAACGTTATCGCCGTAAAACGCAGCATCGCGACAGACCCCGCTTTTATGACAAGAGTAGGAGTTTCGTAGTCTTCCGCGCTTTCCGTGGAAAACGTGCCGTAAAGGTGAATATGCTTTTCGCTGTCCGCAACGACCTTTAAATCTTTCACCTCTTTTCCGTTCACGGTAACGACGAACGCCGAAATATCAAGCGTTTCGCCCGTAACGAGCTTACAATCTTCGGTTAAAATGAGTTGAACGGAATCAGCGTTTTCGCTCCAAGAAACCCTTTCCGCCTCCGCTTTATGCACGAGACTCCAACGACCGTAAACTTCACCGTACACAAGAGTGCAAGCTTCCTCGAAAATATAAGCTTTTCGGCTTTCCGAAGAAAAGATGACCGAACCTTTTTCTATAACGATAGTCGGCGCGGGATAAGCCGCCTTCGCCGCGGGCTGATTAAACTCGAACGCAAGCTTTTTGGGAGAAGCGTGCCATCTTATTTCGTTAAACTTAAACGCTTCGCCGTTAGCAATAACGTTCATAAGCGAAAGATTAAAGGTTTGCTGATCGGCTTCGTTAAAGCCTTCGGGAATCAAAAACTGTATCACTCCCGTTGACGAATAGTCAGTCGTATCGAATTTCAACGCGCCGGCGTTTTCGTACCAGTGAATACTGCCCTCTGCCGATTTTGCAACGAAAATCGCTTCGTAGCTTTCGGACAGTTTATAGGTATCGCCGCTTTCCGAAACGAAAAGCGTACCCGCGTTTACGGTTAGCTTCGCGCCCGCCGTCGCCGCCGAAAGGTCGCAAGAAATATTGATTTTTGTGCTTACGTTCGTCCACAACGCGCCCGTTACCGCAAGCTTTTCGCCGTTCAGAATTACATTCAAGCCTTCCGTTAAAATTTTCGCGTTCTCCGCAAAATCCGTGGTCTCGTTTAATTCAAGCTGTAAAAGCCCGTCCGTGGAATACGACACCTTTTCAACCGAAACAATCCCCTTTATCGTCACCCACACGTCGCCCGAAAGAGTGATTTCCGCATAGACGATTTCGCCGTCGGTAAACTTTCCGTTACCTTCCGCGTACACCCCGAGCGAATTGAACGCGCCGAGCGAGGAACAGTCGTAAGAAAGCCCCGTCACCGAAGCTATCTTTTCGCCGTCTTTTACGACTGCGTATGAAACGGCGTTTTCCACCGCGTTCCAGTAAATAGTTCTCTTTGCGTTATCGGCGGTTATTTCCGTTTTACCGAGCCGCGTTGCGGGCGCGATATAATCGAAGGTAAATTCGAGAACGTTTTCGCCCATATCCGCATTCGTTCCGTCCGCCTGCTTATTGAGATACAGGAACTGCAC
>CAVBZJ010000123.1:3963-5780 GCA_963599785.1 Anaerovoracaceae bacterium
CTTCTAAATTAAGCCCTGAAATATCCAGAACGTAGCTCGTTTTGCCGTCCTCTATCGTTATTTCGCCGAGCTGAACCTTATAATCGGGCGTATAAATTCTGATTTTCTGCGACTCGCTGCCGATTTTTACAGTCATTCCGAAAGCCAAATATCTGACGCCGCTTAAATCCGCAGGCTCGGGGAAGCGTACGGTAAACGCCGTGCATACGCCCCATTTGCCTTTACCGACCGTTGTTTTTATTCTTCCGTTTTCATAAACGCTTTCCATAAAACGGGGAACATAGCCTTCCGTTTCTTCGCCGACGTTTATCTCATCGTCTATATAGTAAACGTATATTTCATCGTTAAAGGATGCAAATTCTCCGTTTTCGGCGGCAAGCCCCGTACCCGTCGTAACGAATTCGGAATCTTTATAATTTACGCCGTCGCCCTTCGCCGCAACCTTTATCAGGCATTTGCCCGCGGGGAGCGGATACGACGTTTCGGTAGTCTCGTATTCCTCGCCGTTGACGTTCACTATATAGCCCGCCGCGTTCTCCACCGCGCTCCACGAAACATATCCGTTTTCCGCTTTAAGATTTTGCGGCGCGGAAAGCTTTTGCGATTTTACGGGCGTGACGAAATCAAGCGCAAATTCCAGAACGTTTTCGCCCATATTCGCCGTTTTGCCGTCCGCAAGCTTATTCACATACACGAACTGAATACCCGAAAGGCTCTTTACGCCTATACCCGAAATATCCAGAACGTATTCGGTTTTACCCTCTTCGACGGTCAGCTCGCCGAGTTTATATTTATAATCGGAAGTAAATACCATAACGGTTTTACATTCGCTGCCGACGCTCGCCGTCATTCCGAAACGGAGCGAAGATACGCCGCTCTCAACCGTCACCGTCTGCGGAAAACGCACCTGAACCGCGGTACACACGCTCCACGCGCCCTTGCCGACGGTAATTTTTATCTTCCCGTCCTCAAAAACGCTGTTTACGAAGCTCGGTTTATAGCCCTCCGTCTCCGAACCGACGTTTACCGCGCCGTCTATAAGTCGTGTATAAAGCTCGTCGTCGAAAGAAGCATATTCTCCGTCCTTCGCGTAAAGACCGTATGCGGAAACGTTTGCTTCCGAATCGAGGTTCAAAAACCCGTCGCCGTTCGCGGAAACCTTTATATACCCTTTTCCGTCGGGAAGAGTTATAAAATTATCCGTTACGATAGAAATTTCGCCGTTTAAGTCTACGGTATAAGAAATCGCGTTTTGCACGGCGTTCCAGCAGAGCTTGCCGTTTTCCGTCCTTAAATTTTCGGGCGCGGGCAGCTTTTCCGCAACGCTTACGCCGTCTATATAAAGGTTTACGCTCTTCGTTCTGTTGTTCGTTCTTCCGAACGCGAATTGCAGATCCTTTATCGGGCTTACGGGCGAATCTTTATCGTCGTTTTCATCGGAATACATGCGCAAAGCCTTCGCGCGTTCGTAATCGAGGTAATAAGTCGTCCATTTGCCCGTTATGAGCGGCGTTTTTCTTTCGGTCGCCGCCGAATACTCCGTTTCAAATTGTATTTTCTGATTGCCCGCGAACGCGAAGAAATCCTGCAAGCCTTCGCCTTCCACGAACACTCTTACCGCTATATATTTGCCGCGAAGCTCGTTCCAGCTTATCGGCTTTGAAAGCCTTATTCTTATCGCCGTAAAGTTCCAGCCCGTAAAAGGAAGCCCCAGCTTTACAACGCCGTCAGCACCCTCATAGCTTTCGAGCCACTCCTGCGAATATTCGGGCGCGTTCCAGTATACGTTCACGTCTGCCGAACGCACGGTGTTAAGA
>CAVBZJ010000124.1:0-5764 GCA_963599785.1 Anaerovoracaceae bacterium
CCCTTTTAACTTCTGCCGCATATACAGTATCTAATATATAGTTACCTTTTTCATTCTTCGCAAACGCTTTTCCGTCCTCTCTCATTTGAAGAAGCGAGGTTTCGCCGCCATCGTTGAGAAGGAATATCTGCCAAGCTTCATTAAAATCCGTCCAGTCCTTATATGATTCGAGGTTTATATTGTTCCAGTCGGAAACAAGTTCTTTACGGAAGGTTTCGCGTATATATTCGATGTCTGCAACAGCCTTATCGAAATCGGCTTGATTAGTCCAAAGATTATCGCCTCTTTCCGCCTCTTTCGTTCCGGTATAGTAATAAGTCACGAAATCAATTAACTTATCTATTCTCACGGAAGCTTGGTTCACGAACGACTGCTCGAACTCTGTCGAATCGCTCGTAGATCCTGCCTGCTGCTGACGATAGTTTTTAAGACCGACTATATCGGTAGAATACATCGTTGCAGAACCGGTATACGCGGGATCGAGATAAACGTAAAGATTAAAGAGAACGTCTTTTATAGTAAGATCTTTTCCGTCGGAAAATTTGATTCCGTTCTTTATAAGAAATTCATAGGTCGTATATTTGGTTTCACTGCCCTCTTTCTCTTCCGTAACGGTGTAATCCTTAACTACGGTAGGCTCGTTTTCGCCGCAGACGATATTACCCTCTTTATCGGTATTAAGCATAGAAATCTGCGTAAGACCGACGATTGAAGAATCGTAAGCAGACGTCGAGAAGTACGGGCTGAAAACACCGTCCGGCGTCGATATGCTCATAGAAAGCGGACGCTTTTCGGGATCGTATTGTTGGCTGCTTTTGCAACCGGCAAGCCCTAAAAGCGACTGCGAGGCAAGCAATGCCACAACTATTGCCAAAACTATTTTTTTAAGGTTTTTCATAGTGTCTCCTTTTTGTTTTCTTATTTTTACAGGCAAAAATGCGTATCGACGAAACGCTTACAAGCATTTTTGCACGTTCTTTACTTTACGCTGCCGCCTTTGCGGTTACTGTAACGCCTGAATAATCGCAACCTATAACGTCGCCTTCCGCGGTTTCGTTTTTCGCTATCCATTCGTTTACTTTGAGGTCGAAGCCTTCTTTCACCTCGTATTCGATAGTTCCCGATACAGTCACGCCGCTTATTTTCGCGCCGCTTAAAGCCCAACCGCAAATCGTTCCGACGTAGTTTTCAACGCCGACGCTCACGTTTGCCGTTATCTTGATATTTTCAAACGTAAGATCGGAAATAATCGCCTTTGCTCCGAGCTGCTCGAACAATCCGAGATATTTGGGATCGGGTTTCCCCTCAAAGTTTTTACTTATCGAAATCCCGCTGAGCTTATGTCCGTTTCCGCGTATCTCGTTATTATAGAAGCTTCTGCCTTCCCAACAGTCTTTCTCAAAATCGATGTCGGCGTCAACGTAAATCTTGGCACCGTTTCGGAGTGCCGAATTAAATTCGGAAGCGCTTCTCACTACAAACCAGTTTTCGCCTTCGATAAAATCAACGTATGCGGTGGTACTCGTTTCGCCTTCAAAAACGTACGGCCAAGTAAAGCGTTCGTCGCCCGTTTCTGAAACGAAATAATCTAAAAGCGTGTAGCCTGTCATTTTAGGAGCTGCGCTGGAAGAAAATTTAGAAACGGTTTCACCCGGCAAACCGGAAACAGTCTTCACAACCTCGCCGCCGACTCTGCTTATAAATGTCAAAACGGGGCGTTTTCTAACGTTCGCGTAAAGCGTTATATCTCCGGTCACACGGTCCGTCTCGAATACCCATTTCCTGTCGAGTTCAACCATTCCCGATTCATCGTTTATAATCGGATTGCCGTCGTCACCGATTTTCGCCGTATACCAACCTTCTATCCAGTGTTCGGGAATGGTATACTCGGTAAAATCTTGCCTCGCTCCCGGTTTTAATGCCACAAGCGAGTTATCCAGAACTCCGAGATACTGCGTCTTGACGTCCGCTTCTATCTTTGTTCCAAGGTTATAGTCAAAAGTAACAATGTGATCGTACTTCTTTTGAACGGTTTCGCCGGAACAAGCGAAAGCGGTTGCAAAAAAGCAACACGCGATCGCGGATAGCGATAATACAAATAATTTTTTCAGCTTCATTTTTACTCTCCGCTATTTACAGCGTTTTGTCTCGGACGGAAACCGACTCCGCTCTATCAAAATCGGTTTCCTAACCGTTTATTATGCTTTTTTCTTTTT
Organism: Anaerovoracaceae bacterium; assembly: GCA_963599785.1. Lineage (GTDB taxonomy): Bacteria > Bacillota > Clostridia > Christensenellales > Borkfalkiaceae > UBA1259. Next base: position 2,217 of record CAVBZJ010000124.1, read on the forward strand.
CAAAACAACTATAAGCACTGCCGCGGCAATTATTAACGCCGCAATGATTATATCCGTCCCCGTTACCGCGGAATTGCAACCGCACCCGCTGTTCGGGTTATTTGGATTTACGGGATTAACGGGATCCGTGCCTTCCTGAACGTTAAGAAGAAGCTTGACCGAATAGTCGTTTCCGCCGTAATTGCAGGTAATCGTAACTCCGTCGTCTCCGAGACTTAAAGTTGTTTTATCCAAAGTGTAATCGGTAACGATAATTTCCGAATTATCCTCGAATATAAGCTTGACAACCATTCCCGTTGCGTCGAATTTCTCACCGGCGTTATATCTTATTTTGTCGGGACGGGTTGCTATCGTAAGCTCTTTGACAGCCACAGGGCTTCCGAGCGCGGCTTTTTTGTCTCTTAACGCAGCCTCGAATACAAGCAACTTACTTTCGGTAGTCTTTGCGACATCAAGCGCGAGCTGCTCTTTATCCGTAATCTTGTTGTAAGCCATTCTAGCCGCGGAAATCGCATTCGACACCGCATCGAGTTCTTTAATAGAAGAAGCATCTTTTATACCGTCAACGGTCATAACTTTTTCAATAGCGTCAACTGCCGTTGCCGCGTCGTTAGTCGTCACATCTGGCATAATATCGCTCGTTCTTTCAATTGTAAAGAAGTTCGTCCAGACGTTGGTATCGTAACCCGTTCCGTTCTTCGGCACGATTGCTTTAAGACCGAATTCGCTCGGATTGTAATTCGTGAACGCGTCTTTGTATATGAGCTTCGCAACGTAATCATGGAAGTTCGCGTAGAAAATCGTCGAACCGAGGTAGTTCGTACTGCCTCTACCGAATATCAATTTTTCTATGTCGCTACCGGATACGGACGATACGTCTACGAATTCGGCGAGAAGCACAGGGGCTTCGACGCTGTTAAAGGTATAATTTTCAACCGAACTCTTATAGAACGCATAGCTTCCGATAGTTTTTAACGTATACGGGAAGGTTATGCTTTCAAGAGAAGTCACTCCCTCGAACGCGCTTGCCGCAATTACAACCGTTCCGTCCGCAACGACGTAGCTTTCGAGAGCTTTCGCCGCGGGATATTGAAGAAGAACAAGTCCGTTTTCCTCTTTTGCGTAAAGAACGCCGCCGTCCGAGTATATTATACTTCCGCTTGCTTCGATGCTTGCGAGCGTCGGAATATTCGCAAACGCGCCTTCTCCGAATGCCGAAACGTTACGACTTCTCACTTTCTCTACTCTGCCTTTTTCGTCTATCTTTTCCCAAGAGTAAACGCTGTTGACGTTATCAAAGCTTTCGGGAAGACTGACGGTAACAAGCCTCGTATCGGAAAACGCGTATTTACCCACGAACTTCAACGCCCCGAACTTAACTTCGATAAGGCTTTCGACATCCATAAAAGCGAAATCTCCGACGTATTCCGCGTTCGCGAGATCTGCTTTGCCTATCGCCGTATAAGACATCGAGCCGTTTCCGAATTTAACTACCGTAGAAAGATCTACGTTTTTGAGCGAAGAAGCGTTGAGGAACGCATATTCACCGATTGTTTTCGTCCCGCTTAAATTTATAGCGAAAATCTTTCCTGCGCCGCTGAACGCAAACGCACCTATCGTTTCAACACCGTTCGGTAAAGAAACGCTTTCAAGATTTCTGAGACCGTAGAATGCGTAATCGGAAACAAGTTTCGTACCCGCACCGAAAGTAACGTTTTTAACGGCAGAGCTTGCAAACAAATATTCTCCCATTTCGGTAATACCGCCGAGATTCGCCGCTACAAGCGAGGAGGTATTTGCAAACGCGCGCTCACCGACAACGGTTGCACAAGCAAAGTCAACGGATTTAACGGCAGAACCTTCAAAAGCATACTTGCCTATTTCGTTTACCTCATTCGCTTTGACGGAAACGAGCTTTCTGCAATCTTTGAACGCGTAATCGCCGATAGTTTCCGCGTTCGGAAGTTCTATCGAGGTTATCGCGCTGTACATAAACGCATATTCGCCCACTTTTATCACGTTTTCGAGTCCTTCGACGGAAGTAAGCTGACGACAACTTCTGAAAAGTCCCGCAGGAATTTCGGTTATCGCTCCGAGTTTAACGGACGAAACCGTGCTTCCCGCAAGAGCGTATTCGCCTATCGTTTCTATACCGCTGAGGTCGAGCGTGCCGTTAAGCTTCGTGCTTGCAAGCGCGCCGCCGGCAATATTTTTAACCGTCGAGGGAATAGTGATGCCCGTCTTTGCGGTAGGCGCGGAGACAAGCGTTTTACCGTCCTTGGTATATAACACGCCGTCAACTACGTTGTAAGCCGCGTTACCTTCCGCCGCGTAATTCACAAAGCTGTCGCAACCGGTGAAAGGAGAACCTTTGCCCTCTTTGAGTACGGTTTTACTTCCGAGAACGACGCTGATAAGCTTTTTACAACCGCTGAACGCGTTTTCGGAAATAGCGTATTCACCGTCGGGAAGAACGATATTCGTTATGCTCGTTCCCGCAAGCGCGTTCTCTCCTATTCCGAGGAATTCTCCTTCGGGGCTGAACTTAAAGCTTGCAAGAGAGGTGCAACCGTTGAATGCGCCGTCACTCAAATAAGTTCCTTTATAAACGAAACCAACGAGCGAGGTGCAGTTAAGGAACATTTCCTTGCCGATATTCGTAAATCCTGACGTAATAACTTCCGAAAGTTTGGTACAGCCTTTAAACACACCCTTACCCGTCACGCGGAGTCCCGAAATATCTATACTTTCGAGAGAGGTGCATTTTTCAAAAGCACCGTCGAGCGCGGTCGTAATACGCACGGAGTTTTCTATCGTTACGAGCGATCTGCATCCGTTGAATACGTTTTTACCGAGCGTCAACGCGCCGCTGTAATCGGGATGCTCTATGTTGTCTCTGTCTACGAACACGCCGAGCGTCACTTTTTTAAGACTGCGACATCCCGCAAACGCGCTTTCCTTTATGACCGTACATTGACTCGGTATCACAACCTCTTCGAGGTTAGTGCAACCCTTGAACGCATTTTCCGGAATTTCGGTAACGGTCGAAGGCAAAATTACCTTTTTAAGGCTCGTATTATACTGGAAGCATTCGTCGTCTATATATATAACGTTTTTGTCCTTCGGAATTTCGCAAATCGGTCCGCCATAGTAATCGTATAACGTATAATTGACTATTCTGTAATAATCGCCTACAACAACTTTTACCCATTTCGAGGGCAACCGAACGTTATCGCCGCTTGCGATAATTTCAATCGAAGTCGTACCTTTCTTTAACGCGGTAATTTCTCCCGTAACCGAATCAACCTTCGCCACTGCCTCGTTCTGCGATTTAAAAGTGAACGTAACGCCGTCGACATACCACGGAGAAACGCTTGCAATAAGCTTTGCCGTCTGGTTAGGATTCATATCAAGCGTATTGCTCGTACCTTCGCTGACGTTAACAACGTATCCCTTCCCGTTCAAAAGCGGGTCGATAACTATTTTATCTGCCACAGCCTTACTCAAAGCTTCGCCGCTGACAGCAATTTCCATTTTTGCGTAAATAG
>CAVBZJ010000125.1:0-5718 GCA_963599785.1 Anaerovoracaceae bacterium
ACGGTGGACGATATGCTGAAAGACCTTTCGGACGAAGACTACGACAAAATCTATACAGCAAAGGAAAATAAACCGAACAAAATTATCATCACCCTGCTTGCCGTATCTCTCGTCTGGCTTATCGCGATCGTTCTGTACGTTTACGGAAAAACGCTCGCGGGGCAAAGCATGTGGCAGATTTACGTTTACGCCGTTCCCGCGACCTGCATCGTTTTGCTCGTTTTTAACTGTCTTTGGGGCAAACGCGCTTTGACTTTCGTCATAATTTCCGCGCTCGTGTGGAGCATTCTCACCTGTATTTATATAGCGTTTTTGCCCTTTAACCCTTGGGCGGTGTTTTTTATAGGTATCCCCCTTCAAATCGCCACCATATTGTGGTCGCAGCTTAAACGCAACAGAAGAATTAAAAAGAAAACGACTAACAATAAATAGAATTACCCGCCCGAAAGCCTTACGGCTTTCGGGCGGGTTTTGCTTTTTAGTACGCCTATTCCATTTTATTTTTTGAATTTACTTTTGCCCCGTATCTCCGTTTTTATCTGTTTTTTTATTTCTTTATTTTAATTTCGTCTTGATATTCCGCCTTTCACGGCGACGGGCTTTGCATGTTTTTTCGCGCAGTTCAAACAGTTTTTCTCTCGGAAGATAATTCGTTATCAGCTTTACTTCGACTATTTCCCGCTGTTTTAATCGCGTTTCACGGCTGACAGGGCGTATATGGGAAGCCCCAAAGAACGGAATTTTCTTTCGTATTCGCTTTGGACGTTTTTAATCTCCCCCGAATCGAGTTTTTTGCTTATATCCTCGGTATCGAAACCGAATTTAACAAATTGTGAAAAAGAATAATCAAAAAACTCCTTATCGTCCGTCTTTTGCAATACTTCGCCCCCGACTTTCAAAAACGATTTATAATCTTCTATAAGCTCGCTCTTCGTAAGTCGCCTGTTTTCGTACCTTTTGCCGTTATACGGCGGAGAAAAATTAAGATACAATCTTTCTATACTCTCTTCTTTTATGTATCTCGCGAGATAATCCGCCCCGCAGGTAAAAAATTTAAGGTTCTTAACTCCCGCCGTCGCCGCGCTTTCCGCCGCCATTACTATAATGTTATCGAGAAGCTCCACCGCAAGAAAGTTTTTATCGGGATTTTGCTTTGCAAGCTCTATAATAAAGCCGCCCTTCCCGCAACCTATTTCCATTTCGACGGGGTTAGCGTTATTAAACAGCTTTTCAAAGTCTATATATGCCTTCTTCTCCCTCGCGGCACGGGCGTCTAAAATTTCCGTATCCGCTCGGAGAAGATATTCGCTCGCAGTATCGAGCCGTTCTTCCAGATTCTTTTTTCTTCTTATTCTCATAAACCCTTTATTATTTTTACTCTTCTTATTATTCCGAAAAAAATTGAAAATATTTTTAAAAGTGTTTTATTTAACCCCTTTATTTTTGTTGCCAAATCAAAAATATTATGATACAATAATATGCGTTGTCGGGGTATGGCGCAGTTGGTAGCGCGCTTGTCTGGGGGGCAAGAGGCCGTGAGTTCAAGTCTCGCTACTCCGACCAGACTTTTCCGAACGGTTATCCGTTCGGAATTTTTTATTTATTATTCTGCAAAGTCGCGGCTGGCCTCTTTTACCCCGTTATATCTTTTTACGAAGCATATCGCCCGCGCAAAGAGGAACTGACGTATACAGCCTTAATCTTTGCTGAACAAGCTTCGCGTCGGATACGGGTTCGCCATTTTCATCGGTCATTTTCAGGACTACAATTTGATTATTGAACGATTCCGACGGAGACAAAACCTCTAAAACGTCGCCCGTCACGAAGCGATTTCGCATTTCTATAAGCGCGTACCCCTCCTCGTTTGTATCCTCCAAAACGCTCGCTATAAACTTGTGCGTACCCACGCTTTGACTGTCCGTAAAATTTTCCGTCCTGTCGTTTTCGCCGAGAAGATACGCGGTGGTAAACTCGCGGTGCGCGGTCTTATTAAGCTCGCTTTTATAAAGCGGGTTTTTCTTATATTCCGCGCCTTTTTCATAAAGCTCGTCGAGAGCGCGGCGATATGCGTTTATAACGGTCGCAAGATAGTATTCGGACTTCATTCGCCCTTCTATCTTCATCGAACATACGCCCGCGCTTATCAGCTCGTCCAGAATATCCACGAGGCAAAGGTCTTTACTGTTAAGAATATACGTTCCGCGCTCGTCCTCTTCCATTTCCATAAACGCGCCCGAAGAACCCTTTTCGCGGATTTCGTAATTCCAGCGGCACGCCTGCACGCACTCGCCGCGGTTGGACTTTCTGCCCGTGCGATAGTCGGACAAAAGACATCTGCCGCTATACGAAATACACATCGCGCCGTGGATAAACGTTTCTATTTCAAGCCCCTCGTTCTCTTCCGCAATTTCCTTTATCTCTTTAAGAGAAAGCTCTCTCGCGAGGATAACGCGTTTTACGCCGAAATCCTTCCAAAGGCTTGCCGCTTTATAATTCAACGTATTCGCCTGCGTGGAAAGATTTACGGGAAGGTTCGGCGCGATTTCTCTCGCAAGCGCGATAAGCCCCGCGTCCGATATTATCGCCCCGTCCGCGCCTATTCTTTCCAAAAATTTAAGATATTCCGCCGCTTCTTTTATATCGTCGTTTCGGGCGAGTATATTGACCGTGACGTATAGCTTTTTGCCGCGCTCGTGCGCGTACCTCACCGCTTCCGCAAGCTCCTCGTCGGTAAAATTCCCCGCCTGCGCTCTCAAACTGAAACGCTTGCCGCCGACGTACGCCGCGTCCGCGCCGAAATAAAACGCCGTTTTAAGCTTGTTCATATCGCCCGCGGGGGCAAGTAATTCCGCCTTTTTCATCTCTTTTTCTCCGTTACGCTCACGCCGTCTTCTATTCTGTAAATTTCGGTTTTCAAATCCTCGTTTTCCGTTACGGCGCGCAGAAAATTCTCCATTCCGTGCTTCGTCGTGGCGAATCTGTGCGGCGTTTTTACCTTTCCTTCGACGTACCCCCGAAACAGCACGTTATCCGCAAAAAGCGTGCCGCCGACGTTAAGCACCCTCAAAAGGTCGGGCAAATATTCGTAATAATGCCCTTTCGGTCCGTCGAGAAAGATAAAATCGTATTCGCCCGTCAGCGCGGGAATCACTTCGCCCGCGTCGCCCCAGAATATTTTCGCTCGTTCGCCGACCCCCAAAAGCGCGTAGTTTTCCTTCGCTTTCTTTATTTTATCCTCGTCTATCTCTATCCCCGTAAGGCGGGAATTTTCCGAAACCGACAGCATCGCCGCGCCGGAAAGCCCTTCGTTCGTGCCGATTTCGAGTATGCGATTCGGGCGTTTTTCCTTGACGATTTTCAGTAAAAGCGCAAAAGACGCCTCCCTTAAAACGGGTTCGCCGCGCAGGGAGGCATTCTTTCTTAATTCCGCGATTTTTTCCAGCCGCGTTTTTTCGAGCAACGCTTTTTCGGAACGCACCGTTTCGAGCCGCGTATTTTCTTCCACGGCTACACCACCATCACGACGGGAAGTATCATAGGATTCTTCTTCGTAGCTTTGAAAACGTAATTTTTCAGATTTCTTCTTATCATCGCCGAAAGCTCGGTTTCGTCGCGCACCTTTTTAAGGTCCGTCTGCTCCAAAAGCTTTATGACGTTTTCTTTTGCTTCCGCTATCATAGCGTCGGTCAGCACCAAGCCCTTTCCGACTATTTCCACAGAGGAAAGCGTTGCGGAATACTCGTCCACCGCGACGACGGCGACTATAAGCCCGTCCTCCGACAAATGTATTCTGTCACGCAGCACGAAGCTGTCCGTTCCGTCTATCCCCACGCCGTCTACGAACTTCGAGCCGGCGGGTATCTCTTCCCCGAAGCGTATCGTTTTGCCGTCTAAAAGCACGGTGTCGCCTATCTCCGCGATGAGCGTTTGCCCTTCCTTCATTCCGAGGCTTTGCGCAAGCTTTTCGTGCTTTTTAAGGTGGCGGTACTCGCCGTGTACGGGTATGAAGAATTTGGGGTTCACCAGCGAATGTAAAATACGAAGCTCGCTTCTGCAAGCGTGTCCCGAAACGTGTATGGGTTCGAGGGATTCGTATATGACTTCCGCGCCGAGTCGATACAGGTTGTTTATAACCCCGTAAATCATCTTTTCGTTGCCCGGTATCACCGACGCGCTTATCACTACCGTGTCGTTAGGTCCTATCGTAACCTTATTGAATTCCCCGCTCGCCATTCTCGTCAATGCGCTCATAGGTTCGCCCTGCGTTCCCGTAGACACGATGAGCATTTCTTCGTCGCGATAATTTTTCGTTTTCTCCACGTCCACGATAAGCCCTTCGGGAATTTTCAGCTCGCCGATTTTAGAAGCCGCTTCCGCAATGTTTATCATACTGCGCCCCGAAAACGCGACCTTCCTTTTATATTTGACCGCCAAATCGAGTATCTGCTGCAATCTGTGTACGTTGGAAGCGAACGTGGCGATAATCAGCCGCCTTTTAACGTTGTCGCCGAAAACGTGATCCAAAGTATCTTTAACGACAGATTCGCTCATCGTCGAGCCTTCTATCTCTATGTTGGTGGAATCCGCCATCATAAGCAGAACGCCCTTTTCGCCTATCTCCGCGATACGGTTCAAATCCATTTTTTCGCCGTTCACGGGGGTGAAATCTATCTTGAAGTCGCCCGAATGGAACACTACGCCCACGGGAGTGGTTATACTGAGTCCTACCGCGCCCGCTATCGAATGGTTTACGTTTATAAATTCCACCGAGAAACAGCCGAGCTTTACGACCGAACCCGCTTTTACGCAGTTTAATTTCGCGTCGTTTATCTTGCGCTCTTTAAGCTTATTTTCGATAAGCGTTAATGTAAGCTTCGTGCCGTATACGGGCACTTTCAGATCCTGCAAAATATAAGGGAGCGCGCCGATATGGTCTTCGTGTCCGTGCGTTATCACTATACCCTTTATTCTGCTTTCGTTCTGCGTTAAATAGGTTACGTCCGGTATCACGAGGTCTACGCCCGGCATACTCTCGCCGGGGAAGGTAAGCCCCGCGTCTATCACTATAATGTCCTTGCCGTATTCTAATACGGTCATATTTTTGCCGATTTCCCCGACGCCACCCAAAAATCTCACTTTCAGGCATTTATCGGTCTTTTTGTCTTTTGTAGTTTCCGCGGATCGAGCCGCCGACGGCGCGTTTCCGACGAGATTAATTCCGTTCCCGTTACCGTTTGCGCCCGAGCTTGCGCCGACGAAAAGCGCGGCTTCCGATTTACCTTCTTTTCCCTTCGCCTTTTTCTCGGATTCGCCTTTTCTTCCGCCCTTATCGGCGCGGGCGACAGCCTTTGCGGATTCTTTTTCGGAAAGTTTTTCTTTCGCGGCTTTGTTTTTGCTCTTTTTATCCGCTTTTGCGTTCTTTCCCGAACCGTTCTTTTCGGCGTTTACGCCGCCGAGCGAATACTCGCCGCTCTTCGCCGAGCCGAGGTACTGCGAAAAATGCGCGGAAGTCGTTTTTCCTTTCTTCTCTTCCGTACGCACGCCTTGTATGCTTTTATCTTTACTCAAATTTTATCTCCTTAAAAACCTTTTCGGTTAATTGCTCATAATTTTTCATATTAAGTATACAATATTTTACAAAAAAAGTAAACCGTATTTTGGCGACGAAACAAATTATTGCTCTTTTATGCGGTTATTTTAGTTGAAAAAAAGGTCGTT
>CAVBZJ010000126.1:0-5717 GCA_963599785.1 Anaerovoracaceae bacterium
GTATAATAGTAATGATTAGTCATTTCAAAGCCTATTTTCGCGTCCTTCGTCGTCAGCTCGTAAAGACTAACCGTGTTTTTATATTCCTCGTCGATTATTTCCTTTATCCTCTTTCCGTTTGCTTTTACGTCGCCTTTCAGCTTTACGAACTCCGCGTGCAGAAGCGCGCTGTAAAAATGCAGATAGCTTGCCTTTGCCATTCTTACGAATTCCCCGAAAAGCGCGTTCCCTTCGGTTTTTTCCAGAATTTCAAGTCCCTTTTTCCAGCCCTCGCAAAGCTTTTTATACTGGTTTATATAAATATCCAAGCCGTACGGCGCGGACCAGACCTCGTAGTCGTCGAAAGAATAACAGACCATTGTGGATTTTCTTCCGTCGGGCTTCAACGACCACAAGTTCGCCGCGCCCAGCGTTTGCGCCCCTTCGTAAAGGCTGTTCACGCTGAACGGATATTCGCGATACGCTTTGCAAAACAGCTTTGACGCGCTCTCCGTCGCCTTCGCCGCAGCACCGTAATTTTCCGCATAAAAACGCGCGGAATCGAAGTCTTCTTTTTTACAAGCACTTGAACACGCAGGCAACGCGCCGCCGGTAAAGCCGCCGAGACTCCACCCGAGCATCAGTCCCGAAACTCCGAGCTTTTTAACGTTTTCTATATGCTCGGTCATCAGCTCAAAAACGGGAAGATACGGAACGGCGGAACATTCCCAGCTGTTGTTCACCTGCACCTTCGCCCATATCCTATGCCCCGTTTCCTTTGCCTTTTCAAGACACTTTACCGTATACTCACCCGGTCCTACGACCGAAATCGAATAGTCTATCACCCGCGAAGTCACGCCTCCGCGCGTGAACTCCTTATCGAACTCGCTTACGCTCATCACGTCCGCGCGAGCGTCGAGCAGCTCTATACACGACAAGGTATCTTCCATAGACCAGCCCATATATTCCGCCCAGCCCCAAATATTCGCAATATACGCCGTTTCGGGGTTTGCGTCCTTAACCGCGCGGCACATTACGTTATTCAGCTCGGCGACCACTTCGTAAGGCTTTCTTGTCGCGCACCTCGGGCAATCGGTATGCCCCGTAACGCCGCCCCATTCCTTGGAATAGCAATGCGTGGGGTTTTCGCTCATCGTTATGGTGAAAATTCCTTTAAGCAGCGGCGCGCCTTTCACGACGGAGTTTACCGCTTCGTAAACGTACTTTTGCACTCTTTCCGACGACGTGCAGAGACAATATTCGTTCCCGAAAGCCTTTTGTCCTCTCATATCGGGATATTTATCGAAAAACTCCGCGGGCATACTTCTCGGCTCGTTAAGGTAAAGATAAATTCCTACGCCGTGTTTCGCGGCGCGTTCCGTCAGCTTTTTCAAATTTTTTATTCTTATTTTATAATCGGGCGAATAGCGTTCGTCAAACGGAAACGCCGCAAGATTTTTAAGCGTTTCGTGCAGCCACAGCCCGTTCACGCCCGTCTTTTTAAGCCGCGCCAGATACTCGTCCGAATAATCGGCAAGCTCGCCGTCCAACAACACGTCAGTATACCGCGCGCAATAGTTAGAAGTAAATCTGTCCGTCACCGCGTATTCGCTTTCGTCTTCGCACTCGCTTTTATCGCCGTGTTCGTTCTTATCTTGCTCCTCCGAACAGCACGGCGCAACGGCAAAGAAATCGAAAGGCTCGACCTCGGGCTTTATGTACGTTTCGTCTACTAATTCCTTTATTTTCGCAAGCCGCTTTTCATCCGACTTCGGCTTACCGTAAACGGGCGGCTCGAACTTCGGTTTTTCGCCGAGCTTAACGCCGAGAAAATCGTAATCCGTTAAAAGCGCGTCGAACTCCGCTTCGGAAAGACCTATAAGCTCTGCTATTTTATCGTTCGGGAGCAAATCCCAGTTGTTTCTTATAATAGTTACGAAGCCCTTTTCCTTCCACGCGGGATTGTACTTGAATTTATCTATCCCCGTCGCCCGCGCAAAAGCTTCCGTTTCTTCCTCGGTCGCGGAAATCGCCGAAGCAATCTTTGCGGTTTCGACGTAAGAATAATTTCTGAAAATCACCTTTTCCCATTCTTGCATATAACGTTCGTTTTCGGGTTTACTCATAAAAATCTCCGTTTAATTCTTTTTCACCTTGAAAAGCGCGCTTCCGTGCGGAGGAAGAACAGCGGAAAGTCCGTCCGAAAAAAACTTCTCCCCCGTCCACGCGTTCTCGTATTCGCGCTCTCCCGAAACGCCTATATCCGCCCCCGTGAAGGATATTCTCTTTTCCGTTTCCGAGGCGTTGAAAATTCCTACCGTTTTATAGCCTTCGTCGGGCGCGTCGAACGCGGAATTTATGTATATTATTTCGGGAAGAATTTCTCCCGCTTTTCTGTAATCGTATTCGGCGAAATAAACGTTCTCTCCGTTATTCAGATATTGCGCGGCGCGTTGAAGCCTTTTCAGTCTCGGCTCGTCGCCTTTAAGCCGTGAAAATCTGCCCGAAATTTCTACGAGCGTTCTCGTTATTATCTGAAAATTTATAATAAACTCGAAGTCCGCGTCCGAAAGATTAGGAAGCATACCCGCGGAATCGCTGTTTGGAATAAACAGATCGCCCGTTTGAAGAGAAAGCATCGCGACCGTCCAGAACGCGACCGTTTTTATATTATCCCATTTACCCGCGCCGACGTCCAAGCCGTAACGGTAATTGTTGAAATATTTGCCGATAAACGGATTTCCCATAGAAATATCGCAACCCGTTTCGACGTAGCCGTATTCGGGCAAGCGTTTTCTTATTTCGTTTTGCCACCACTCGCGCATTTCATAGCCCGAGCGTTCCTTGTTTTTATACAAATCGTGCTTATCCTCGAAGGCGTACGTCCAGAAATCGTGCTTTATCCCCTCGAACCCGTATTCGTTTATAAAAGTATCGAGCGCATAGGTCATATACTCCCGCACTTCGGGAATACTCGGATCGAGCGGCTGAGAAAATTTTACGCGGTAAGAAAGATCTATAAACCATTCGGGGCTTTCGCGGTATATTCTGGTTTTAACGGGGCAGAACCCGCCTATCCAGACGGCGGGCTTTAACCCGAGCGATTTTATTTTATCGGTATAAGCCTTTAAGCCGTTCGGGAATTTCTTCTTATCTATCCCCGCCTCGCCCTCGTAGGGTACGCCGAGTCCGTGCGCGTCCAAATCGACGTTTTCTTCGCAATAAGCGGAATACCCGTCGTCAAGCTGAAACCATTCCGCCGCGGGAAAATACTTTTTCACCGCTTTCGCTTCGTCTATGAGCATTGCTTCGGATACGTCTCTGTATATTCCGTCGTTCCAGCTGTCCCAGATAAGAGTGTGACGGTTTACGTCGCTCGCCCCCGCAGAACCCGAAAGCCTTTTGCGGAGCGCGTCCGTATACGGCGTTAATATACCGTTTATATCGCCCGCGCGCGGATTTACGCCGACAAACCATTCGTCTACGAGCGTTTCGCCCGCCGCGACCTCGCGATAAGCTATATCCTTAAAGGAGGAAAATATTTCGACGAAAACCCTGCCGTTTTCGTGTCCAGCACGATAATTGTGATAAAACACGTTTTGGGAAAGGCTTCCGATAACCGCGCCCGTTTCGCTTTTGTAATTAGATAAAAGTATCGCGGGAAAGGTCTGATACGGGCAGGAGCATATCCTGTCCGATAAAATATCGACGTCCGTCCAGCGGCGGCTCGTAGGTATGCCAAAACGAGCGTTCGACGGGTTTTCGGGGAAGGTTCTGTCAAAATCTATCGGCAGAGTGAGCGTGCAGAACAATCTCGCGTTCTCGTTGGAATAATAATAGTCCTCTTCGGGATTCAGGTCTTTTCCGAACGACAATCCGCTTATACGGAACGAAAGCTCTTTGAGCTTAACGGTTTTTGCGGTAAGATTTTTTACCGTACGCTTTATCTCGTACCCTTCGCTCGTCTTTTTTATCCCGACGCAGTCCGAAAACGAGTCGTTTTTCGCGCCTTTTTCAATAAAATAAAAAAAAAAAAAAAAAAGAGGACTTCCTTCCTCGCCGCAAAAAAGTTTTTCTCCCGAAGAGGGAAATTTCTCGCCCGAAGCGGTAACGATTTCTGTAAATTCAATCATAGCCTTCATAGCTTTCTCCGTAAAAATTCGGCGTCGCCGCGGTAAAGAAAAATTCTTGCGCACGCCTGCGACGCCTTTCAAAGTACGTTTTAAGTATAAACTAAATATTTATAATTGTCAATCGCGATTTTACCGCAGCTCTTACAGGCTGTCAACCTTTACGACTGTCATATTTTCACGCGCTTCGTCGGCGGCGTAAACGCAAAGATGTCCGTTTATCGAATCCTCTATCGAGGTGTATGCGGGAGAAGGCTTTTTGCCCTGTACCATCTTTATAAAATCGTCTACGAGTCTGCCGTCGCCGCCCATATGTCCGAAATTAACGCCGTCCTCGCCGCTCAAATCTATCACCTGCTCGGTACAGTAATTCGTTTCCTCAAATTTTCTCAGAACTATTCTGCTGTCCTCGAACGTACCCTCTATTTCGCCCGCCGTGCCGACTATGTGAATATCGCGCTTGGGCTTCATCGCGCCGAGCATCAGCGCGAGAGATGCGGTGCTTCCGTTTGCAAACTGAATTATCAGCATCTGATTGTCTACCATATCGCTGTCCGTTTTATAAGCGCAAATTCCATGCACGTTATCCGTCGCAAGCGATTTCACCCGTTCCTCGGTGGTAATCTGATCGTACGGCTTATCTATCGTTTCAAACGCGTAATAGCTGAAAAGCGTGCTTTTTATGTAATCGCGATACGCCGACCATTGACAGGTTTCCTGATGCGGACAACCGTCCATACAGCGCATAGGCGCGTCCTTCGGGGCTTTTTCGGGAACGACAAACGTTCTCGCGCCGAAAGAAGAAACGTACGCGGGCTTCGTAGCGTTATTCAGCCAGCAAAGATAATCGAGGTCGTGACAGCATTTCGCCATCAGAAGCGTAGAGCCGTCCGTTTTGCTGTTTCTCCATTTACCCCTTATAAACGCGCTGGAAGCGTGAATGACGCCGACGTTTTCGCTCGCCTCTATCGTCATAATTTCGCCCACCTCGCCGTCGTCTATAAGCTTTTTGATTCTCGAATAGAAGGGCGTATATCTCAAAAGGTGGCAGATCATAAGGATAACGTGGTTTTTCTCCGCCGTTTCTTTAAGCTTTAACAGTTCCGTCTTATCCGAGGTGACGGGCTTTTCCAAAAGAACGTGATAGCCGTGTTCGAGAAGGGGCATCGTCGTTGCGTAATGCAGCTGGTCCATAGTGCCGTTTATCGCGCAGTCCGCGATTTTTCCCGCCGCCATAGCTTCTTCCACCGTCTTAAAACACATTTCGTCTTTAAGATTAAACCTCTCTTTCGCGAGATTTCTTCTGAAATCGTTCGGTTCTACGACCGCGGCTATTTCCACACCCTCCGTTTCCGCAGCGAAGCCCGAATACAGCTGGCATCTGAAACCGTAAGACACGAGTAATACTTTTAACATCTTTTTTTCTCCTGATTTTTTAAGTTTTTAATTTTGTTTTAGATTAAGATTTTGTTTTTGTTCGATAAACGTCTATTTGTATTCGGGAATCCATTTCCCGTGCGCCGCGAAAAGCTCGTCGCAAAGCGATTTTATGTCGTCGAGAGACAGCTCCGCCGCGGTGTGCGGATCTAAATACGCCGCCATATACAC
>CAVBZJ010000127.1:0-5698 GCA_963599785.1 Anaerovoracaceae bacterium
GCGCACGTCAACCCCGATAAAAAGTATTCCCCCGCGAAGAGCCTTTATACGATGAACTTTTCTTTCGATTACGAAACGAACGAGATATATTCTTACGGAAATTTCAGCAGAATCGGAAGACCGGACGGCAACGAATCGGGCGTGAAACAGTGGAAAATAGCGGAGCTTTCTTCTCCCTCTCTTCCCGTCGCGTTCGAGGGCTTCACCACGGGCGAGGTTTACCTCTCGTTTAAGGTGACTTCGGGTAGAGGCGATATAGTTATAGATACTTTGGGCGGAATAAATTACGGCGGAGTGACCGCGCGCGATTACGCTACCGATACCGACGTGCTTATAAAGAGCTTCGACGGGAGCATTCCCGCGATAGTCGGCAAGAATTACCCCGTTCCGAACGCGGAAAGCAAATTTATCTCGAACTTTACGAGAAAGGTGGTTTTCGGCGGAGAAGAAACGATTCTGACGGGCGATTATTTCGTTCCCGAAAAAGAGGGGAGATATACTCTCGTCTATTCGGGGGTGAACCCTTTCGGCGTCGTCGCGGAAAAACGCGTGGAGTTCGAGTGCCTTAAATCGGCTATCCCGATAGAGATAACCTACGATGACGGCGAAGCGGCGCGTTACGGCGAGGCTTACGAAATCAAAGCCCCGACCATAAGCGGCGGACACGGCAAGGTGGTTTACGAGATTTTCGCAAACGGTGAAAGCGTTTCCGCGCTTGACAAAATAATCGTTTTGGGAGACGAGACGGAAATAAAAATCGTCGCCCGCGACGAACTCGGCAATACCGCCGAAAAAATCTTCAAAATAGCTACGGAAGGCGACGCCGTTTCGTTTACGGTCGATTTCCCGAGAACGGCGATTCGCGGCGAAAGCTTCGCATTCCCGAAGGCTACCGTAAAATATCTCGCGACGGGCGAAATTCTCCCGTACGAAATATTTGTGAACGGCGTTAAAGCGGAGGACGGCTTCGTTATGCCGGACGCAAAATCCGTGACGGTTGAGTATCGCACGGCGAAGGGCAACAAAGAATTCGTTCTTAACTTAAAATCGGCGGAGGTGAAAACGGGCGGCGACGCGTTTATCTTCGAGGGCGAAGCCTCTACCACCGACGAGGGAACGCGCGTTAAAGTAACGAAAGATTCCCCCGTAATATCGCTTCCCTATAAGCTTTCTCCGAACGGATTGTATTTCGAGTTCATCGTTCTGGCGGAAAAGCTCGATTTCGGCGCGGTATCTTTTAGAATCACGGGCGAAAACGGCGTTTCGGTAAAGCTGACGGTAGCGGATATAGAAAAGGACTACGCAAAGCTTCTCGTGAACGGCGAGGACGCGGCGGTCAGAATAGAAAAGAGAAAGCAGACCTTCTCTTCTTCGGCGAGCGAAGAGTTCGCGGGCAAGGATTACTACGCGTTTTCCGTTTTATACGAGGACTTTTATAAGGCGACGCTTTCGGGCAGCGCGATACAGAAATATATCGAAAAGGACGAGCGCGGCGTTAAGTTTTCGGGCTTTAACTGCGGCGTTTACGCGGATATTATTTTAGAAAACGTTTCTGCGGGCGGCGCGGAAATAGTTATTACCAAAATCAGCAATCAGCTGTTCTATTCCTCGTCGTTCGATTACGGCGACGTCGTAGGTCCTGCGCTTTTTTCAAAGAATTTCAGGCTCGGCAACGCCAACGTCGGCAAAAATTACAAGCTGGACGTTTCGGGGCTTTCCGCGTTCGACGTGATAACGGGTAAAGCTTCCGTGACGGTCACTTTAACCTCCCCTTCGGGCGTTAAAATTTACGAAAACACGGCGGCGGCGACCGCTCCCGAAACCGTTCTCACCGAAATCGGCGTATACCTTTTGAAAATCACAGCGAAAGACGGCGGAAACGTCGTTACCAACGCGAATTACAGATTTTCGGTAGAAGACGGCTCCGCGCCCGAAATCATCGTTTCGGAAGAACTCGCGAAAACCGCAAAGGTCGGGGATAAAATCAAATTGCCCGCGGCTTCTTGCACGGACGAGACCGCCGCGACGGTCAGGGTGTTCGTCGCCCGCCCCGACGGCAAGGTGGATATTATAGAAGGCGGCGCAAGCTTTGCGGCGACCGAATACGAGATAAAACGCGCGGGAACTTACAGAATAACCTACGTTGCGGAGGACGAATACGGCAACGTTTCCGCAAAAATCTTTATAGTGACGGCGGAGGAAAAATAAATGCGTAAATTCATAAAGCTTTTAACGGTAATACTCGCGTGCGTTTTCGCGTTTTCGGCGGCGGCTTGCGGCAAGGGCGGCAAAACAGAAGAGGAAAACGGCGGCAAATACGCTTCCCGCACGCAGGGCATAGATTTTGCAAAGGCTCTCGGAAACGTTTCCGATTATAAAATAGTGATTTCTTCTTCCGCGACGGAAACCGAAAAATACTCGGCGGAACAGGTCGTGAAATACGTTTACAAGGTAAGCGGCGCGACCGTTTCGTATGCGGCGGACGGTAAATATGCGGACGAAAAGGTGATTTCGATAGGCAAAACCGAATTTTCGGAAACCTCGGGCGTAGAATTCGACGAAGCCGCGCTCGGAAACGACGGCTTCGTGATAAAAAATAAGGGTTCTGCTCTCATCATAAGAGGCGGCGGAGACAGAGGCACGCTTTACGGCGCGTACGACTTCCTCGAATATCAGCTGGGCGTGAAATGGCTCACCGCCGATACGACCTATATCCCCGAAAATCCGCGCGCAGAGGTCTATTCTTCGGACAGAACGGAAATTCCCGCCTTCGATTACAGGGTATACCTCGATCCCTCGTCCTTTTTCAACGACAGCACGGAGTTTACCACGGCGAGAAGATTTACTTCGGAATACCTTAAAATTCCGGAAACCGCGGGCGGAAACCTCAAATGGGCGCAGGGCTTCGACTCGCACAACTCGCTTTCTTGGGTGAATACCGAAAAACACGTTAAAAACGGCAAAATAGATCCCGTGTATACGGGCGCGTTCTCAAACGACGGTCAAAACGTTATAACGTACGAAAAAATGGGCGGGCTTTACGCTTACGCCGCAGACATCTGCTATACGGACGGCATCAACGAGGACGGTTCTTACAGCACCGAAACGACGAACGAAGACGGCACGACGAGAAAAACCGCAATCGGAATGGCGATAGAGGGTATGACCGCCGCTATCGGCAGCGATAAAGAAGAGAACAACTATTATATGTTCGGGCAAATGGATATGAATTCTCGCCCGTGCCTTTGCCCGCGGTGTATAGCCGCTTCGAGAAAATACGGCGATTCGGGGATAATGTTAAGGTTTATCAACGCGCTTGCGGACGGCGTTAAGGAATACGCGGAAAAAGAGAAGATTACCCGCGATATAGACGTCGTGACCTTTGCGTATCTCTGGTCGGCGTTCCCGCCCGTAAAAAAGAACGCGGAAGGAAAGTACGAGGCGACGGATAAAACCTGCGTGCCGAGAGACAACGTTACCATAAGGCTCGCGCCTATCACGATGAACAGATTCGTGCCGTATCAAAGCGAGTATCAGGATATGAACGCTTACGGCTCGGACTATATGGAAAAGTGGGCGGCGATATGCAATAAGTTTATGGCTTGGGATTATACGACTTATAACCCGCGGCATTACTGGTGGTATCCCGCGTATACTACTTGGCGCGAAAGGCTTACCGATATGAAAAAGATGGGCGTAGACTACGCGATGCTTCAATCGAACTTTCAGGAGCGGACGATTTATCAGACGATATTCGAGGGCTACGTCGCTTCCAAAATGCTGTGGAATCCCGAATACGATATGAACGAGCTTATTTCGGAATTCAATAAATATTATTTCGGCGAAGAAGCGGGAAAGCTCGTGGACGAATACGTTTTGCTTATGACCGCAAAGTGCTACGAGGTGCTTTCCGAAAACGATTACAGAGAAAGCGCGGCGCTCTCCTTCGGGAACAAAGGGCTTCTGAAATCCGCAATCGAGATACTCGACGAAGCGATAGAAAAGGTAAATTCGGGCGATTATTCCGAAAAGGAAAAATCGGAGTACGTCGAGCGGCTCGAAATAGTCAAATTCCAGCCGAGATATATGTACCTCTATAACTATATGGAATACGAGACGGACGAAGTGCAGATGAATATCGAAGCCAAAAAGTTCATTCTCGAAGTTATGGCAAAGGGCGGCGTATACTGGGCGGAAAATCAGCTGTTCGACGCGGAAAGTATAATATTCAAATAAAAGCCAAATAAAAAACGACGTCGAAAAAGGCGGCGGAAAAATAAAAAAGCAGGAGGAAAACAATGAAAAAGACAAGACTTTTACCGATTATATCGCTCGTTTTCGCGGCGATATGCGCAGTATCCTTCGCGGCGTGCGGAGGCGAAGCGCATAAACACGAACTTGCGAGCGTATCGGCAAAAGCGGCGACTTGTACGGAGGAAGGCTACGAGGCTTATGAATATTGTACGGCGGAAGGCTGCGATTACAGCACGAAAAAAACGATAGCCGCACTCGGACACGAACTTAAAATGCACGAAGGAAAGGAAGCGACCTGTTCGGAAGCGGGCTATGAACCGTATCACGAATGCGTGAGAAAAAACTGCGCTTATAACGACAAAATCGAAATACCGAAAAAGGCTCACGAGCTTGCCGTCGTATCGGGGAGAGCCGCGACCTGTACGCAAAACGGTTTTGAGGAGTACGAAAAATGTATAAATTGCGGGTATACGACGGAGAGAGTGAAAATACCCGCGCTCGGACATAACGTTCAGAAAGGAGTATGCGTGAATCGGGATTGTACGTTTAACGTAGGTTCGCTCGTTGATTTCAGGGTGGAAATACCCTCCGATAAAAAAGAAGCGGTTATTTTGCATTTGACAGATCCGCAGTTGATCGATCCCGCAAAAAGCCGTACGGCGAACAGGCTCGGAAGTTATCATAAAGAATTCTGGAAAACGAGCAATCTTCAAAAGCTTTGCTACGATTATCTGACGGAAACGATAAACGCGACGAACCCCGATTTCATTATAGTTACGGGCGATCTCGTGTACGGCGAATTTGACGACGACGGCGAATTGCTTACGAGCTTTATAAACTTTATGGAAGGCTTCGGCATACCTTGGTCGCCCGTGTTCGGAAATCACGAAAACGAGAGCAAAATGGGCGCAGATTGGCAGTGCAAACAGCTGGAAGATGCTGAAAACTGCTTATTCAAGCAAAGGGCGTTGACAGGCAACGGAAATTACTCTGTCGGAATAATGCAGGGAACGGAACTTAAAAGAGTGTTTTATATGCTCGATTCCAACGGTTGCGGCTCGGTTTCGGCGGAATCATACGCCAACGGGCATACCAAAACCTCGGCGGGCTTCGGCGACGATCAGATAAACTGGTATACGAGTACGATAAAGCTCATCAGAAAGTATTCGGAAGAAACCAAAATTTCGTTTGCGTACCATATTCAACAGGCGGTTTTTGCGGACGCGTTTGAAAAATACGGTTTCAAAAAAGGCACGCCGATAAATATTTTCACGGCGAAAAATCGTGCGGACGGCGATTTCGGGTATCTCGGCAGAGGACTGAAAACGCCTTGGGACGACGACGGAAGCGTTTGGAAAGGTATGAAAGAATTAGGCGTCGATTCGGTGTTCGTCGGACACGAGCATTGCAACGCAGGCAGCGTTATGTACGACGGAGTTTTTTT
>CAVBZJ010000128.1:0-5636 GCA_963599785.1 Anaerovoracaceae bacterium
GAAGGCGCGCGGAGCGTTCGGGTTTACACCTTGAAATCGCTTATTATAACAAAAAAGCTGTCAACTTTTAACGATTTCGTAACCGCAATCGTCGTGCAGTGGAAAGGAGACCGCATTTTGGGTTATTTTGCATTGAGCGGTGATTTGGATTTAGGTTGGAAGGAAACGGGCGTATGGGCGACTGATTTCGATTGGTCTAACGGATTCAGAGGTACGCTCGACGGAGCGGGATACTCGATTGAGAACGTCAAGTCCGCGTTTTACGGTTTAACCGCGCAAATGGGCGAAGGTGCCGTTATCAAGAACGTCAATTTTCCGAATTACGCGTACGGAGGAGATAAAGAAGCGTTGTTTGCGAGATGCGCGGCGGGCGTGACGTTTGAAAATATAGAGATAACCTTAACCGCCGATTCCGCATGCAAACCGAGTTCGGAGCAGAGAGAATGCGGCGTACTTATCAGTCAGGATATGCGGCGTTGCACGTTCAGAAACGTCACTATAAATGCCGAAGGAAAAACGCTTCAAAGAATCTTCGGCGGATATAATAACGAGAGGAACTCTTCTGTTTATCAAAACGTTATTATTTACGCGAAATCGGTAGAGTATTACGAGAACGACGTTACGAAACGTCCGGACGGAGTTACTTTGATTATAAAATAATAAAAGCTTGGCTTTTGCCGAAAGAAGTTTTTACTACGAGGAACGATTATGAAACTTAATTTCAAGGAATACAAGGATAAGGTATATGCTTGTTGGCTCGGGAAAAATATGGGCGGAACTATCGGCGCGCCGTACGAAAGCAAGCGAGAGATTCTCGACGTAAAGGGATTCGCTACGAAGAAAGGCGAGGTTTTGCCTAACGACGACCTCGATTTACAACTCGTATGGCTGCACGCCGTGGAGTTTGAGGGACCGAGAAATATAACTTCCGAGGTGTTGGGAGAATACTGGCTTTCTTTCATAACGGGGTATTGGAACGAATACGGCATAGCGAGAAGGAATATGGAAAAGGGCGTAATGCCTCCGCTTTGCGGTGAGCTTCAAAACCCTTGGAAGCATTCTAACGGTGCGTGGATAAGAACGGAAGTATGGGCAACTCTTGCCCCTGCGTATCCGGACCTTGCGGTAAGATTTGCGATAGAGGATGCAAAAGTAGATCACGGCTACGGTGAGGGAACACATTCGGCGGCGTTCGTCGCGGCTCTTGAAAGCGCGGCGTTCGTTGTGTCCGACCTCAAAAGTCTTATAGAAATAGGCTTGTCCAAAATACCTGCGGATAGCAGGACGGCAAAAACGGTAAAATTCGTTCTGGAAAGCTACGAAAAGGGGATAGATCCCATCGAGACTAGAAACGCCGTTCAGCAAATGAACGCCGATATAGGGGATGGGTGGTTTCAGGCGCCGTCTAACATCGGATACGTCGTTATAGGATTGTTGTACGGCGAAGGCGATTTCAAAAAGTCAATGCTTACCGCGCTTAATTGCGGGGACGATACGGATTGCACCGCAGGTACGGTGGGCGCGATATTCGGACTTATGCACGGGACAGAGGGAATACCGAAGGATTGGCGTGAGTATATAGGTGACGACATAGTCACGGGAACGATAAACGCGTGCGTGTCTTTTCCTCGGGTAAAAAACTGCGTCGAACTGACGGAAAAGGTAGCGTCGCTTGCGCCTTCGGTTTTAAGATTTAACAGAATGAATGCCGTAACGGTGGAATTTGGCGAAAGATCGGAATGCGAGGAAGCAGAAATAAAGAAATTTTCCTTGCCTTACGGAAAGAGCGAAGAAACGGATCTTATGAGAGCTTCGCTTTTTACTCTCAAAGAGAACACGATGCAGAAAAAGGTCGGTTGCGTGACGGCGATTATAGGGTGTAAAGAGGGCTTCGGAATAACTGCGGGACAAGAAAGAACGCTTGAAATAAGAATTTTGAACAATATCAAGACGTATGGAAATTTACCGCATACCGTAAGGATAAAGTTATGGCTTCCCAAAGAACTGACCGCGGATAAGCCCGAATTCGATATTTTAGCTCCGCACTGGACGGCGTTTACGCCCGACTGTATATCAGAGCCGAAAACGATAAAGCTGAAAGCCGGTGAAACGGTAAACGCCGTTAACGAAGTGCTTATCGAGGTATCTATTTCAAACGGATACGCGCGTGAATTTATTCCTTTATGCTTTGTCGCGGAATAGCGAGCGGTCGCAAAATAATTCAGACCGATTATTTGAGACGAAAGGAGAGAATTATGATTGAGTTAAAAGACGGATATATAAGATTAGATACGGTAAATACGACTTATCTGATGAAAATATTGCCGACCGGTCACGTTGAAAACGTTTATTATGGTTCAAAATTTCCCGAAACGGATTATGCGTTTATAGAAGAACGCAATCTTTTCGGTTGCGGACCTGTGGCGACGGCAAATGATTATGCTATGTATCCTGATTCAAAGTCGTTTGAATATTCCGTTCGTGGTCGCGGAGATTTTCGCGAGCCGTCTGTTCTCGTAAACTGCGACGGTGATTCTGTCAACGAATTTTTGTTTGAGAAGGCGGAAAAAATTTCGGATTTTCATTTTCCCGTATTGCCGCAGAGCGACGGCAAGTCGGAAACGCTGCAAATAACGTTGCGTGACAAGGCAAAAAAACTTGTTTTACGCCTTTATTATTCTTTGACAGACGGCAGCGACGTTATAGTGAAAAGCGCCGCGCTCACCAACGAGAGCGAAAAAGAGGTTGTGATCGAACGGCTTTCTTCTGCCCAGCTCGACGTGTGCGGAGACGATTTTCTGGTAGATACGCTCAACGGGTATTGGGCAAAGGAAAGACAGATAAATACGACGAAGCTTGCGGGCGGCGTTACCAAAATAGACAGTAATTACGGCTTTTCTTCGGCGGAGCGTAATCCTTACGTCGTGCTAAAAAAGAATGACTGCGGTTATTTTAGCGGAGAGTGCTACGGTTTTAACCTGATTTATTCGGGGAATCACGCCACATATCTCGACAAGAGTTTGTTCGGTAAGGTCAGGATAATTAACGGAATAAACGACGTCGGATTTTCGTGGAGGCTTGCCGCGGGAGAAACCTTTTATACTCCCGAGTCCACGGTCTGTTTCAGTGATTGCGGTACTAACGGATTAACTTGTCAGTATCATTCGTTTATAAATAATCATATAGTGCGCGGATATTGGCGGAATCGCGAACGTCCTGTTTTATGCAATAACTGGGAAGCTACGAGATTTGACGTTTCGGAAGAAATAGTGCTGAAAATCGCAAAGCGCGCGAAGGCTCTCGGCGTAGAACTTTTCGTTTTAGACGACGGCTGGTTCGGTAATCGTACGGACAACAGCAGAGGTTTGGGAGACTGGTACGAAAACAGAGAAAGATTGCCCGAAGGGCTTGACGGGCTTTGCAAAAAGCTGAACGCGATAGGTCTTAACTTCGGCATTTGGGTAGAACCTGAAATGGTCAATCCGGACAGCGATTTATATCGCGCACACCCCGATTGGGCGGTTGCAAATCCGGATTATACGCCCCTTCTTCATTGCGGACAATATGTTCTGGACTTGTGCAATGAAGAAGTGCGTGAATATATAATCGAAGCAATGACGAGAGTTTTTTCGTCAACTAACGTTACTTACGTTAAATGGGATTGCAACCGTAATATCACCGAGTGCTATTCTCCGAAGCTTAAAGGCAGGCAAGAGGAGTTTTCTTTCAGATATATGCTCGGTTTATACTCGATTTTGCAGACGCTTACGGAGCGATTCCCCAAAATATTGTTTGAATCCTGCGCAAGCGGCGGTAATCGAGTAGATATGGGAATGCTCTGCTATACGCCGCAGTTTTGGACAAGCGACAATACCGATTTTTTCGACAGAGTAAAGATTCAGGAAGGAACGCTTACCTGTTATCCGCAAAGCGCGATGGGTGCGCACGTTTCCGCTTCTCCAAACGGACATACGTTACGCGCAAGCACCATTGAAAACAGATTTAATACGGCTTGTATAGGCGCGTTCGGGTACGAAATGGATCTGACGAAGATATCCGACATAGATACGAAAGCGGTTATGCAACAGATAGAGTGGTATAAAAAATACAGAAAAACATTGCAGTTTGGCGACTATTACAGGTTGAAAAGCGTTTTTTTTGATACGCATGCAAGCTGGGCGGTCGTTTCACAGGATAAAAACCACGCGGTAGTAAACATTACGAACAAAATTCAGGAGCTATACGTTCCGCAGGTGTTTTTGCGCGTTTGCGGGCTTAAACCGGATGCTCTTTACGAAATTAAAACGAGAGTGCAATACCTTCCTGTGAAAAAAGGAGACAAACTTACTGTAACGTGGCAGAATTGTGCAGAGAAAGACGACGAAGAGGCGATTCTCGCGGCAAAGGCTTGCGAACCCGTTCGGAGCGAATACGAAAGATATTTAGTATCCGGCAGGACGCTTGAAAAAATCGGAATAAGATTAAACACTGAATGGATGGGTGGCGGAGATCCGAATATAACGAGAATTATGTACGATTTCGGAAGCAGATTGTATAGCGTAGACATGGTTCGTGACGAATAAAAATAAGAAGAATAAAATGAAAAGAAAATTTTCAATATTTAATTCCGTGCGGAAGAGGTGAATGTTGATGGCTGAATTGATTTTATCCGCTTTTGCGGACGAATATGCGGAAAATTTAAAAACGCAATGCGAGGCTTTGAACGGCTTCGGCATAAAACATATCGAGCTTCGCGGGGTGAACGGCAAAAATATTTCGGCTTTAACGAAAAGCGAGGTTAAGGAAGTTAAAAAAACGCTCGACGAGTACGGTATTAAGGTTTCGTCGATAGGTTCGCCGATAGGGAAAATCGACGTAAGCGGCGATTTGAATGCGCACATCGAAACGGCTGAAAGAGTTTTTGAAACGGCGAACGAACTTGAAACGAAAAACGTGAGAATTTTTTCGTTCTATTCAAAGAACGTTCCGTTCGACGAGTGCAAAAGCAAGGTTTTCGGAGAATTAGAAAAACTTGTTAAGCTTTCCGAAAGCTTCGGCTTGACCTTATGTCACGAAAACGAGGCGTTGATTTACGGCGAAAGCCCAGAAAGATGTCTTGAAATAGCCGAGCATTTCGACGGCAAGGTGAAATGCGTTTTCGATATGGGCAACTTTGTGTTAGACGGATACGAGCCGTTTGCGGCGTATAAGCTTTTATCTGATCATATCGAATATTTTCATATAAAAGACGCTCTTTATGCGGGGGCGATAGTTCCCGCGGGTAAGGGCGAAGCGAGGATAAAGGAAATTCTCGACGATTACAAAGTAAACGGGAAAAAAGATGCGTTTATAACGCTTGAACCGCATTTGCAAACGTTTTCGGGGCTTAACGCTCTCGTAGGAAAGGAGTTCGATAACCCGTATAAATACGGAAATCAGGAAGAAGCGTTTTCGGACGCGGTAGAAAAATTAAAGGGTTTATTATGAAGGAATTTTTCAAAGATAAATTAGAAGTAAAGATTTATGGAAGCAGAGAAGAAATGGGCGAGGCGGCGGCAAAAGATATTGCGGCAAAAATCAGGGAATTACTTTCCGAAAAGGACGAAATCAATATGATATTCGCCGCCGCGCCGAGT
>CAVBZJ010000129.1:0-5572 GCA_963599785.1 Anaerovoracaceae bacterium
TTTTATTTCGTAAGAAGCGTGGAGATTTATTTCGTCTTTAAATGTAACCGCTCCGTTATCGAACGCAAACGGAATCTCTTTTCCGCAGGAAAGTTCTTTCACGCTTACGGGTTTTCTTCCCGTTTTTACCGTTATTTCCACGGGATAGACGCAATCTTTATCCGCGCTTAAAGACACCGCCGAAAGATAGAACGCGTTTTCCGCCCTGAACGTTACCGTTTCCACGTTTTTGGAAGCCTTTGCGCTAACCGTATAATCGCCGCCCGTCATCTCGTTTATAAGATTCAGGAACGCGTCTCCGAACGCTCTTCTGTCGTCCTTTTCTATCGCGCCCGCGCACCAGATAACAGTGCCTTTTCCGACCTTTCTTTTTACTATCGCGGGAACTTCCGTAACCTCCCACGGCGGGTTGGAATGTATGGATGCAAAACGGATATTATCCTCCGGCACGGTGCGGGGAAGCTCCGCCGTCGCCATAATTTCCGCGTCCTTCGCGACCGAAATTTTCGCAAGCTTATACTTAAACGGTATCGGATATTTCGCGTTGAAATCGGAAAGCATTTTTTCGTACCCCGCTTTCGGCGCGATATACGTCATAGTAGTGCCGATAAAGCCCTCGTTTTCGCCGCCCAGAAGCCTTTCTATAAGCCGCGCGTCGCTCGCTCCGTCTATATAAAGATTGCCGCCGTCCTCAACGTATTTTATAAGCTTTTCGACTTCGGGATTATCGAAATTTTGAAGCATCGGCGCGACTACGCACTTAAACCTCGAAAGGTCGCCCGTATGCCCGTTGCCGATAACCGCTACGGGAACGTGGCGTTCGGTAAGTCTTCTCGTCGCCGCAATCGCCGCTTCTTTATTTCCGAAGCCTATACCCGATTCGTCGAACTGCGTCGAGCTGTCGAAGAACACCGCTATATCGCAAACGGGTTCGCCCTCGTTATACTTTTCCAAAGCTTCCTGCTCCGAAAAAAGCTTGCCGAGAAGCTCGTATACCCTTTTATCCATAGTTCCCACGGGATCTATCGCGTCTATTATAAAGGTCGCGCCGTGGTGCGCGCGGGTAAGCGCGATTTCCGTTTCGAGATATTCGGGATCTTTTGTCGCCGTATGCTCCTGCAACCTTACACAACGGCTGTTCATGTACTCGAACGGCTGATTCTGCGTTATCGAATAGAAATATTTACACGAAAAAGAGTGCGCCGCAAGGTCGCCGTAAAGGTCGCCGCCCGCATAGTCCGCCACGTCCGAAATCATTTCGGTAGAACCCGCCGTCCAGTCGAACGCGACTATGCCCGCGTTGTTGAACTCTATGCTTACCTCCGGCATTATCTCGTGCGTTTTTTGCGCAACGAACGCACAGAACTCCGCCATCCATTCCTGCAACTTTTTGGCGTATTTCTTGAATTGAGGATCTTTTAAATCGGGCTTAGGCATATCACCGCCGACTTCTTTTTGCCACCTTTCGCGGCAGGACTTGCAACGGCAACTGTCCGGCCAGAACGGCATATCGTAAAACACTCCGTCAAGCTCGAAATTGTCGTGCATTTCCTTTATCTGCTCCACGACGAATGCGCGGTACTCCTCGTTGTTCGGACAGACGAAGCCGTATCTTCCTCCCTTTTCGCGAGGGGTTTTGCCGTCCGCTTCTATCATTTTCCACTCGGGGTGATTGATTTCCGCCCAGTTGTTGTGGATAAGGCTGTAATACCCTACGACCTTTATCCCGTTTTCGTGACAAAGCTTTATAAGCCTTTGCATTTTGTCGTTGCCGACGAACGCTTTATGCTCCGCCGCGACCTTGGTCGGGAAATTGCACAGCCCGACGTGCGATTGCAGATATATCATCGCGCACTGAATCTTCGCACGCTTTAAGTTTTCCGCGTACTCTTCGGGAGAAAACTCGGACAAAAACCTTTCGTCCCAGTCCTCTATGTGCATATCGAGAAGGTGTCTTCTGTATAAATTTTTATACCATTTCATAATTCTATCCTTATTTCCGTGTTTATTTTCCGTCTTTTTCTCTATTCTATCAGAATTTTCGTCCGCGCGATAGCAAATAAATGTTTTTAAATAGTAATTTCTTTTCGCCGCCGCGCTATTTTGCTATTTTTTTTAATTTACGCAGTCGGCGCCTCTTCGTTATTTTCGACGTTATCGTCTTCGTCGAACAAGCCGAATCTTACGAACGAATAGCTTTCCCGTTCGTTAAAGCTTTTTCCGTTCTGCCAACTGCCCTGCTGTTCCCACGAAAACGGTCCGACGAGAAAGCTTTCCTCCGCGTTTTTAAGGTGGTGCGGACCTAAAAGGTTTCGGCTCGAAGAATAAAGCGTTATCCTCGCTTCGTTGACGCCGTTTACCACGAACTCCGAAATATCGGCGGTATTTCCGAAATAGGACTTCGGCACGGGCTTACCGTTAATCTCGACGTACGCGAGCTGGTATCTGCCCGAAAGCCGCAACACGCAACCGCCGTAATCTTTGCCGCCGTCATTGCCACCGCTGCCGTTCCAAACGAAATTCTTTACGAAGGTCATATGTCCCGCAAAGAACGGGTAGCCGTCCTTCACCGTATCGGTTATCTCGGTTTTGCGTTTGCCGATATAAAAATCACCGTCCGAAATAAGAACGTTTTTCTCCTTTCCGCGCTTAAAGCCCTTTTCCGAATACACGCCGAAGTCGCCTTTCAATACGCCCGCTTCTATCGTCGTTTCGTAGGCAATGCAGTTTTTAAGCGTTTCCGTAACCCCCTCGCCGAACAACGCGTAATACGTTTTTTCGCTCTCGAAGAAGTTTATTTTCAAAACCGCCTCGTTTAAGCCGATTTTAACTTTTTTAGAAATATCGGCATAAAATCTTTCCTCGTTTTCGTCAAAAATCGCGTTTTTAAGCTTTTCTCCGTTGACAAAAAGTTCTTTTACGTTCATTTCTTCAAATCCGAAAGAAATCGTTTCCGGCATTTCTTTAATTTTGAACTCGTATTTAAGATATAGTTCGCCGTTATAACGCTCTTTGAGCAGTTCGTCGAAGATACCCATATACCGCGTTTTCTCGCCGTAGGTCTTTCCGTCCTTCGAGCATCGCGGAGTATCGAGAAGCATATAGTTATCCGAAACGTTTTCGAGCTTAAACATACCGTTGCCGCCGTTGCCGTTTTTTCCGCCGTTATCGCCATCATCGTCGCCGTTGTCCTGCCCGCCCGAAGCGCAAAAATCAAGCTTGCGCTTTTTCTTTTCTTCATTAGGCTCTTCGTCCGCAAAAAACAGAACGCAGGATTCGCCCGCTTCGAGCGTAAGCTTTTTGGAAACGACCTTTTCTTCAAGCGTTTCGAGATTCAGCATCTTAAAGCTTTTGAACTTTCCGAAATATTCTATCGTATAGCTTTTTTCAAACGAGATATTCGCGGCAAAGATAAACTCTTTTCCGTCCTTCGTGCGGCGGAATGCGGAAGCGATTTCGGTGTTTTCGTCGCTCACGGTATAAGCCTGCGCCGCCGCGATTTCCGCAAAGGTCGTATTGCTTTTCATCGCGTAGTCGTGCTTTTCCCACCGCAGATATTCGGGAACGCCTTCCACGAAAAGAATTTTTCCGCCCGCCGCGTAAAATTCCTCAAACAGTCTTGCCGTGTTTTCCGAAAGGGTGAGCGTTCTGGGGAGAATAACGAACTCGTATTCGCAATTTCCCACGACCAGCTTTTTGCCGACGACCTTTCCGTGTCCTTCCATTATCTTTTCGTCAAGAATATGGAACGGAATATTCGCTTTCCCGAGCCTTGTCGCAAGCTCCTTGTAGCTTCTGTCCGCCTCGTGTTCCTTCGGCACGCCCTGTTTATAATCGAAATACATACTCGAAACGGGCGCGAACAGCCCTACCGAAACGACTTCTTCGCTTTCGCCGAGCAGAAAGCCTAGCCGCGCGAAATAATCGTTAAAGCTTTTATAGTCCTTTTTCACCCACGGATTGTATTCCGAATAATGCGCGGGATAATCGCGCTTTCTCTGTCCGTGTTCGGAATACGGCACAAGGTGCTGACATATAACGTTCACGCCGTATACGAATAGCCATTCGGTTATAATTTTCAGTTCTTTCGGCGTTACGTCCCAACCGCACATTGCGTAAATCTCGCCGAGAACGCGCTTTTTACCGAACTGCCTAGCCACCGAAGAAGCCTGCCTCGGCGTTATAGGCGTGTCCGTTCTTCTCCCAAGCCAGTCTATCCCGACCATATGCTCGTATTCGTAAAAAGAGGTTATCCCCGCACAGCACATCATCTGCCCGAACAACGAGCTTTCTTCGAGATAATGCCCCGTAAGCTCCACGCCGCTCCGCTCGCACCACTCGTAAACCTGCTTCGCGTAGGAATTAAGCATAAGCTCGTGCATCGCGTTCCAGAACTTATAACGAAATTCGCGATAACCGCTCTTATCCTCGAACAACAGCCCGAGTCCGTCCTTTATATCCTCTCCGTAATTATTCTTAAAATACTCTTCCAGAACGAGAGTATACGGCTGACCGTTAAGGTAATATTGCGGTTCGTCCGTAAAAAAACCTTTAAGCCCCTCGCCTTCCGCGCAGTCCTTACCTGCCTCGTAGCCTGTACCCGACGCGTAGTCCGCGTCTTTCGCGGAATTTGCGCACGCTTCGGCGGAGTTCTTTTTCCCGCCGAAATCGCTGCCGAGCCGCTTTTTATATTCCTCGTGAGTAAGCTCTATAAACTTTTTAACGACTTTTTCGTTAAGAATATCAGCCGTAGAAACGGATATTTTTAAATATACGTTCAGAAAGCCTTCGTTTTCGGGATAATTTTTTGCCGAATTTTCCGCTTCCGTTCGAGTTTTAACTCTGATAAGCTCGTTTTTCGTTATGAGATAAGAAGCGTACGCGGTCTCGTCGAAAGCACCCCTTTCGCGGGTTAAATAGCGGTCGCGATAATCGGGATTTTCTAAAAGCTTGCCGCCCGCAAAGCCGCTCGGCCAACCGTTTTCGTCGTACGCCCAGCTTTCCATTTTCAGCCGTTTTCCCGCCTTCACGCAAGCCTCTATGCAGGAAAACCACTTTTCGCCCATATATTCCGTTTTAAGCCCGCCGCGCGCGTGCATGAAATAGCCGCCGAAGCCCGCGCTTTTAAGCCACTCGATTTGCTTTACGAGTTTTTCCTCTTCCAGCTCGTCGTTCCAGCTCCAAAACGGAAGCGCGCGGTATTTATTTATCGCTTCGCTTTTCAGCGTTTCCGTAATTTTTTCGCTCATTTATCGTTTTCCTTTTTAAGCGTTTCCGTAAGCCTTGCCTTTATCGCGGCGGAAAGCTCGCTTTTTCTTACCGCAAGCGCGTACTCCTCGGGCGATTTCGCATTTTCGATTTCGGTAAACGCGCACTGCTTTTTATAAACGTTTTCTTCCGCTCCGCAAAGCACCCGCGCCGCGCGCGATATAAGCTTTTCCGTCTCGCTCTCGCAATCCTTCGCCGCGATTTTATATTCCGCGCCCGCTTCGTAATCGAAGGTTAAGGAAAGCTCTTCCTTATAATCGGGCTTTATCCCGACCTTTTCGCCGCGCGAATAAAATTCAAGCTC
>CAVBZJ010000130.1:0-1792 GCA_963599785.1 Anaerovoracaceae bacterium
GAACAAAAGCTTCTGCCGAGATAAATGAGATAGTGATGCGAACGCGACCAGTCCTTTTCGGGAAGAATCGCCATAAGCCCCTTTTCGGTGGCAAGCACGTCCTTTGCGCGGGTTAAGCCGATACGGTTCGCCACCCTGAAAACGTGCGTATCGACAGCAATCGCGTTCCCGCCGAACGCAACGCTGTACACGACGTTCGCCGTCTTTCTGCCTACCCCCGCGAGCGAACGAAGCCCTTCCAAATCGCTCGGCACTTCCCCGCCGAAATTTTCTATTATAGCGCGGGAAGCGGACAAAATATGCTCCGCCTTCGTCTTATAAAGTCCGCAGGAAAATATATATTTTTCAAGCTCCTCCTGCGAAAGCGTAAGCATTTTTTCGGGCGTGTTATACTCTTTAAAAAGCATTTTAGTGACCTTATTCACCCTTTCGTCGGTGCATTGCGCGGATAAAATCACCGCCACGAGCAGCTCGTACGGAGAAGAAAATTCAAGCGCGGGCTTGTCCGAAAATACCCCCGCCAGAATATTCACTATTTTTTCTGCTTCTTTTGCGTCCATACTTTTTACCGTTTTTTAATTTCGCAAACCGTATAATGAAATAATAACACAAAACGGGGATATTTTACAAGCGATTTTACCCTAAATAGTTTAATTAAGGGGCAAAAACGAGACGGCGCAAGGCTTAACGCCAAAAACCGCCGCTTCCGTTTACACGTTCGGGAAGAGTAGCCGAGCGAAATATTTAAACGCTCCGCACCGTTCTTTTTCCGTAAACCGTTTTCACGAGGAAAAACCCCGCGAAGCTGCTGCCGTTAAAGCTTTTCGCCGCCCGACGAACCATCGGAAAAACAGACACGGAAACCTTTACGGAAAGCCCGCAGCCTACACCCGCCTCTTTCGGCGTGTTTATAATTTCACCGCGCACGCCAAGCCCCGCAAGATATTCGTAAAACCTTACCGTCTGCGCCCGCGAACGGTATGTCACCGCAACGTACTCCATAATTCTTCCTCCTTTGCATAAAAGGAAAATTTCCTTTATATAGTAGTATATACGAAGAATCTTAAAAGGGTGAAATTATGATATATTTCGATAACGCCGCCACGGGCGGTTTTAAGCCTCGCGCCGTTTCCGACGCAGCGGAAACGGTTATAAGATACCTTTCCGCCAACCCCGGTCGTGGCAGTCATCGCCTTGCCGTTGCGGGCGAACGAACGATTTCCGCGTGCAGAGAGCTTCTCGCGGAAGGCTTTTCCGCCTCCCCCGACCGCGTGATTTTTACCAAGAACTGCACGGAAGCCCTCAATATCGCTATTTTCGGAACGGTTAAAGAGGGCGGACACGTCGTCACGACCTGCTTCGAGCATAACTCGGTGCTGAGACCTTTAACCCACCTGAAAAACGAGGGCAAAATTTCGCTCGATATAGTATTTCCCGAAAAGGACGAAAATATTGCGGAGGCGATTGCTAAAAAAATTACCGATAAAACCTGTCTCGTCGTGGCGACGACCGTTTCCAACGTTACGGGAAAGGCTTTGCCCGTCGGGCTTATCGGCGCGCTGTGCAAAAAGCGGAATATCCCGTTTCTCGCGGACGGCGCGCAGGGCGCGGGGCATTTGCCGCTGTCTCTTTCAAAACAAAATATTTCTATGCTCGCCGTTCCCGCACACAAAGGGTTATACGGAATTATGGGTGCGGGCGCGCTTATTTTTAAGGACGATCTGGATATTAAGCCTCTCCTTTTCGGCGGCACGGGAAACGAATCCTTCAATCTCGAACAGCCGTCCTGCTA
>CAVBZJ010000130.1:1802-3606 GCA_963599785.1 Anaerovoracaceae bacterium
CGGGAACGCTTAATCTGCCCGCGATAGCCGCTTTTAAGGAGGGCGCAAGCTACGCGCTCAAAAACAGCGATATTTTTGCGGAAAAGCTTTTTTCCGCTACCGAAAAAATTGTGGAAGCGGCAAACGCCACCCCTCGCGTAAGGTGCTATTCAAAGCCGAACCCATCGGGGATAGTCGCGCTCGAATTTGAAAATCTGCCGAGCGCGGAAGCTTCCGATATTCTTAACGCCCGTTACGACGTGGCGGTACGCGGCGGACTGCATTGCGCGCCGCTTATGCACGATTACCTCGGGACGAAGGAAGAGGGACTTGTGCGAGTAAGTCTTGCCGTACAAAATTCCGCGGGCGAAATCAATTATTTTATAAAAGCGATGCGAGAAATGGCAAAAGCATAAAAACGGCATAAGCATAAATGCCGCATAACCGAAACGGTAAAAGAATAAAGGCATCGGAAAGGATAAAATAGCAAAAAAACGCGCATAATTAAAAATGAAAAATACATAGTCGGAGTAAAATTTAAACGGAGAGAGGGGGCGACCGCACACGCGGTCGCCCCCTCTGTTTCAATTATCGCAAAATCAAAATTTATTCCTTTTTATCTTCCGTTTTATCTTTCGTCTCGTCGACGTTCTCCTTCACGTTCTCCGTCACGTTCTCCGTCACGCTTTCCGTAACGTTTTCCGTAACGTTTTCCGTTTTCGCCTTTTCCGCCGCCTCGGCTTCCCTCTTCTTTTTTCTGTTTTTGTTATAAATAACAACGAGAACGACGCCCGTCACGGGAATTGCCAAAATCATCAACAGCCCCAAAAGAATCGCTATAAATACTATCAGCAAGAAAATATCGAGTTCGCTTGGATGATCGTAATAATATTCGGGATTTTCCGAAGCGCAGAGCGTGAAAACAAGCTCGCCATCGGGAAGCTTATCAAAGCTCGCTTCGTACCCCGTTTCGGTCTTTTCAAGAGCCTTCGCCGCCGAAGAAACCACCGTACCGCTCAAAGAGTTTAAATCTGTCAAAAACATATCGGTATTGATTTTTACCGTAAGGTTTTCAAAGGACTTCCACGTCTTTGCGGGAGACAAAAGATAGGTAAACGTATATTTGGAAGGCTCGTAGTAAAAGTTGACCGAAGGATACAGCGGCGCGACGACCTCGTTCGTAACCGTTTCGCCCGCGCCGAAATCGAGTTCGTATTCGTACCAACGGAACAATTCGTCTTTCACGTTGAAAGAATACGGCGACAACAGCCCGCTCCCGCCGCTTAAATAGACGGAATATATAACGGCGTTGTACCAGTCCTCTTGCGACACTTCATAAGCGTTACTCTCCGTTCTTCCCCTATCAACAAACTCGCCGAAAGTCGTTTCCGTACACTGATAAGGAATTATAGAAGTTTCTATCCTGTCGGTATCCCCCGCGTCGGCGGTTTTATATACCTGCACGTTCAAATCAAAATTTTCCCTGTCTTCTCCGAGGAAATAAACGGTAAAATAGCCGTCCTTTATCCGTCCCGCGTAGACCGAAGTCCCGTATTTACTCGTAATCGTTTTAGCGTCGCTGATAATACTCCGCTTCTCGCTCGGTTTCAGTGAAAACGTAAACACCGCGTTCTGCGCCGCCTCCTCGCTCACGCGGTACACGCGCTTGAACAGCTTCAAATCTGGGCTGTAAAATTCGTCCTCGACGTAGCCGTCGATTAAAAGCTCCGCGTCCGTTTCAAGGTCGAAATCACTGTATCTGTACTTATACGAATGACGAATAGACTTTTGTATTTCCTTGCCGTTTTTCTTTACGGAATACACC
>CAVBZJ010000130.1:3636-5553 GCA_963599785.1 Anaerovoracaceae bacterium
AACTCGGGCGGAAGCCAAACGGAAACAACAGTCCGACCTTTGCGGCAGTCTCGCCCTCGTTCAGAAGCTCATACTTCGCCGTGACCTTACCGAAGCTTCTTTCTTCTGGATAATAATTTTTCGACTGCTCGTTATAGATATCGAAGGTCAGCTCCTCGCTTTTTACCGAAACAAGCCCTTCTTTATAGCGTATGGCAACGCCGCCCGAATCCACGCCTTCGTAATACCTTTGCGCGGAATTTGCAAACGCCGCTTTTGCGCCGAACAGACCATCGCCCGTAGAAGCCTTATGAGCCGACGATACCGACGAAGCCGCCGAAACCGCAATAACTGCCATAAATATCGAAGCGACAGAAAGAAACGCCAGAACTACGGCTGAAATTCTCTTTATCGCTTTTTGTGGTAAATTTCTCATCGTCGTCACTCCCTTTATTCTTTTTCTATACCCGCTTTTTCGGATATTTCAAACCTGTTCTTTTTGTATTTTATAAGTCCCTCTTTTTGCATTTCGGAAAGCTCCGCGCTTAACGCGCTCCTGTCTACCCCTAGATATTCCGCAAGCCTTCTCCTGTCAAAGGGTATCTCGAACACGAAGCTTCCCTCGGCGCGTATACGCTCCGAAAAAAATGACAAAAGTCTGCCGCGAATGGTTTTTGAAGAGGTGTGTATGATTCTGCGGGAAAGCTTATACGCCTTGTCCGCGCAAATCGACAACAAGTTTTTTATGACCGCAAAGGCTCGCCCGTCGTTTCCGAGCGAAAGTATCTTTTTAGCGTCGAAAAATATCGCCTCGGAGTCCTCAGCCGCAATCACCCGCACGGGAACGGTTTTGCTCTGCGAAAAAGCATAAGCCTCCGCAAAAACGTCGCCTTCGCCCGTTTTTCCGAGAACGGAATTGTTCCCCCATACGTCAGAATATTCCACAAGTACCGAGCCTTTCGTCACCAGCCCGAATTTTCCCGCAGATTCTCCCGCGGAAAGCACCGTTTCGCCTTTAAAAAAGCTTTTGCGGGTTGCGCCCGTTTCTTTCAGCACCTCCGCCGCTTCCTCCGAAGAAAGTCCCGAAAACAACGCGGTTTTTTCTAAAAATTTTTCCATAATTTTCTGTTTTTGTTGTTATGACAACCGATTTTTCGATTTAATTATACTATACTTTAATCACAAAGTCAACGGACGCGGGTAAATTTGCCGCCGCGCGACGGAAGGCGGAAAAAAACTTTACAAATTCATTACGGGAGAAACATAAAATGAAAAGAAAAATTATCGAGATCAACGAAGAAAAATGCAACGGCTGCGGCGCGTGCGCCGAGGCGTGCCACGAAGGCGCGATCGGTATGGTAAACGGAAAGGCGAAGCTTCTTCGCGACGATTACTGCGACGGTTTGGGCGATTGCCTGCCCGCCTGCCCCACGGGCGCGATAACCTTTACCGAAAGAGAAGCCGTAGCTTACAACGAAAAAGCCGTTCTCGAAAACAAGCGTAAGAAAATGCGCGAGCAAGGCGCGCATATACACCACGCGGGTTGCCCCGGCAGTCGTATGATGCAATTCAAGCACGATGAAAGCGCTTCCGAGCAACCGAAAGACAGCGGCAGAACGGTTTCCGAGCTTAATCAATGGCCGTGCCAGATAAGGCTCGTACCCGCGAACGCCGAGTATTTTAACGGCGCGAAGCTTCTTATCGCCGCCGATTGCGCCGCGTACGCCTACGCAAATATGCACGCCGACTTTATGAAGGGGAAAATTTCCCTGATAGGCTGCCCGAAGCTCGACGACGTGGATTATTCCGAAAAGCTTTGCGAAATCATAAAGAATAACGACGTTAAAAGCGTAACCGTCGTAAGAATGGAAGTGCCGTGCTGCGGCGGGCTTGAAAACTATGCCAAAACCGCGCTTCAAAAAAGCGGCAAGTTTATTC
>CAVBZJ010000131.1:0-5542 GCA_963599785.1 Anaerovoracaceae bacterium
GGCGGATTTTATCGTTTTGTCGTTCGGCGGCGACGTTATAACTATGTCTATGACGGGCGAAAACGGCGTAATATCGGGCGAAGATTTAGACAAGTGGCTGTAAACGTTCACGGGAACAATCTTTGAAAATTAAATGTTTTTGGAGGAAAATATGATAAAGACGAAAAAGGCGTTTTTAATGACTTTGGCGGCGTTGACGCTTGCGGTTTTTGCTTGCTTTGCTTTTGCGTTTACGGCAAAACCCGTTAAAGCCGATTCGACTTATAACGTTACGGGTATAGGTTCGATGGCAACCGATCCCGCCGCGACGCATATTTATTTTTACGGAAAAATCGACGGCTCGGTTAAAAACGACTGGAATTTGGCGTATAGCGGTACGATAAAGCTGAACGGCGAAGACAAAAGCGCAACGCTGAAATATATCAATAACGGCGACAACGACGAGTTTTATCTGGAAAACTTCGGTACGGCGGCGGAAAACGACGTTCTTACGATAGGCGGAGATTTCAGTTGCGAATCGAACGGAGTTACGTTGAATTTTGAAAATTCGGCGTTCGTCTGGACGGGAAAGGTCTGGAATTTCGTGATAATTTACGAAGAGTTCGGCGTAACGGAGCTTGGCGCGACTACCACCGCTCCCGCGGCGACAAATATTTATTTTTACGGAACAATCGACGGCTCCGTTAAAAGCGACTGGAATCTGGCGTATACTGGTACGATAAAATTGAACGGCGAAGAGAGAAGCGCGACGCTTAAATATATCAACAAGGGCGACTACGACGAATTTTATCTGGAAAACTTCGGCACGGCGGCGGAGAACGATATTCTCACGATAAGCGGAGAATTCAAATGCGAGACGAATAAGGTTTCGCTCTCTTTCGAGGAAACGAGATTTACTTGGAACGGAAGCGTATGGTGCGGATTTTACGAAATAACCTTCGTAAACTACGACGGAACTATATTAAAAACCGCGGAATTTGCCGCAGGAACTATTCCCGTTTATGACGGAGATATTCCCGAAAAGCCCGAAACGGTCGAAACGGTATACGTTTTTGACGGCTGGACTCCCGAGCTTTCGGCAGTGAGCGGCGCGGCGACTTATACCGCCGTGTTCAAAGAAGAAGCGAGAGAGTATCCCGTAAGATTTTTGAACTACGACGGAACGGAGCTGCTTGTTAAAGACGTGCCGTACGGCGAGATTCCCGTATACTCGGGAGAAGAACCCGTCAAACCCGAAACGAACGATTATACTTACGTTTTCGTCGGCTGGACTCCCGAACTTACGGCGGTGACGGGCAACGCAAGCTATACTGCGGTCTTTGAAGAAAGAAACAAGGAATTTACCATTACTTTCGTAAATTACGACGGCACGGTATTGCAGAGCGGAAGCGTGGCGACGGGTACGATGCCCGTGTATAACGGAGAAGAACCGCAAAAAGCGGATACCGCGGAATTTACTTATACTTTCGAGGGTTGGCAGCCGCAGCTTACGAAGGTAACGGAAGAGGCAACCTATACCGCGAAATTTACCGAGACGAAAAGGAAGTATACCGTTGAGTTCAAAAACGAAGACGGCACCGTTCTTTCCGAACGGGAGGTTGAATACGGCGTTATTCCGCAATATGACGGAGAAGCTCCCGTAAAAGCGGCGACGGCGCAATATAAATATACTTTCAAAGGCTGGGATAAGGAAATCGTCGTCGTGACGGAAAGCGTAATCTACACCGCCACATACGAAGCCGAGGAAAGAAGCTACGTCGTGACCGTAAGGTTTACAGGAATAGACCTCGGCGATAAGGAAATAACGCTTGTTTACGGGCAGAAGGTAGATTTTTCTCAATTCGATAAAGAGGGGTATACGTTCGTCGTGAAGGATTCCTCCGGCACGGAAATTAAAGAGCTTGTCGTAAACGGAAAATGCGATATAACCGTAGAATATTCAGAGGTAAATAACGGCGGGTGCAAGGGAGCGTTCGATTTCGGCTCGGTTGCGGGAATTATTTCGCTCGTTGCGCTTTCGGCGGTGATAGTAATAAAAAAACGCAGAGAGAACAAAACGTTCTGAAACAAAAATAATTAAACAACTTAAAGGCGACCGTACGAGTTTTATGCGCGCGGTCGTCTTTAAAAGCGGAGAAGAAATGAAGACTTTACATTTGGTGTGCAATTCGCATTTAGATCCCGTCTGGCAATGGGATTGGAACGAGGGGGCGAGCGCGGCTCTCGCAACCTTTTACAGCGCGGTTAAGCTTGCGGAAAAATATGATTTCGTTTTCTGCCATAACGAGGTGCTTCTTTACGAGTATATAGAAAGATACGACAAAGAACTGTTTAAGGAAATTCAAAAGCTTGTAAAAGAGGGTAAATGGAAAATAATCGGCGGCTGGTACGTTCAGCCCGATTGCCTCGTTCCGTCGGGCGAGTCGTTTATAAGGCAGATAACTTTGGGAAGGGAATATTTTTCCGAAAAGTTTAATTCCCGCCCGACCACGGCGTTGAATTTCGACAGCTTCGGTCACGCAAAAGGCTTGCCGTCCGTATTAAAAAAATGCGGGTACGATTCGTACGTTTTTTGCCGCCCCATGCCGTGGCTTCACCCGCTTGAAAAAGAGGATTTGCCTCACGGACCGTTTTTATGGAAGGGCTACGACGGCAGCGAGGTAAAGGCGTTAAGGGTAGAGGACGATACTATTTATTGTTCTCAGTTCGGACGCGCGAAGGAAGATATTATACGAAAAGAAAAGTATTACGACGATCAGGACGATATTTTGATTCTTTGGGGCGTGGGCAATCACGGCGGGGTTTCGAGCGCAAAGGATCTGGAAGACATAGCGGCTTTATCGGAGGAGAAAAAGGGCGAATGGAAGATAATTCATTCCACTCCCGAAGATTATTTTGCGGCGGTAACGCCGACAACCGTATACGATAAACAACTCGTTTGTTTTACTAAAACGTATTCCTCCGTCCACGCGATAAAAAGAGCGCACGACGAGCTTGAAAACGCCTTGTATTTTGCGGAAAAAGCGTGTTCGGTCGCGGAGCTTGCCGCAGGGTATCGTTACGATAAAAAAACGTTAAAAACCGCCGAAGAGATTTTATGTCAAATCGAATTTCACGACGTTTTGAGTGGTACGGCGATAAAAACGGGTACGGTTTCTTCTATAAGAAAGGCGCATCGGGCGATAGAAGAGCTTAACGGCGAGATTTTCGGCGCGTTTTCGGCAATGGCAAAGCATTTGCCCAAGGTCACCCCGAGAGACGACAATATAGTCGTGTTCAATCCCTATCCGTACGAATATAACGGATACGTCGAGGCGGAGTTCTTTATCGAGGATTCGCTGTTTTCGGACACGGAAAAATACAAGCTCCGCGTTTACGATTTGAACGGCAAAGACGTCCCCTTCCAGATTATAAAAGAAGAAAGTCTTATAAATATGGACAGAAGAAAGCGGCTCGTGCTGAACGTTTCGATTCCCGCGTTCGGCGTCGCCTCGTACGGAATAAACAAGACGATCGAGCCGAAAATTCCCGTAGTAAAGGACGACGGAAAAGAAATAGTTATTACCGACAAAGTAAAAACCGTAATAATAGATCGAAAAACGGGGCTTATGTCGTCGTTTAAGGTAGAAGGCGTCGAATATTTAAGCGGCGACGCGTTCGGCTTGAACGTATTAAACGATAACGGAGATCCTTGGGGCTGGCGAATAAGAAAATTAGGAGAAAGCCCCGTCCGTTACGACAATCTTCCGGAAGATAAATGGGTATATACGGAAAAGGGCTATAAAAAAATGCTCCTCGATACTTCGGGTAGCGGCGTTTTCAAAGACCTTGCGGGGGTTACCGTCGTGGAAAACGGCGGGCTTTTGACGGAAGTGCAGGCATTGTTTACTTTAAACGAAAGCCACGCGGTCGTAAATTACAAAATTTACAAAGATAAACCGTACGTTGACGTGAATATTCACCTTTTATGGAACGAAACGTATAACGCGCTTAAATTGAATATTCCCGTTAAGGGCGACGAATATTTCGCGCAAACGGCGTTCGGAATCGAGGAATATTCTGCAAATGGGTACGAATATCCGTGCAACAGATACGTCGGAGTTAAACGCGGAGAGAAATCGCTCGTGATTTACAATAACTCTGGTATACACAGCTCCTCCAAGGACGGCGACGATTTATATCTTACGCTTCTTAACGGTTCGGCGTATTGCGCGCACCCGACGGACGATTCTCATTCGCTTATTCCCGACGAAACGAGGTTTGTGGAGCATATCGAACAGGGCGCGCAGGATTTTTCGTTGAGAATTATGGCGAACGGTATCGAAGAATGTGAGAAGTATGCCAACGAATTCAATCAGAAGCCTTATGC
Source organism: Anaerovoracaceae bacterium (assembly GCA_963599785.1). Lineage (GTDB taxonomy): Bacteria > Bacillota > Clostridia > Christensenellales > Borkfalkiaceae > UBA1259. The sequence goes on from CAVBZJ010000131.1 coordinate 4,370, forward strand.
GCTGTCGTTTTTCCCGCACGGAAACGGCGATAATAAAAACGGTGTGGTTTCAATTGATAATCCGAATATCGTTATTACCGCTTTCAAACGCTTGAACGACGGGCGTTATATGCTGAGATTATATAACGGTTATCGGGGAAAGGCAAAAACGGGATTGACGATTTCGGGGCAAAAAACCGAAATTGAATTTACCGATTTTGAATTCAAAACCTTTGTATTCGACGGTAGCGACGTAAAAGAAAGCCCGTTGTCAGATTTATATTAAACCAAGCGACTTTTTTATAGTACGAAACGATTATACGTTATATAAAAAGCCCGCTTTCCGAACTCGGAAAGCGGGCTTTTTCGTTAAGTAAAAGGGTAATTTAATCGTCGCGCCGTTTCGTTTGCCTGAGAAAAAATATTATTTCTTCTCTTTATTCATAAATTCTTTTTGATATTGTTTCGGGGTCATGCCCGTTATTTTTTTAAAATATTTGCAAAAATAAGCCGGATTGTCGAAGCCTATGAGAATTGCAAGCTGCGTGGTGGAAACGTTGTTCCGTTCCAGCGTTTCTCTCGCGCACAAAATTCTGCGTTCCAGAATGTACTGCTGCATAGATTTGCCGATTGCCTTTTTAAACCTGCGTTCCAAAGTGTTAAGATTTACGTTCAGAATCCCCGCTATCATTTTTCCGCTTATGTTTCCCGCAAAGCCCTCTTCTATAATCGTTCTTGCCGCGCCCGCCAAATCGTCAGACAGAATAGGTAAAGACACCGATTTACTGCAATATTTCCGTTCTATTTCGGTAATCAGCAAAGAAAAATAGTGTTCGGTAGCCTTTTCGTAATCTTGCTTTTGCGCCGTCTGCTCCTCGTAGATTTTATTCAGCAAAAACACGATGTTATCGTTCGGGGAAAGCGACCTTAAAAACTCGAATTCCTCGCTGGTTTTTTGCGGAAGAAAAAAATTCCTGACGCCTATTATGTAATAGTAAAATTTCTTGCCTTTGGTAATACACTCTCCGTGCTTTTTATAGGGATTTATAATATAAAAATCTCTCGCGGACAGGTTGTGCCGAACGCCGTTTATATCCGCGATTCCGCTGCCGTTTATTATATAAATAAACTCGGTGACGTAATGCGTCTGATATACGATGTCGAGGGGTTCGCCGCAAACGTCCTTTATAAAAT
>CAVBZJ010000132.1:0-4167 GCA_963599785.1 Anaerovoracaceae bacterium
ATCCTAATGTAGAGGAGCTTAATAAAAAGTATTTCGCGGACGGGCTTCATCCGAACGACGCGGGACACGCGCTTCTTGCAAAGGTAATCGAAGAAAAAATAAAGAATTTATAAAAAGATTAAAGAGAATAAATTTAATAGAAACTGTGGGGCGGGGCGCGAAAAAATTCGCGCCCCGCCCGATTATTGTAAATTTATAACCTATATTTATAAAAAGATTTTATTTTAAGCCTAAAATATCGTCAGCGGAAAGGTCTAATTCTTTGCAAAGCTTGGCGAATGTATCTAATTTAGGCAGTTTTTTGGTGGTTTTGTATTGCGTGACCATTTCGGGCGAAACGCCTATCCGTTTTGCTATTTCTACAGTAGTAAACCCGCTTTCGATAATCTCCCTGCTGAGTCGCTCTTTAATTCCTTCCATTTCGGCTCTCTTTTATAAACGATTTATAACTAAATTGTATAACTAATGGTTAGTATTTTTATTGACATCTAACCGTTGGTTAGTTTATAATAAAGAACAGGAGGATTTTTATATGAAAAGAAAATTTGTAAAAAAGATTTTAGTCGTAATACTTTGCATTGCGGCGATAAGCTTCTCGCTCGGTCTGTTTGCGGCTTGCGGCGGTAACGGAGGGAACGGAAACGGCGGAAGCGGTACGGGCGGCGGGGATAACCCCTCGGGCGAACATACCGAGGTGGCAGAAATAGAATATGAATTAAGCGTTGACGAAACTTACTATATAGTAAAAGGCGTAAAAACAAAAAACTGTACCGAAGCCGTAATACCTTCTACATATAACGAAAAGCCTGTGGAAGAAATCGGAGCCGGCACATTCGGGGGTTGCGGTTCGCTCACGAGTATAACAATTCCTGATAGTGTGATGAGTATAGATGGTTACGCGTTTAATGGTTGCAGTTCGCTCACGGGAGTATACATAACGGATATAGCTGCTTGGTGTAATATTAAGTTTGAGGATGATAATAGTAATCCATTATATTATGCGCATATTTTATATTTAAATAATGAATTAGTGACCGATTTAGTTGTCCCAGATAACGTGAAAAGTATAGGCAGGTATGCGTTCTATGAATGCAGTTCGCTTACGAGTGTAACGATACCAGACGGTGTGACGAGAATAGGTTTTAATGCGTTCTATGGTTGTGCTTCGCTTACAGGAGTATATATAAATGATATTGCGGCTTGGTGTAATATTGATTTTGAGTATTATGTCAGTTTTGTTGGTTTTAATTATATGAGCAATCCATTATGTTTTGCACGAAAGTTATATTTAAATAACGAATTAGTGACGGATTTAGTTGTCCCAGATAACGTGAAGAGTATAGGTGAGAAAGCCTTCTATAATTGCAGTTCGTTCACGAGTGTAACTATCGGCAACGGTGTGACGAGAATAGGGAATGAAGCCTTCTATAATTGCAGTTCGCTCGCGAGCGTAACTATCGGAGCAGGCGTAACAAGCGTAATAAGTATAGGCAATTTGGCGTTTGGCGGCTGTAATAAGCTCGTAGAGGTTATAAATAGGAGTAGCCTTGAAATAGTTAAAGGTAGCAACAATTTTGGCGGTATTGGATATTACGCGTTAACGATACATAATGGAGAAAGCAAAGTAGTAAATAAAGATGGATATTTATTTGTAACCGATAATGGAGTAAATTATTTATTTGGGTACAAAGGAAACGAAATAGAGTTGAATCTTCCCGAAAACTTTAATGGTGAAGAATATGAAATAAATAGGTGTACGTTCAGCGGTTGCAGTTCACTCACGAGTATAACGATACCCGACTGTGTGACAAGTATAGGCAGTGATACATTTAGTGGTTGCGATAAGCTTATAAAAACAGTAAAAGGCGTTAGTTACGTTGATAAATGGGTTATAGATTGTGATAATTCTGTAAAAAAAGTAGAATTAAAAGACGATACTGCTGGTATCGCGGGTAGCGCGTTCAGTGATTGCAGAGCGCTCACGAGTATAATAATCCTCGACAGCGTGAAGAGTATAGGGGAATTTGCGTTCGGTGGTTGCGAATCGCTAACGAGTGTAACTATCGGAAACGGTGTGGCGAGGATAGGTCGTTCTGCATTCAATGGTTGCCGTTCGCTTACGGGAGTATGTATAACGGATATAGCGGCTTGGTGTAATATCGAGTTTGAGTATTATTATGGGTTTGAAGGCAATGATTATAGTAGCAATCCATTATATTATGCGCATAATTTATATTTAAATAATGAATTAGTAACCGATTTGATTGTTCCCGACGGCGTTACGAGAATAGAAAATTATGCGTTCTATAATTGCACTCCGCTCACGAGTGTAACAATGCCCGTTAGTGTGACGAGTATAGGGGACTATGCGTTTGGTGGTTGCTGGTCTCTTACGGGAGTATATATAACGGATATAGCGGTCTGGTGTAATATTAAGTTTGGGGATAATCCATTATATTATGCACATAATTTATATTTAAATAACGAATTAGTAACCGAGTTGGTAATTCCCGAGGGAGTAACGAATATAAGTGAGTACGCATTCGGCGTTTGTGATTCGTTTACGAGTATAACGATTCCCGATAGCGTGGAGAGAATAGGAGATGGCGCGTTTGGCAATGCAAGCTCTTTAAGTTATAATATAAAAGATAGCGTTAAATATTTAGGAAATGAAAAAAATCCATATATTGTTATAATGGGTGTTACTGACAGAACGCTTTCCACATATAAAATTGATAAAGGGGCAAGATTTATATATAGCGGAGCGTTCAGCGGTTGCAGTTCCCTCACGAGTATAACTATACCTAACAGTGTAAAAAGTATAGGAAGTAGTGCGTTCAAAGATTGCAGTTCTCTCACAAATATAGCAATCCCAGACAGCGTGACGAGTATAGGTGATGCAGCCTTCTGGAATTGCCGTTCTCTTACGAGTGTAACTATCGGTAACGGTGTGACAAGTATAGGTAACTATGCATTCAGTGATTGCTTTTCGCTCGAAGATATTACTTATAACGGAACAAAAACCGAATGGCAAAAAATAACAAAAGGATGGGAGTGGAAAAGGGGAATTTACTTTACGGTGCATTGCACAGACGGAGATTTAGCAAAAGATGAAGCTTAAAATAAATTAAAAATAATTTCGTAAGTTTGAAAGCAAGAAATATATACTTATAAAGTAGTATAAAAGAGCGCCCCGCGAAAGCTTTTCGCGGGGCGCTCGGCTTTTTATTCCGTAAAATTTCTTTATTTCGACGGCGGGAGCAATCCCCCGCCCTACGGAGTTTTATGCAATGGGGTAGTTGTAGCCTCGCTCTACGGAGAAACTGCTCCGCATTCGCTACGCAGGGCTACGCCCGAACCGATTTCGCTTCATTGAGTAGGGAACGGCTACGTTGGGTAGCCGTTTGCCACGGAGAAGCACCTCCGCTTTGCTACGGTGGCAAAGCCGAACTCCGCCGTCGTTCGTTCTCCGCGGACAAAAGAAAAAGCATATCCATTCGGATATGCTTTTTCTTTTGGTAGCCCCTTTGAAGTTAACGGCGAACTGTTTATCTCATCAAAAGTTACGGTTCTGCTGTTGTTTTTGTAGTTAAGAGTGATAACAAAATGGTTGTCGTAAAGGAATATGCTGTTTACAAAACCGTCAATCAACTTTTGCTTTCCTTCTTTCGTGGATAAATCTAATTTTCTGTAATTAAGTAAGGCAAATTGTATTTGTTCTTTTGTAAATATCGGGCGTTTAATCTGCGCCTTAAAAAGTTCCGATTCGAGATATGCTTTTTGTTCTTCCAATTCGTCAAGAAGTCCCTTTGTAGCAGGCGAGAATATGCCTTGTGCAATCGCTTCCACTAAATTTTTTAATTTCTTTTCAACTTCTGCTAATTTGTTTTGCAAAATAAGAACGGTATTATTTTCTTCAAGTTGAAATTGATACACTATTTCAGATAAATCGTCTATTATTTTGTCGTCGGAGATAAGGCTTTGTAGTTCGTCTATTACTAATTTTTCAATGAGATCCTTTTTAACCGCCTTTTTATTGCAAGTGTGTTTTTTGGCGTGATTGCATTTATAATAACGGTATTTAGTTTTGGTTTCGCTCGTGCCTATTTCGCCCGTCATCATCGCGCCGCACTTGCCGCAAAAAAGTTTTGTGGTCAAAAGATAGTC
>CAVBZJ010000132.1:4177-5540 GCA_963599785.1 Anaerovoracaceae bacterium
GCATAGCAGGGGCTTTTTTATTGATTTTAAGACGTTTTTGTACTTCATCAAAAGTTTCAGAATCGATTATTGCAGGGATTCCGTTCGGCAAAATAACGTCGCCGAATTTATATTCGCCGATATATTTGCGATTTGTGAGCGTGCGAAAAATCGCGTTGTAATTTAAGTCGTAACCGCGGTGTTTTATTCCGCGCGATCTCATTAAATTAGAAATAGCCTTTATTTTTGTGCCGTTTAAATAAAGCGAATAGATTTCTTTAACGATAGGGGAGGTGCTTTTGTCTATTTGATAATGGTCGTCGCCGTCAACACAATAACCGAAAGGCGCGCGGACACCGTTCGCTTTTGCTTTTAATGCGTTTTCTTTCATACCGCGTTTTACTTTTTCGGCAAGTTCGACGGAATAATATTCAGCCATACCTTCGAGAACGGATTCAAGCAAAATACCTTCCGAGCCTTCGGCTATCGTTTCCTTTGCCGATATAACTTTAACGCCGTTCTTTTTTAATAAAGCCTTATAGTGTGCAGAATCGTAACGGTTACGGGCAAAGCGGTCTAATTTCCAAACGATAATGCAGTCGAAAGTACGCCTATAACTATCCTTTATCATACGCTGAAATTCCGGGCGGTTATCGGTTTTTGCAGAAAATGCGCGGTCAATGTAATTGCCGACAACCTGAATATCGTTAAACTCGGCGTATTGCATACATTCCCGTAATTGTCCTTCGATACTTGCTTCGTTCTGTTTTTCCGAACTGAATCGTGCGTATATTACCGCTTTCATTATTCTTGCTCCTTCAAAAGTTTAATAACCGCTTCTTTAAGTTTTGCGTTGGTTGGGGAGTTCGGATCGAAACACATTTCGACAAACTCGCGCATTTTATCGTCGTTAATCATTTTTGGCTGATATTTATATAACTTTCCTTGCGGAACATCCGTTCTTCCTACGATAAAATCCAAAGAAACATCAAAATAATCTGCGTATCTTATAAGCAATTCAAGCGGCGGCAAATGTTCGCCCGTTTCGTACCTTGCTAAAAGCGGCTGTTTTGTATCTAACTTTTCGGCTAATTTAGCCTGTGAAACCTTAATCCCGTTGCGTAACCCTTTAATTCTCTCTGACACAATATCGTTTAACATAGTTCCTCTCCGTCTATTTTTAAAATTATATCATTTTCTAAAACATAAGTCAATGGTATTATAGTATAATATTAATACGATATTGCTATTTGTAAGGTATACATATCACAAACGCGTTAAATTCAAAAAAATTATAGTTTTCTACAAAAATTTTCAATAGACGATTGACTTTCTTTTTCTTTTCGGGTATAATAAGCATGATTATTTTTATGGAGTGCGATAT
>CAVBZJ010000133.1:0-5410 GCA_963599785.1 Anaerovoracaceae bacterium
GCGAGCATATAGTCGGCGAGCTGATGAAAAAATTCAGAAAGCCGCGTGCGATAAGAAAAGAGGTTTACGAAAAGCTTTCCGCATTCGGCGAAGAGGGAAAGAGACTGCAAGCGACTTTGGAAGGTACGCTCCGCGCCGTTTCGCTTACTTCGCATATTTCGTTATCGACGGCGTTTGCGAACGACAGAGAACCCGCTATGTGCTTTGCCCAGCAGCTTTACGGGCTTGCGGACGAGGGCGACGCGCTGATAGCGATTTCTACCTCGGGAAATTCGGAGAACTGCTGCCTTGCGGCGATAACGGCAAAGGCGGCGGGCGTTAAGGTGATTGCGCTTACGGGTAAAAAGGACAGTAAGCTTTCGGAAATAGCGGACGTGACGGTGCGCGCGCCCGAAACGGAAACCTATAAGGTTCAGGAAGCTCATCTTCCGATATATCATTGCCTTTGCGCGATGCTTGAAGAAGAGAATTTTTAACGGAAATACATAGATACAAAGCTACATAGATACATAATAAAACTATGCCCGCGGCGAAAATTCTTTCGCCGCGGGCGCGCTTTTTATACATAGTTTTTAATGCTCGAACTGGGCGTTATAAAGGTTATAGTAGAAGCCGCCTTTATCCAAAAGCTCCTTGTGCGTGCCTTTTTCTATAACGTTGCCCTTGTTCATAACGAGTATCACGTCCGCGTTCTTGATAGTGGAAAGCCTGTGCGCCACTATAAAAGAGGTTTTTCCTTCCATCAGCTTTTCAAACGCTTCCTGAATTTTCAGCTCGGTACGGGTGTCGATCGAAGAGGTCGCTTCGTCGAGAATAAGCATCGGTGGGTGAACGAGCATTACGCGCGCTATACAGAAAAGCTGTTTCTGTCCTTGCGAAATATTGCCGCCGTTTTCCGCAAGCACGGTGTCGTAGCCGTCTTTCAAGCGCATTATAAAGTTATGAATATGCGCCGCCTTTGCCGCCGCGATAATCTCTTCGTCCGTGGCTTCGGGCTTGCCGTAAGCGATGTTTTCTCTCACCGTGCCTTTTTTAAGCCAAGTGTCCTGCAACACCATTCCGAAGCTTTTTCTGAGAGACCTTCTCGTGACGCCGTTTATATCGTTTCCGTCAATCGAAATTTCGCCCGAGTCCGCGTCGTAAAAGCGCATCAGAAGGTTTATAAGGGTGGTTTTTCCGCAACCCGTAGGTCCGACTATCGCCACTCGTCTGCCGCTTTTAACCGACAGCGAAAAGCCCTGAATAAGCGGTCTTTCTTTAACGTAGGAGAAATATACGTCCTTGATTTCTATATTGCCGTTTGCGTTCGTAAGCTCGGGAAGAGCCGCGTCCGAGGGCTGATCGGGCGTTTCCAGAAGGTCGAAAACGCGGGTTGCCGCCGCCGCCGCGGTTTGAAGCTCGGTAACGACTCCCGTGATCTCGTTAAAAGGCTTCGTGTATTGATTCGCGTACGAAAGGAAGCAGGAAAGTCCGCCGACCGTGAACGCCGCGCCGCCCGCCGCCGCGTGACCTTTTATCACGAGGAACGCGCCGAGTATACACACCGCGACGTATACCACGTTGTTCACGAACCGCGTGCAGGGGTTGACCATTGCGGAATAGAACGCCGCGTTCTGCCCCCAATGCTTCAAATCCTTGTTGATGACACCGAACCGTTTTTCCGCGCGGGCTTCGTAGCCGAAAGCCTTTACGATACGCTGATTAGAAAGCATTTCGGTAACGAGTCCCGAAAGCTCGCCGCGTTTTCTCGCCTGCATAGCGAACATATCGTGACAGCCCTTCGCGATGAAATACGCGACGAAAAGGGAAAGCGGGGTAAGGCACACCACCACGAGCGCGATTATATAGTTATATGAAAACATAAAGATAAGCGTGCCGATTATGGTGACTATTCCGCTGAAAAGCTGCGAAAAGCCTTGAATAAGTCCGTCGGAAATTTGATCCACGTCGCTGCCGACTCTCGACATCAGGTCGCCCTTCGAGCTTCCGTCGATAAACGAAAGCGGCACGTCGTTAAGCTTCTTAAAAGCCCTTCTCCTTAAATCGCGTATCGTGCGGAAGGAAGCAAAGTTGATAAGGAGCGACGAAAGGTACTGAAACAGCACCGCCGCGCAGATAAGAACGGCGAGAATACCCGCGTTTTGTAAAATCACGCCGAAATCGACGTTGCCTTCGCCGATGATGTAGTCTATCGTTCTGCCGACCACGACGGGCGCGAACAGCGTCGCCGTAATCTGCACGAGCGAGCATAAAAGCGCGCCGAAAATGTGCGGAAGATAAGGCTTCGCAAAAATCATCAGCTTTTTTATCGCCGTGAAATCGGTTTTGTTTTCGGGCTTTTTCTTTGCGGTTTTGCTTGTTTTTACAGAGGATTTCATAATTCTTCCTCCTTGTTTTGTGAAAGACAGATTTCGCGGTAAACGGGGCAGGAGGAAATAAGCTCTTCGTGCGTGCCGCTTCCCACTATTTTACCGTCGTCTAAAACTATAATAATATCGCAGTACTTGATGCTCGTGGCGCGTTGAGAGACGGAGAAGGTCGTAAGTCCCTCTTTTTCGCGAAGCTCGTTTAAGGCTTTGCGAAGCCGCGCGTCCGTCGCGAAATCGAGCGCGGAGGAGCTGTCGTCGAGAATAAGGATTTTCGGCTTTTTGACGAGCGCGCGAGCAATCGTCAGTCTTTGCCTTTGCCCGCCCGAAAAGTTTTTGCCGTCCTGCTCCACGAATTTATCCAGCCCTTCGGGCATCGCGTCCACGAAATCCTTTGCCTGCGCCGTTTCGAGAGCCTCGTAAATTTCCTCGTCGGAAGCGTTTTCGTTCCCCCAAAGCATATTGTCTCGGAGCGTGCCGTAAAACAGCACCGCTTTTTGCGGAACTATACCGAAAAGCTCCGCAAGCTCGGCGTTTTTATATGCTTTGACGTCGTTGCCGAACACCTTTATGCTGCCTTCCTGCGGATCGTACGCGCGCGTTAAAAGATTTACGAGCGTGGATTTGCCGCTGCCGGTGCCGCCGAGAATACCCACGCTTTGCCCCGCGCGAACGACGAGGTTCGCGTTTTCTATCGAGTGCGAAGCGTTGCCCGCATAAGAAAAGCTTACGCCCGAAATTTCCGCGGCGGGGGCGGAGTAGTCGGCGGTCGCGCCGTTGCCTTCTTTCATAGAAGAGGTCACGGCGAATACTTCGTTTATTCTCGCCGCCGAAGCGGAAGCCTTGGTAAAGGTCACGAGCAGGTTTGCGAACACCACCATAGCGTTAAGAATCTGCGTCATATAGTTTACGTGCGCGATAATTTCGCCCTGCGAAAGAGTGCCGTAGTACACCGTTTTTCCGCCGAAGTATAAAATCGCGATGACCGCGAGATTTAAGACGGCGTAGGTTATGGGGTTAAGAAGAGCGGAAAGCGCGCCGACCTTTATCGAGGAAGAAGACAGGTTTTCCGCCGCACGCTCGAAAATCGTTTTTTCGCGTTCCTCCGCGCCGAACGCACGCACCACGCGCGCGCCAGAAAGGTTTTCTTCGGTCAGGCGGGAAACGTCGTCCAGCTTATCCTGAACCTTTTTGTATTTCGGCATAGAAAGAGCCATAATCGCCCATAGCGCGCCGCCTATAACGAGTGCCGCCGCCACGAAAATAAGCGACAGCTTAACGTCTATCAGCATAGCCATTATAATCGCGCCGACGACGATGAACGGAGCGCGGAGTATAAGCCTTATGAACATCGCAACCGCCTGCTGCGTCTGATTTACGTCCGCCGTCACGCGGGTGATTAAGGAAGCCGTGGAAAATTTGTCGAGTTCGGTATAAGAAAAGGTGTTTATGTGCGAATACAGCTCGCGGCGAAGATTGGTGCCGAACCCGAGCGACGCGCGGCTTGCGAAAAACTGCGCAATGAGCGCGAACGCAAGCCCTAAAACCGCAAGCCCGCCGATAATAAGCCCGCCCGTAACGAGTCCCGAATAATCGCCCTCGTACCCGCGCGGAATCGCGGTGTCTATAACCCACGCGACGACGAGCGGAGTGATAAGCTCGCACACCGCTTCTATGAGCTTGAAAAACGGTCCGAAAATCGTTTTCAGGCGATAGCCTTTTAAGTATTTGATAAGTTTAAGCATAATTCAGTCCGATTAGTTCTCTTCTCTTTTTGCCTTTTTGCGTAATTCTATAACCGAGGCGAGACTTCTGAGTCTTATCGTGGCCGCGCCCGAGTTGGAAATTTCGTCGATTTTAATCTGCGAATAAAGTCTGCCGCCCTTTTCCACCGTGCTTCTTATCTCGTCGGTAGTCACCGCGTCCACGCCGCACCCGAACGAAACGAGCTGAACGAGGTGAATTTCGAGGTTTTCGGGCGCTTCTGCGACGAATTTAGCCGCGTTATACATTCTCGCGTGGTAAGTCCATTGATTTCGGACTCCCGTTTTAAGCTTTTCCTTCGACGGGGGAATGCAGTCCTCGGAAAGGACGGTCGCGCCGAGTCCCGCGATGATTTCGTGAATACCGTGGTTGATTTCGGGATCTATGTGATAAGGTCTCCCTGCGAGCATAATGACGGTGCGCCCTTCGCGTTTCGCTTCTTCGATAAGCTCCGCGCCCTTATTTTCAATCGCAAGAAGGTGTGATTTATACGCGCCGTACGCGTCGTCTGCGGCGGCGGCTATTTTCTTCGCCGTAAGCCCCGCGTTCGGGAAATACTTTTTAAGAGTAATAGTTATGCGTTTTTTGAAAACCTGCGGATCGGCAAGGCTTATGAAATCGCAGATAAAGGGCAGATTTTTGACGGCGGGAACGTTGAGCTTTATGACCTGCGGATAATACGCCACGACGGGGCAGTTAAAGTGGTCGTCGCCCTGCCCTTCGTCTATATTATAACTCATATCGGGGTAGAATATGACGTCCGCGCCCTCTCTTATAAGAGCCTCGATATGCCCGTGCATAAGCTTTGCGGGGTAGCACGCCGTGTCCGAAGGAATGGTGTATTGCCCGCCCTCGTAAAGCCGCCTGTCGGAGAGGGGCGAGGTCATAAGATTAAACCCGAGCGAGTCGAAAAACGCGCGCCAGAACGGGAGAAGCTCGAAGGCGTTCAGCCCCAAGGGGTAACCGATATTTATTTTTCCTTCCTTTTTTTCGACGTTGATAAGCTTTTTTATTATCGAAAGCTTAAAGTCGAACATATCGCGGGAAAGGTCGGGCTTCGCGCCGGAAACGGGCTTGCTGCAACGGTTGCCCGCAATGAATTTTTCCCCGTCCGAAAAGACGTTGACGGTGAGAGCGCAACGATTTCCGCACCCGCCGCAGGTCACGTTGGAAGCCTTGTGCGAAAAGCTTTCAAGCTCCTTTTTTGTAAGAACGGTGCTTTTCGCGTCCGCGGGGGAAGCCTCTTTTGCGTAAAGAGCCGCGCCGTAAGCTCCCATAAG
>CAVBZJ010000134.1:0-5392 GCA_963599785.1 Anaerovoracaceae bacterium
TATTAGAATATCTATTATTATATATATTATTTGAAGATTGTCAAGGGAATTTTACCCCGAATAAAGAAAAATCTTAAAATAAACCGAAAATAATTAAAAAACAACGCGCCGCCGAGAAAAATCTCGGCGGCGCGCCTTTATCCTTTTACCGTATTTATTTTACGATAATATTCGCGAAATTTACTTTAAAGCTTTTCTGTCAAGCTTACATTCCCCAGACAAACCACACCAAAAGATAGCCGCCGAGTACCGCCACGAGAGTGAACGGCAAGCCTATTCTTAAAAAGTCTTTCAGCTTAACCTCATACCCCTCTTTTCTCAGAATGCCTATTCCCACAACGTTTGCGGAAGCTCCTACGGGCGTTAAATTTCCGCCGAGCGTCGCGCCGCATAACAGTCCGAAATAAAGAAGGTACGGCGAGACTTCGGGAAGCCCCGCGCACAGTCCCGAGATAACGGGAAGCATCGTCGCAACGTACGGAATGTTATCGATAAACGCCGAGAACAGCACCGAGCCGAACACGATGAGCGTATACAAAAGGAACACGTTTTCGTTGCCGACCTTTATAAACAGCTCGCTTATGTCGTTTATTATGCCGACCTCTTCCACCGCGAATATGATTACGAACAAAAACACGAGGAAGAAAGTCGTTTCAAAATCTATCGAAGCGACGGCTTTCTTTAAGGAATCGCCCTTAAAGCGCAGGCAGTAATAAACCACGCCGAAAATGCCTATCGCAAGGCAGATTATGCCGTTCGTGTACGCGCTTTTTTCTTTGATGAAAGAAAACACGATAAGGAGCGCGAGATTAAGGAGCAAAAGCACCGTCGGAACTATCGAAGTAACCTTCACTTCTTCCGCGGGATATTCCAGCTTTTTATTGTCCTTTCTGAATATAAAAAGAAGAACCGGAATCGTTAAAAGCGCGCCAAGCTCCACCGCCCAGAATATCGAAAGCTTTCCGTCGAGGAAAAAGAAATCGAAGAAGCTCATATTCGCAAAGCCGCCGAGCATTATAGACGTCGTGTCCCCGACGAGCGTCGCCGCGCCCTGCAAATTAGATGAAACCGCTATGCTTATCATAACGGGTACGGGCGAAACTCCCGTCTTTTTCGCGACGGCAAGCCCTATCGGCGCAAGCATCAAAACGGTTGCCACGTTATCCACGAACGCGGAAACGAAACCGCTTATCACCGAAAGCAGAACTATCGCCGCCATCGCGCTCGGCATCTTTGAAATCAGCTTTTCCGAAAGCTTGTTCGGCATACCCGATTCCGAAAAAAGCCCCACGGTAAGCATAATTCCCACGAGCATCATAACCACGTTATAGTCCACCGCGGTAATCACGCTCTTAAAATCCGTTTCGCCGAATATAAGCAGCGCGCCCGCGGCAACGACTGCCGCCGCGCCCGTGACGTACGCTTTAAATTTCGGCAGCGCGATTATAAGAACGTATGTCAGTATGAAAAGTATAAGAATAAAAATCTTCATTCGTGTTTTCCGCCGTGTTTCGTCGCTCGTTCGCCTTTTTTTCGTTTGTGTTCGTCTTATTCCCGTCTTACTCGTTGTGCTTTTCGTTTTCGGCTTTTCGCTCGCTTCCGAAAAAATCTTTCAAAAAGCGAAACAAGGCTCTACTCGCGCAACGGGCGCAGGCAGAGTCTTGTCGCAAAATTCTTAATTATTTTCTGCTTGCAGAACTCAAATTTCAGAACTCAAAGCTCGCCGCAGAACGCTATAACGCCGAAACGCTTTTACCGACTTTTATTTGGAATTATCTGATTTCCAAAGCGTCGTAGGTAGCGTTCAGGGAAGCGATCTTCTCGTCGAAAAGCTTCTTCTCGTTTTCGGGAAGGGGAAGCTCTACTACTCTTTCAAAGCCGTTTCCGCCGACTATGCAGGGAACGCCCATGCACATATCGTTCGCGCCGTATTCGCCGTGAAGTATGGTGGAAAGCGGAAGAAGAGTGTGCGTATCCGAAAGAAGAGCTTTGATAAGTCTTACAGCGGAAGCCGCGATTGCATAGAAGGTTGCGCCCTTCGCCTTGATGACCTTCGCGCCGGACTTAACCATATCTTCGTAAAGGGTTTCGAGTTCGGTATCGATGTTTTCATCGGTCTTGCCGAGGAACTTTTTGCAGTATTCCTTAACGTTGTAGCCGCCGACCGTGCAGAGCGACCAGGGAGCCATACAAGCGTCGCCGTGTTCGCCGAGAACGTAAGCGTTCACCGCGGAAGCGTCTACGTTGCAGTAATCCGCTACGAACTTAACGAGTCTGTTGGAATCGAGAAGCGTGCCGGTACCGATAACCTGATTAGGTTTAAGGTCGGTGCATTTAAGCGTAACGTAAGTAAGAACGTCCACGGGGTTGCTGACGATAACGTACAGCGCGTCGGGAGCGATTTTGGAAACGTTCGGCATAACGCTCTTTAAGATACCGATATTGATTTTAGCGAGGTCGAGTCTGGTCTGACCGGGCTTTCTGCCTACGCCGAAGGTTACGACGACGATGTCGGAACCCGCAACGTCTTCATATTCGCCGCAGCGAACGGAAACGGAAGGAACTACCGCCGCGCACTGGGAAAGGTCGAGCGCTTCGCCCTCCGCCTTTTCTTTGTTAATGTCTACGAGTACTATTTCGGAGCAGATGCCCGAAAGCGTTAAAGTGTAAGCTATGGTTGCGCCTACGTTACCCGTGCCGAGGACGGATATTTTTCTTGCCTTATTCATCTTTTGCCTATTTTCTCCTATTATAATTTTTACGGTTTATATTCTACTCCTTTATTTTTCCGTTTGCAACCGTTTTTAATATTATTTTAAAAAATTTTTTCGCGAATTTTTTTAAGGGAACGCGGGCGGCGGCGCGGAAAATTTCCGCGCCGCCGCATACACCGAAATTCGGAACGAACCCGACGGACAAGACAAGCCCGATAAATACGCCAAATCCGACGAGTCCCGCGAACCCGCAGTTCAAGTCGGGAACAAACTCAACGAAGCCGCAGTTCAAACCCTTTCAAGGATAATCAAGAACTTTCAGGAACGAAGTTTTCCGTACCTTTCGCAAAGCCTCTTTCCTATATAATATATATCCCCCGCGCCGACGAAAAGAATTTCGTCCGCTCTCTTCGCCCCTTTCTTTTTCTCTCCGTCGTTTTCCTTCCCGCCGTTTTCCTTTCCGTCCTTACGAACGCCCGCTTCGGCAGTTCCGACCGCTACGCCCGCAGTACCCGTTTTTGGCGAGCCGACCGCGCGAAGACTTATCGCCTTTATAAGCTCCTCCTCCGTTTCCGCGTATAACGGCGCGATACAACCCGCGCATTCCGAGTATTTTTCACATTCCACGCGCCCGCCGCTGCTTGAATTTTTCTCTCTTTCAATAAACTTTGCCGAACTCTGCCACCGTTTTTCCGCAAGTCTGAAAAGCTCGCCGTAAAGCGTTTTCGCGTCGCCCCCTTCTTCGTATTCCTCGCGCGCGGGATACGTTTTATAAATAATAAGCCGCGGCTCGCCGCCGAGAGCTTCGATAAACTCCCCTTTAAGAAGCCGCGTTCTCGAATATGTGTGCGGCTGAAACACTACTATCGGCGACCTGCCGAGTTCTCTTTTCGCAATGAGCGTCGCTTTTATTTCGGACGGGTGGTGCGCATAATCGGCGTAAACTTTAAGCCCGAAAAGCTCGCCTATCTCTTCGTTTCTTCTTTTCACCCCCGAAAACGCGGAAAGCGCGGACTTTATCGCGGCAAAAGACACGCCGCAAAGCCTTGCCGCCGCGAGCGCCGCAAGCGCGTCGTAAACGTTATGCCTGCCGCTCACTTTAAGCGTTATTCGCCCGAGCTTTCTTCCGTATTCGTACGCGGTGAACGAATACCCCGCCGCCCCTTCTCTTCGCCGCACCCTCTTCGCCGTAAACGTCGCGGGGTTTTCTATCCCGAAAGTCGCCGAATTCTCCCCCGCCGCAAGCGTTGCGCCCTCGTCGTCCGCGTTCACGACGGAAATTCCGCTCGCCGCGAACTTCCTGAACGCCGCTATCTCCGCCGCCTTTCCCCCGAAGCTTTCAAGGTGGTCGTCGTCAACGTTCAATATAATGCGTATATAAGGTTTTAAGTCCAGAAAATTGCTTTTATACTCGCACGCTTCCGCCACCGCGAATTTTTTCTCCGCGCCGCGTATGTCTCCGTCAGCGATACTGCCGTTTTTAGTAACTCTACCGCCGTTATCTCTTCCGTTGCCGCCGTTGCATTTCCCGCCCGCGCAGAAATTTCCGCGTTCGCCGTATTCCCCGCCGAGAAAAACCGCGGGAGCTTCCCCCGCCGTTTCGAAAATTTCCCAAAGCATAGCTGTAACCGTGGTTTTTCCGTGGCTTCCCGCAACGCCGACGGAGCGCGGATACTGCGCGAGAATTTCCCCGAGCAGCTCGCTCCTTTTTATAACTAGCAGTCCGCGCATTTTCGCCGCAACGAGTTCTTCGTTATCATCCGCCACGGCGGAGGTATAAACGACGGCTTCCGCGTCGCCGAGGTTTTCCGCCGAATGTCCTATAAAAATTTTCGCGCCGAGCTTTTCTAAAACATCCGTTTCCTCCGAGCGCACTTTATCCGAGCCGCTTGTCGTTATGCCGTTATAAATGCACCATTTCATAAGCCCGCTCATAGAAACGCCGCCCGCGCCGATAAAGTGTATTTTTTTGAGTTCCGACAACATAAAGTCTTTTTTCATACCATATTTTATGATGAAATTAAAAAAATTAGATATTTTCGGGAAAAATTTTTAAAAACGGGTTGAAATTCCTTTCCGCGTGTGATAGAATACAGTTAATAATGTTAAGGACGGTAACAAAAAATGAAAATCACGGACGTTAGAGTACGTCTTGTCAAAAAAGAAGACAGCAAGCTGAAAGGCGTCGCTTCGGTAACCTTCGACGAATGCTTCGTCGTTCACGACATCAAAATCATAGAAGGTAACGAAGGCTACTTCATCGCTATGCCGAGCAGAAAAACCGGCGAAGGCGAATTCAAAGACGTGGCGCACCCCATAAAGTCCGAAACGCGCGAAGAACTCATCAAAGCCATTTTCGCCGCGTTCGAGGAAGAAAAGAACAGAGTTCAGGAATAAATAAATTAAGGCTTATAAAATATAAATCACTGCACTCCGTATTGTTCAATGCGGCTCAATACGGCTCAATTACGTTGAAATAATCAAATAAGGTTCTCATTTGCAATCCCCTTGCAATGTAATTAAGGTAAGCCCCGCGGCGCATGCGCCGCGGGGCTTCTCCATGTAAAAATTAAAGGAAAAAAATCTATTCAATAACCCAAAATCTCAAAAACTCAAAGCACCTTCGATAAAAATTCTTTAAGTCTCGGATCTTTCGGACGGGAGAAAAACTCGCTCGG
>CAVBZJ010000135.1:0-5192 GCA_963599785.1 Anaerovoracaceae bacterium
ATATGATGCAGTCGCTGCAAGGCGTTAAGAACGAGAAGATGCAGAAAAGAATGCTCGATATGTTCGAGCTTGACGACGTTGCGCTGCGCGGCGAAACGAAGAGAATGAGCCTCGGCGTGAAAAGAAAACTCGCTATCGTCGCGGCGTTTATGTCCGATCCTTCCGTGCTTATTTTAGACGAGCCGACCAGCGGTCTCGATCCCGTTATGCAGGAGCAATTCATAGAGTTTATTCACGAAGAAAAGGCGCGCGGCAAGACGATACTTTTGTCCAGCCACATTTTCTCCGAAATAGACAACACCTGCGACAGGATAGCGATAATAAAGGACGGCAAAATCGTTTCGCAATTCGTGGCGGACGACCTGAAACACGCTTCGAGAAAATTCTATACTCTTAAATTTTCGGACGAGACGGAAGCGAGAAAATTCGACGAAAAAGCCGCGAATATCCCTTCTCTCGCGGAGCTTGAAAGAAGCGAGGGCGGAAGGTTTGTTTCGGTGGAGGATAAAGACCTTAACTACCTTATCCGCGGCGTTGCCGATATGAATATCGTATCCTTCGGCAACAGAAAAGAATCGTTGCAGGACTACTTTATGAAGTTCTATAAAGAGGATAAGGACTTCAAAGGAGCGTTGAAATGAGCGTTATAAAACTTGAAAAGCTTACGAAAGATTACGGCGAAGGACGCGGAGTTTTCGACCTCGACCTCGAAATAAATCAAGGCGAAATGATGGGTTACGTCGGCACGAACGGCAGCGGCAAAACCACCACAATCCGCAACATTCTGGGCTTTTTGAAGCCTACGAGCGGCAAGGTTACCGTGAACGGGCTTTCTTCTTGGGAACACGCGAGCGAGATTGCCAAAAACGTGGGCTACGTTCCCGGTGAAATCGCGTTCCCCGACCTTCCCACGGGTATAGACTTTCTCAAAACGCAGGCGGAATTCCTTAAAATGAAAAATATGGACTACGCCAACGAGCTTATAGAAAGATTGCAGCTCGATCCGCGCGCTAATCTTAAACGAATGAGCAAGGGTATGAAACAGAAAACCGCCCTCGTCGCCGCGCTTATGAACGACGCGCCGATAATTCTTCTCGACGAGCCGACCACCGGACTCGACCCGCTTATGCGCGCAACCTTCCTCGATATAATAAACGAAGAACATAAAAAGGGTAAAACGATACTTATGAGCAGTCACAGCTTCGAGGAGCTGGAATCGACCTGCGATAAGGTCGCGCTGATTTCGGACGGCAGAATCGCCGACGTGTGCGATATGAACGATATAAACAATCGCCCGATCAAGGATTTCAAAACCGAATTCAACAGTCACGCCGATTTCGAGAGGTTTAAGACCGAAAACGTGGAAATCATAAGGGTTCAGGAGCAGTACGATCAGGTGACCGTGCGCATAGCTTCTTCGGACACCGCAAAACTTCTTAAAATACTTAAAAATTACGACGTAAAATTCATTTCGGAGCTTCCGTATACGCTGGAAGATCACTTCAAAAAAATATTATTCGCAAAAAAGGAGAACGAGAAGAATGTTCAGTAAAGCGCTTTTCAAACAGTCTTGCAAGGCGAACGGCACTATGTGGGCGATAATAACCTTCGCCGTGTGCTTTATGCTCGCCTGCGTTATGCTTATTTCGGGCAGCGGCTCTCTCGGCGAGGTCAAAAACGCCATTCAGGATACCATAATCGTTAAAGAAGTAGATTCGAGTATGGAAAAACGCGCCCTCGCTTATTACGTCAACGGCGAAAATGGTATGGAAAAATTCGACGAATACCTTGCCGCCGGCGCGAAAGAATGCTTCGCATATCTCGAATGGGTGGCGGCGGGAAGCCCCGAAGGCTATAAGCCCGAGCTTAACACCACCGCGGGCAAAACCTTCGAGGAAAAAACCGCGAGCGGCGCAATGACTCCCAACAAGCTTACGGCGATAGCTCTCGCGTACGGTTCTGCGGTTACCGATACCGAAAGCTGGATAAAGGCAAACACTCCCCCGACGGTAGAGGCGGACGGCACGGAATACGATATGTCCGTAGAATATTACGGAATTACGATGTGCGCCATAAACCCCAACGGACAGATGAACGGTTATTATCAGGATAACGGCGAAGCTCTTCCCGAGGATTACGACGTGGGTTCGGTTCTCTCTGCGCTTGCGGAGGGTAAAGAAGCCGAATATATCGCGAGCGCGGAAAGAACGGAATACAGAGAAGCGCGCGTTAAAAACGCAACGCCCATATTCCTCGCCGCGAATATGACGAGCGACGACGTAGTGGATCAGCTTATCGCAAAGCTTGCGAGCTTCAAGGTGACGAAAGAGAAATACGAAAGCTTCGGCTACAATTATTCTCACGTCAAAAACCTCGGAATGACCGCTATAATCACATTTGACGGCAGGCTCGATTACGAAACGGAGCTTATAATGAAAGACTTCGCGGACGGCAAATACGCAGACGAAGCCGCGGCGCAGGCGGCGATTGCCGAAAAGGCAGCCGAACTCGAAGAAGAAATTACTTCGAGCCTTCTCTCTTCGCTTCCCGAAGAGGTTTCCAACGCGCTTCAAGAGATAGGCGAGGCGGACCTTTATACCCTCGTCGTCGGTTCTATATTCTATAAGCTCGCGGGACTTCTGCTCCCCATAATCTATATGATAATGGCTTCTAACAACCTTATCGCGGGGCAGGTGGACAGCGGCTCTATGGCGTACGTTTTATCTACTTCGACGAAGAGAAAAACCGTGGTATTCACGCAGGCGGTATATTTAATCGGCTCGCTTCTCGCGATGTTCCTTTTAACCACCGCCACCGGTTGCGTATGTCTCGCGATAGTCGCGGCGGAATCGGAAATAGAGCTTACCTACGCGAAGTTGTTGCTTCTTAATCTCGGCGCGTTCCTCGTGCTGCTTGCGCTTTCGGGACTCTGCTTCTTCACGTCCTGCGTGTTCGACAGAAGCAAACGTTCTATGGCGATAGGCGGCGGGCTTTCGATATTCGCGCTCGTTGCGGCAATGCTCGGACTGTTCGGCAGCCCCGTCATTCCCTCGGTCGTGAGACTGGACGCGCTTAACAACTTCAACTACGCGACGGTCATTTCGCTGTTCGACGTGGTGTCCATAATGGAAGGAACGACGGTATATCTCTGGAAGTTCGCTATCCTTGCGGTTGCGGGAATTATAGGTTATTTCGCGGGAGCAAAGGTATTTACCAAAAAAGACTTGCCGCTTTAATAAAAATATGATAAATTATAAAGGAGGATTCAAAAATGTTTGAATTCACAAAGTTATGTAAAGAGTTTGAAAGAATGAACGCCTTGGAGCGCGGAGCCGTTATCGCGGAGAAATCCGTTAAGGTTATGGCAAAGTTAAAGCTTCTCGACGTTCCCGAGATCGATCCGGTGGAAACGCTGGCGACCTTCATCGTGGGCGCGGTTGCGGCTGACGGAAAGCTTGACGAACGCGAATACCTTCTCATCTATCCCGCGCTCGTGAAAGCGTTCGGAGAAGACTTCGATTTCGCCACCGTCAAAGCGGTGTTCGAGGCGGATAAGGGCGTGCATAAGGAAATCCGCGATTATACCGCAGATCTTCTCACCGTGCTGAATCTGGTAGACGAAAGCTTCCGCGACGACGTGGTTGCGTTGTGTCTTGCGGTCGTCACCGTTGACAACAAGATAACTCTTAAAGAAAGAAAATACATTAAAAAACTTATTTTAGCTTAAAATGTCCGAAAAAAGGAACAAGGCGTTTGTCGCGGCGAGAATAGCCACCGCGCCGATGGTAATGTCGGTTCTCCTTACGAGCGTTATGCTCGCATTCGGGAAAACGGATTTGAAAAATTACCTCGTATCGCTGGCTTGTCTTGCCGCCGCGCCGCTTCTTGCGTATCTTTTGACTGCCGCGATACCGCCGCTTAAAAGGCGAGGGCGGTCTTTCGAGCGGAATCTCGCCACGCTGTTTTCGGTCGTCGGGTACGCCGCAGGCTTCACCGTTTCGTTTTTCACGGGCGGGGCGGCGGAAAAGGCGGTTTATCTTACTTACCTTATAAGCGGAGTGGCGATAGGCGTATGCACGCTCGCGTTTCATTTCAAGGCGAGCGGACATTCCGCGGGCATTGCGGGACCGCTGACTATGCTTTCGTTTCTCGTAAGCCCGTGGTTTATGTGCCTCGTCGCGGTATGGATTCTCGCGTTTTTTTCTTCGTTAAGTCTTAAACGGCACACCGCGGCGGAATTTGCTGCGGGCGGCGTAATCGCGGCGGCGGCAACCGCGTTTTCTCTGTGCGTGTTCGGACTGCTGTAAGGCGTTCGACTATCGGACTTTGTTCGCGCAACTAAAAATAAAAACCCGTTGAATTACGGAAGATAAAGGAAGATTTTTATGGAAACCTTTTTAAAACTGTGCTTCGTGTACGTCGTGGGCGGAACCGCGGGCTGGATTATGGAATTCTTTTTCAGAAGATTCGCGCACAAAAAATGGGTGAACCCCGGATTCCTCGTCGGTCCTAACCTTCCGCTTTACGGAATAGGCACGCTGGTGCTGTATCTTATTTCTTCCGCGGAATACGGGTTTATAACCTCTCCCGCGTGGCGGGCGGTTTTCGTAGTGTTTATGATAACCTTCGCTATGACCTTTATAGAGTATATCACGGGGCTTATCTTTATCAAGGGTATGAAGGTCAAGCTTTGGGATTATTCGGACAGGTGGGGGAACATTCAGGGTATAATCTGCCCGTTGTTCACGCTGTTCTGGGGAATTATCGGCGCGGCGTATTATTTCCTTATTCACCCGTATATCGAAGCTGGTGCGACCGCGGCGGCGGAATTTGTCGGAAGCGGCTTTTTGTTCGGCGCGTATTTCGGCGTGATGGTTGTGGATATATTCTATTCGTTCAAGGTCGTGGCTAAAATCCGCGAATGGGCAAAAACGCATAACGCCGTGGTTAAGCTCGAAGAATTAAGGCTTTCCATAAAGAACAGAGCGGATAAGTTCAAAGAAAAATGCAGCTTTATCCTCTCTTTCAAGAGCCGTAAAGGCATCGGCGGCGAGCTTGACGAAATGAAGAAGTCGCAGGAAGGAAAAGAGAACGCGGAAACGGTTTCCGTCTCCGAAAACTGATAGCGAGAGGCCGATTTCCAGAACGGGAAACGAGAAAATTAAACCGAAGCGTAAAAATCGATAAATACG
>CAVBZJ010000136.1:0-5126 GCA_963599785.1 Anaerovoracaceae bacterium
GCGCGGGGTTCGTCGGGGTTGTTACCGATAGCGCAGGAAATCTTGCACGCGAACATCTGCGCGAACAACGCGAACGCAAACATAGTAATTTCTTCGGGCGCGTCGAGGTTAATAAGCGCGTCGTGAGCGTTTCCGCCCTTGCCCGTAAGAGCCTTATCGTTGGTAACGACGAGTACGGGCGCGCCGAGGCTTATCATCTTATCCACGCATTTTTCCTGATCCGCGCGAACGAGTTTTTCGGATTCCGCGTCGCCTTTGTTTTTAGCGCAGTAAATTATAACGGGCGTGTTCTCGTTTACCATAGCCATAGGTCCGTGGTAAAAATCGCTTCCGGGGTAGCCCTTCATCTGAATGTAGCAGGTTTCCTGCAATTTAAGCGTCGCTTCCATAGCGATTGCAAAAGTGATGCCGCGGGAAAGAACGAAGCCGCTCTTCATTCCCTTGAACTGTTCCGCGTATTTCGTGGTAAGCTCATCGATTTGCGGAATGATTTCGGTTGCCGTAGCTTTTAAGTTTTTAAGAGCTTCGAGATCCGCTTTGTTTTCCGCAAGCTCGTAGGTGAGCCAAGAAAGAAGATACAACTGCGCGGAGAAGGTCTTCGTCGCCGCAACCGATTTCTCTTCCAGACAATCGCAGTAAAGGTGGAATTTAGCTTCCTTCGCAAGCGGGCTTTCTTCATCGTTAGTAACCGCAACGGTTATCGCGCCATGCGCGTTGCCCTTTCTTATAACCTCTAAAACGTCCGCCGCTTTACCGCTCTGGCTGCAACCGACTACTACGCTGTTTTCGTAGTTTACGTTGCCTTTATAAAGCGTAAGAACGCTCGGCGCGGAAAGTCCGACGGTGTATTTGGTATAAATTTCGGTTATGTATTTAAAGAATATAAGCGCGTGGTCGCTCGTGCCTCTTGCCGCCGCAACGAAGTTGGTCGCCTTGCTCGCCTTGATTGCCGAAACGAGCGCGTTCATCGTCTCTTCGTTCGCTTCGCGAATCTCGCCGAATATTCTCGGGGTTTCGTTAATCTCTTTCCACATTAAAGTGTTCTGATAATTCATATATTTTTCTCCTCTTTTACTCCTTGAAGATTTTTCGTTTTTAATTTTAGCACTCGCAAAAGGTTTTGTCAACGGTTATTAGAATTTTCCGCGTTTTTGTCTTTCGCGTTTTTACCCCTTTGCCGTTTTACTGACCGAAGGTCGGGTTTTTCCGTTTATTTTCCGAACACGGTATCAAGAACGTAGCACGCGACCGAAGACCAGCCGTGACAGAGACTCCCCGCCTCGTCAAAATCTGCCGCGCCCTTCGCAGTCTCCCAGAACGACGTCGCACCCGATAGCAGCATACCGCCGAAAATTTTCACGCAGTCGTTCAGGACGAACTCCTTTGCCCCGCGCCCCGCGTATTTAAGCAGTCCTTCGTACTTTACGGGAAGCCCCGCAAGCGTTATTTTCGTTAAGCCTTCGGGATTTTCGAGGGCGTTTACAAGGCATTCCTTTACGTTCTTATCAAGCTTATCGCCCGCCGCAAGAAGAACTACCGCCTGCGTGTATTCGTGATACCCGACTTTTGCGCCTTTTTGCAAATATGAGGCAAAAAATCCTTTTTGTTCGTCGTAAAAATTCGCCAAACTGTCGAAAAGCCGTTCTGCAAAACCCGTCAATTTTGCTGAAAATTCAATTTCCCCGAATTTCTTGCAAAGCCAAGCCGTCTTTTTTGCCGCAATTATCGCAAGCGCGGTCAGTATACAGTCCGCTTCGGGTTCGACTTCGCCCTCGCGCCATATCGCGCCGCCGTCCAGTCCCTCCGACCATTCGTGAAAGTTCCAATACCTTTTATCGGACAGCGTATACAGCGCGCCGTTTTCGCCTTGCGCGTTCATAAACGTGGTAAGAAGGCGTTTCACCGCGGGCAGAACTTCCGCAACGAACGCGGCGTTATAATCGCGCTCGGCGTTTTCCGCAACCGCTATCGCGTAGTAAAGCGAAAACGAAGGTATAGTAATATCGTTTTGAGACGGCGGGCAAAGCGGAAGCAACCCGTCCTCTTCCACGCATCTCGCCATCAAAGACAGCGCGGCGCGCGGGTAGTCGTATTCGTGAAACGCGCCGTAACCGAACAGCATCTGATTGCGTGAATCCATTCCGTAAAGCGCCTGCTCGCGCCAAGGGCAATCCTCGTAATGCTCGTGCGAGCAAAGCTCCAAGGTGCGCCTGCCCGTTTCGTAAATCGCGTTATATAGCTTATCGCCGAAATCCTTTTCGGGCTTATCGAACGGATAAATCTCCTCTCTTATCCCCGCGTCGTTCAAAACAAAGCTTTTCGCTTCGACAAACATTATATAATATCTCGCACCGATTCTGCGGAGATAATCGGAAAAATCGTTCTTCCCCTTTTTCAGCTCGAATTTTATACAAAAATTTCTGCCGCCCACGAACGCACGAGGTCTTAAATCTTCAAGATGCTCGCCGTAACCGAGATATGCGGTCGTTTCCTCTTTCGTTTCTATATCGAAATACGGATACCCCGCGCGTTCCGCACCGAGGTCGAGTGTGACGAATACGCCGTCACCCGCGCCACGCGCCGCTTTAAATTCACGCGGTTCGGACAAGTCGTCCGAACAGCATTTGTCTTTCCCCGTTGCTTCCGCAAACGAAAGCGGAGAAAGCCAAGCTCGCTGAACCTTTTCTCCCGAAGCTTCGCCGCCGTTCCATTTATATTCGCCTTGCGCGACGACCTTCGCGCGGTTTCTTTCTTTTATTATAGTATTCCTTATCGGCTTTGCGTATTCCGCGAAATTCGGTTCGACAACGCTCGCTTTTTCCCAAGCGTTCTCGCCCGCGCGGAAGGAATAATTATACAAATACCCGTACTGCGGAGTGCATAAATCGCCCTTAAAATATTCCGCGCTTTCCCTCGCAAGCGTGTTTTCGCCCGATTCGCAAAGAAGCTTTTCGCCCTCCGTTACCTCAAACGCGACCGCGGCGATCATAGGGCGACAAACCGAAAACCCTTCGCCCGCGTGATACGCCTTTACGATAAGCTCGTTATCCCCGCGCTGCACCGCGCCCGAAAGGTCGTAAACGGAAAAGGTTTTATATTCGGGCAGGTCGGCGTACTGACCGTTCGCCGCAAACTTGCCGTTTATAAACGCCGCAAATTTATAATCGGCGGTTATTTTGAGATACGGCGTTCCCTCGCCCGAATAGTAAAAATTCGTTTTGAATTCCGCATAGGTGTGTTTCTTTTCTTCTTTAAGCCAAACGTATTTCATTTGCGTTACCTATTTTTCTAAAATTATCGTGAAAGGTCCGTCGTTTTCCTGAGTAATCTTCATATCCGCGCCGAACACGCCGAGCTTTACCGTAAGCCCCGCCGCACGCAAGCCTTCCGCAACGTATAAATACAGTTCGTTCGCGCTTTCGGGTGCTTCCGCAGCGAGAAAATCCGGACGATTGCCGTGAGAAGCGTTTGCATACAGCGTGAACTGCGAAACGAGCAGGATTTCTCCGCCGACGTCCGAAATCGACTTGTTTATCTTGCCGTTTTCATCCTCGAACACGCGCAGCGGCGGTATCTTTTTGATAAAATAATCGGCTTGCTCTTTTTGGTCGCCCTTGCCTACGCCGAGAAATATAACGTAGCCCTTCCCGATTTTCGAGATAAGTTCTCCGTTTACTTTCAGTTCCGCGTTCCTTACCCGCTGAATTACCGCTTTCATTTTTAGTCTCCTTTTTCATGGTCAAGTTTACCATAAAATTTTTACGTTTGCAAGCAAAAACGTTTGACATACCGCCGGCATAAGACTATAATGTAAATATTTTATTCGGGGGCAAAGAAAAACGCAAAATAACGGCGTTTTCAAGGCAAAATTATGAGAAAAAGCAATTTAACCGACGTGAACAAAAAGGTCGCGTTCAAGGTTTCCATAGTAACCATCGCGGTAAATCTTATTCTTGCCGTGTTCAAGCTCGTCGCGGGTATCGTGGGCAATTCTTCCGCGATGATTTCGGACAGCGTTCATTCCGCTTCGGATATTTTCAGCACCATAGTGGTTATGATAGGCGTTGCGATTGCCGCGCGCCCCACAGACCGCAGTCACCCGTACGGTCACGAGCGCATTGAATGCGTATGCTCCGCGCTCCTTGCCGTTCTTCTGTTTGAAACGGGCATTTTTATCGGTTATAAGGGCGTTAATTCGCTCGTTACGGGCGATTATAAAAACACTACACCTCCCGAGCTTATCGCGCTTATCGCCGCAATCGCTTCTATCGTCGTTAAAGAGGGTATGTACTGGTACACGATTATCAACGCGAAAAAGATAAATTCGGTATCGCTGAAAGCGGACGCGTGGCATCACCGTTCGGACGCGCTGTCCTCGGTCGGTTCTCTTATAGGTATCGGCGGCGCGATGCTCTTTAATCTGCCGATTTTAGACGTTATCGCTTCGCTCGTTATATGCGTTCTTATTTTCAAGGTCGCGTTCGATATTTTTATGGAAGCGATGAACAAAATGGTGGATAAATCCTGCCCGCAGGAGTTCGTCGATATGCTTAAAGAAACGCTTATGGCTCTCGACGGCGTATACTCCGTGGACGATATAAAAACCCGCACGTTCGGAGACAGATTTTACGTTGACGTGGAAATAGGCGCGGACGAAAACCTGCCGCTCAAAGAGGCGCACGCGATTGCGGAAGCCGCGCACCACGCGATTGAAAATTCCGATCCGCGGATAAAGCATTGTATGGTTCACGTCAACCCGCTCCCCTCGGGCTACCCCTCGGAAGCCGCCGCTCTCCGCCACAAAAACGAGGAAGATAAAATTTAGAGTTTTTTAAAAATATGCGCGAGCCTGCCACCTGAAAACGATTGCAAACGGCGCGCGTTTGTGTTAGAATATATCGGCAGTTCGATTTTTAAGGATTACTTTTATGCAATTATTCGGAATGGAAAAACTTTCGCTCGTCGATTACGACGGCTTTGTGGCGGCTACCGTGTTTACCGGCAGCTGCAATTTCCGTTGCGGTTTTTGCCATAACGCTGCGCTCGTTCTCGATTCCGAGAATTTAGACGTTCTTCCCGAAAACGAAGTTTTTTCTTATCTTGAAAAAAGAAAAGGTATTTTGGAG
>CAVBZJ010000137.1:0-568 GCA_963599785.1 Anaerovoracaceae bacterium
ATATTATAAGTAATATATAATCATTTTCTAAGAAATATTTTGCAGGATTTTTATATTGTTACACCGATAAAAACTTTTCTTAAATAATTTAATAATAGTCGAAATTAGAGATTAAATATGGTATAACTATATAAGAAGATTCAATATTCTGTTGTAAAAAATACTACGGAGGAAAATTTTAAAATGTTAATTTTAAAATTCAATGATCTAATTCAAAATCCAAAGGCGGAAGTGAAATTAAAGGAAAAAATTCAGCAATATGTAAATATTATGGGTATACATAATCCGACGGATAAAACTTTTCAAAATGAATTTGCCAAATTTTATCAACTTCGCGGATGGAATGCGGCAAGTATGAAGCCTATCTTTTTTGGCTATTTTAATAATTTACTTGTCGCTTCAAAAACAACTGTAATAACTTACGCAGATGTGATAGATAAATTTAATCCTCGAAATGAAAAGTCTTTTTCAAGTAAAATATTGCACACAATTTACCCTGATAAACCTATTATCGATCAAAAAGCATTAGCGAAATTTGAAGGAGATACAGAATTCAAAAAAAAATATC
>CAVBZJ010000137.1:613-2669 GCA_963599785.1 Anaerovoracaceae bacterium
CTCCTTCGCTTTTGAAAAGAAAATGTGGCAAGAAAAAGTATAAAGTAATTATTGGTAGAGATATGGTAGGCGATAGTAAAAGTTTTTATCGTAACATGGAAGCATATTATGATATTCTTAAAAGTGAACTCTTAACTAAATCGTATATAAGTGATTTTGATAATTGGTGCAAAAAACAGGGGATAAACTCAAGCTCTATTTCCGATACGAAGAAAATTGATTTTTGGATGTGGCTTGCACCGTAATAATGAGATAAAAACAATGACTGAAGGTGTAAAAAACTGATTGAGAAACACAAAAACTCGCTCGAAAACGATTATCTTTTACCAATTTTTGTAGAGGCATTGTTGAGTGAGGTATCGATTTTTTCGACGAACTACGCGGCTATTTAGAAGCCGCAGGTATAGACCTTAAAGATGGGAATTTTTGAAATATGTGAGAAGTACGAAAGAGAGGTAAAAATTATGAAATACACGTCTGCGGAAGCGGGAAAACTGTTGAAAAAACTCAACGACGAACGAGAGTCGATACTTTTGCGCGAAGAAAACGGCAAAGAGTTTCTTGCCGCGGTAGGGGAAGACTTGGAGTCTGTTCGCCCCGATTATAATTTTGGCGAAACGCAAAACGCGCTCGACGAAATTGAAACGAAGATGAGAAAACTCAAACACGCGCTTAACGTGTTTAATTCGACTACGGTTATTCCCGAATTCGGAATGACGATAGACGAAATGCTCGTTTATATTCCGCAACTTACGATGAGAAAAAACAAGCTCGCGAGAATGAAAGACAGATTACCGAAAGTTCGTGAACAAACGCGTGTAAATTCGTCTATTCTCGATTATCGCTATCTGAATTACGGAGTAACCGATGCGACTGCGGAATACGATAAAATTTCAGATACGCTGTCCAAAGCGCAGAACGCGCTCGACGCCGTAAACATGCGCGAAACATTAGAAGTCGATTTATAAGGCTGTTATAAAGGTTTTCCGTCCGACGAAACGCAATAGATCAGAATCAATGTGGTAGGTTAAGGTTTA
The DNA here is from genome assembly GCA_963599785.1 of Anaerovoracaceae bacterium. Taxonomy (GTDB): domain Bacteria; phylum Bacillota; class Clostridia; order Christensenellales; family Borkfalkiaceae; genus UBA1259. The sequence goes on from CAVBZJ010000137.1 coordinate 1,651, forward strand.
ACGTTGAGGTCTTCTGTTATTTTTCGGTTATCCGTTATCGGTCTTTGTTTAATGTTGAGTAATTCCGGTTAATAAGGATACTTTTATTTCGTCGGTAAAAACTTGAAAGCAGAGTTTTTGTTTTTGCAAAAATATCTTCTTTCGGCGGGTGAAGTTCGGTTTCAACCCGTCGTTTTTTATCTTGTATGAGAAAAGTATATTCAAATTATTGAAAGGTATCACAAAAGACACTTGCAAGGTTGACGTAAGTAAAGTTAAAGGTAAAAATATTATTTTGGTTGATGATATCTATACCGAAGGCGTTAACGTTAATGAAGATTGTATACAATATCTATGTGATTTAGGCGCAAAAAGTGTTATACTATATGTAACGGCAAAAACAAGGTAAAAGTTATGAATACAGATATATCATTAAAACTTTATAACTTAATAAAAACGGGCGTTATAAAATCTAATGCTCTCTTTTGGAAGTCTTTTTATAATGAAGAGATTATAAATTCTTTTCCTTGTGACGTGCAAGTAATAAAACAAGAACTTGAATATAAAGGCGTAAACGTTATATGCGTATTTGATAAAAATTTCCCTCATGCAAACATTAAACTCAAAAATAGCGAAAAGCCGTTTTTCTTTGCGTATAAAGGTGATATAACTCTACTTAATGACGCGAACAAAAACGTTGCAGTTATAGGTGTGTTGACTCCTGCTAATCAAATAATAGAAAGAGAACGCAATGTTGTCAGAAGTTTAGCTCTAAAAGGTTTTAATGTCGTAAGCGGACTTGCAAAGGGCTGTGATACGGTAGCGCATATTGAAAGTATTAAAAACGGTGTAAAAACAATAGCCTTCCTCCCGTCGAGCATTGAAAACGTTTATCCGAAACAAAATATTGATTTGGCAAAAGAAATTGTTGATAAAGGCGGACTTATTGTTAGCGAATATTTAAGTGAGCCAAAAAACAAATACGAAAATGTTAAAAGATTTATAGAACGAGACAGGTTGCAGGCGTTATATTCTAAGGC
>CAVBZJ010000137.1:2679-5125 GCA_963599785.1 Anaerovoracaceae bacterium
GCTTTTAAAAAGACAAAAGAGTACGGTAGAAAAAGGTTCGTTATGTTCAGAGAAAGCGATTCTGGCGACTTAATATTCGGATTAAATAAAGATTACGTCGATAACGGCGAAAAAGTCATATCGCAGAAAGAGATAGAGGAATTATAAGTGGTTTACGTTGTAGATTTAGACGATACGTTGGTTTTGATTAAAAACTTAAATAACGTCGCTTATAATTATGCTTTGGAAAAACACGGACAAAAAAGAATTAAAACAACTAAAAGAATAACAAGAGAGAAGTTAATAAAAAAGCCCGGCAAAAAGTTGATAGACGATAAACAAAGTTATTTTGCTCAAAAGTGGCTTAAATATACACCATCGCATTAAGCAAGGAAACGGAAGACCGCGAATATCGACCGCTTGAATCAATAAAGGATAACTATCCGAGATATGTAATTACGACCGATTATCTTTTGCAACAACGTAACGGGATAAAGCATGTGAATTTGATAGACTTTATTAGCAAGAACGAAAAATTCTGAAAAGGAGCTGACAACTTTATCCGTTAGTTAAAAACGATATAGTATTGGCATAGAAAACGACAAGATGGGGTTTTATTTGGTAGTAAATAAGGTAAATTTTTATCGGTTTTACAATTTGTCACAATTTTGTCACAGGAATTAAAAATCATCAGGAAAATACTAACGATTTTAAGAGCGGAGAAAGGGTTCGATTCCCATCACCTGCTCCAAAAGAAAAACACCCGAGCAGGGTGTTTTTTCTTTTGAAAAGGGTTGTAGCGGGGGAGAACAACGTTCGGCTTTGCCTCCGCAGCGACAGCGGAGGAGTTTCCCGTCACCTGCTCCAAAAATCTTTAAAGCAGTCCGAAGCGGGCTGTTTTTTACTATGTATTGACCACTTGAATAACCCCACAAGGGGTGTTCTGACCACTTTCAGGGGAGAGAAAATTTTTTTAAATCCCGCATTTTGGGACAGGATTTGGGACAGGATTTTTTAAAAAACGTGGCGTAATTACAAGAGTTTTTATAGGTAAACTTTACAGTTTTCTGAAAATTTGCGAAAAAAGCGGCGAAAAATTTGACAAGAGCGGTTAGCGGATTGCATAAAGCCATTAACAAAGGAGAGCGGTAAGGTTATTTGCCACGCGAAATCCTTTCAAAAAATTTAATACTTGTCGGCAAAACCGTCGAGAGGCGGTGGCGCAAAGTTAAGGAACTTTTTAAAAACGATATTTTCGCGGTTCGTAAGCGGAAACGGTAGAAATTCCGAAAAAGCGGAAAATTCGTTCGATAAAAAGTGCGCTCGGTTGCAAAATAGTATTTTTTTCGGGATACTAAGTTGCAACCTTTTTTTATTGCTTAAAACTCCGTAAAAAACAGCGAAAGCCTGTGAAAAGCTAAAAAAAGACGAGGAAAGGAACGGGGAAAACTTAAACCACGAAAAAAGCGGGGTAGATACTTCGGCGGAGAGTCGGAAAAAGAAAGGAAAACGGCGTAATTCAATCGGTTTTTCGCGGCGAAAAGGTTAGCATTTTAGCTTTATTTCTATAATAGCTTTGTATTCCCCCGAAGCCGCTTTCGTAAATTATGTTGATTTTTTTGTCCTCGGGTTTAAGTTTGCACGTTTCCTCTACATAGTTAAGCCGAAGCATATTTATATGGTCGCTGACAGACATACCGAAGTATCTGTTGAACACGCGGGAAAGATAAGCCGGCGTATAGCCGATAGCCGACGCGATAGATTTTAACGAAATTTTTTCTCTGAAATGGTCTGCAATATAAGACAACATTCTTTGAATAAGCGTTTGTTCGCAAGTCTTTTTGCGTTGCTCAAACACGAAAGCGTTTGCAATATAAGCGAAAAGCAAATCTATCGAGGCTTTCAAAATATTTTTCGGAACGTCGTCGTTCATAAAATATTCCGACACGATGCGCGACAGGTTGTCGCAAAGCACGGGATCGTGTACAACCGCTTCCGTCGGAGACTCGTTGTTAGATAGAGAAGTACACGAATTCCAAAAACAAGGGGGAATCACGACTATTATGTTCGGCGGATCTTTTTGAGGAAGCTCTTCCGAAAGGTAAGCGTGAGTATCGTACGGGGAAAAGAACGCGACGCATCCGTCCGTCATTTTATAAGTTTTTCCGTTAGCCGAGATTACGCAAGTTCCTTTTTGCAAAATAAAAAGCTCCGAACTCATATGAAAATGGGCAGGGTAAACGACCGAACCTGTTTTCCGAGCCATTATATTACTTAAATCTCTGTGTTGTTCGTAATACGTTTTGTACATATCGTAAGTTCCTTTTCCGTACGATTAAATTTTACCACATCGGAATAATAAAATAAAGCAAAACGTAAAAATTCCCGACGCTTTTTCGATAACGTAAAACTTTCGGCAAACGTCGCAGAAAGCTTTAAAAGTAAAAATATGAGAATGATTATATAT
>CAVBZJ010000138.1:0-5092 GCA_963599785.1 Anaerovoracaceae bacterium
TTCGATAACGGGTAAAGACGGGGAATTTAACGCGTCTTTGTCGTCGTACATAAAATTCGTGAAAATTCTCGGCGATTTTGCAAAGGATGACGTAAAAAATGGCGGCGGCGTCGTGGAAAAAATTATTTTATGGCACACTCTTAATACAGACAAAAGCATCGTCGAAGAGCTTATAACGAAAAATTTCGGAAATATTCCCGTTATAATGCAGAATCTCAAAACCCTTAAAGGGCTTTCGTTCAAGGATTTCGGCAGACTTTCGGAAAAGTTTCTGACGGGGATATTCGCGACGGACGCGGAAACGGGTGCGCGCCTTTCCGTTATGGACTGCCTCTATCAGACGAACGAAAATTTAAATCAGATACTTTTTAACGAAAAGTACGGGTTCTTAAAGCTCGTGCGGCAGGAAAACGGCGAAGATATCGACGGCGAAGGGACTGAACGCGAAATAACCTACGAGGACGTGGAAGAGCTGTACGTTTCGCCCGCGGTGAGAAGGGGAATATGGCAATCGCTTTTAATGGCGGACGAATACGTTAAGGCGATAGGAAAAGTTCCCGATAAGATTTTTGTCGAAATGAGCAGAGAAGACGGGGTTAAAGGCGACGCGGGGCGGAAGCAATCCCGCAAAAAAGCGTTGCTCGAAAAATATAAATCGCTTACCGAATCGGAGGGCTTTTCGGAGATTATAAAAGAGCTTTCCCGAGAGGATATAACGGATATGACGTTGCGGCGCGAAAAGCTGTATCTGTATTTCCGTCAGCTCGGCAGGTGTATGTATACGGGCAAAAAAATCGATCTCGAAGACCTGCTTTCGGACGACGCGAAAAGGTCGGTTACTTACGACGTTGACCATATTTTGCCGCGAAGCTACGAAAAAGACGACAGCATCGACAATAAAGCTCTCGTTCTTCGTGAGAAAAACGTCGAAAAAGCGGACTTTTATCCGCTTCCCGAAGGCTTTACGAACCAAAAGCCGTTCTGGAAATTCCTTCTCGCGAAGGGACTGCTGAATAAATCAACTTACGACCGTCTGACTCGAACCGAACCGCTCGGAGAAGACGATTACAAAGGTTTTATAAGTCGGCAAAAAGTTATTACCGACCAGACGGCAAAAGCCCTCGCGGAGCTTTTAAAAAAGAAATACCCGACGGCAAAAGTGGTTTACAGTAAAGCCAAAAACGTGTCCGACTTTAAGAATCGGTACGAGCTGTTTAAGTGCAGAGAAACGAACGATTTCCACCATGCGAGAGACGCGTATCTCAATATAGTCGTCGGTAACGTTTACGACGTTTGCTTTACGCCGCCTATGTCCGAATTTTATATGAAAGAGGACGGGTGGAGGAGAAGAAACCTCGATAAATTGTTCGATAAGCCCATACGCGGCGCGTGGAATAAAGACTCGCTTGCTTTCGTTAAAAATACCTTTGCGAGAAAAAGTATGCAGGTTACAAGGTATGCTTTTTGCAATAAAGGAAGATTTTATGAAGAAACGGTTCTGAAAAAAGGGAAGAGAGGGATAACCGCGCCAAGAAAGGGTAAAGGGCCGCTTGCAGACGTATCGCAATACGGCGGGTATACCAAGCAGAATACGGCGTATTTTACGGTGGTGGAATCGAAGGACAAGAAAGGAAAGTTAATAAAAACGGTAGAAGCGATACCCGTTCTTTTGACGTATCAAATGAAACAAGATCCCGAAGCGATAAATAAATATCTTGCGGAAAGACTCGATTCTCCGCGGATAATCGTTCCGAAAATTAAAGATCAACAGCTTGTAACCTACAACGGAACACCCGTTTATGTTTCCGGTGTTACAGACTCGCGAGTATATGTAAGGAACGGCGTCGAACTGTATGCCGACGGAAAAACGGACGAATACGTTAGGGAACTCGGAAAGCTCGCTAAATTCGGCGCGGAAAACATGATAGATACCGGTCTGGAACGATTTATAATGAAAACCAACCGTATGGGAGAATTGAAGCTCGTTATAGATAAAGCGCAGAACGAGGCTCTTTACCAAAAGCTTGTAGATAGATTGTCGGATAAAATTTACGGCGGAATATCTTCTTACTCTAATTTTCAAAAGACATTAGAAAGCGGATTCGAGGCGTTCTGCGAAATTTCCGTGTATAAACAAGCGAAAACGCTTTTGCGGATTTTAAAATTCTTTAAATGCACGGCGGAAACGGCCGATTTATCGGAATTAGGCTTAGGCGTAAATTGCGGCACGATACGTTTTAATAAGGACATAACGGACGTCGATTTCAGGATAATCAACAAGTCGCCCGCGGGGCTTACCGTAAGAGAGTTCAAGGTGTGAAATGGGATTTCGTACCGTCATAGTAAATTCGAGATGCAAGTTAGAACATCGCCTGAATCATCTCGTGGTGAGAGGAGAAACGGAACGAAGATTTTTTATAGACGAATTGAGCGTTCTGATAGTGCAAAGCACGGCGGTTTCGCTTACGGCGGCGCTTCTTTCCGAACTCGTAAAAAATAACGTTAAGGTGATATTCTGCGACGAAAAGTGCGATCCGCTTGCCGAACTTGTTCCGTATTACGGCGCGCACAATACGTCTAAAAGATACAAAAGTCAGATAGCTTGGACGGAAGAGACGAAAGCGAAAGTGTGGCAGGCGGTCGTTAAAAGGAAAATACTTTGTCAGGCGGAGGTGTTGCTAAATAACGGATTTGCTACGGAAGCGGAAATGCTTGCGGGGTATGCCGAAGAAGTCGCGGCGGGGGACTTAACCAACAGAGAAGGACACGCCGCGAAGGTATATTTTAATTGTATTTTGCCCGAAGGCGTCGTGCGGAGGGGCGGCGGGTTTATAAACGGCTGTCTCAATTACGGTTATGCGGTGCTGCTTTCGGCTATAAACAGGGAAGTCGTTGCGAGCGGGTATCTTACGCAACTCGGAATGTGGCACGACAACGAGTTTAATCGTTTTAATTTTTCTTCCGATTTAATAGAGCCTTTAAGAACGGTGGTGGACGAAGCGGCGTTGTCCTTGGAAGAGGGCGATGAGAAATTTAAAAGCAAGATGGCGGGCGTGCTTAATTTTCCAGCGGAGATTTGCGGAAGAAAAACAACGTTCGACGTGGCTATAAGACAATACGTCAGGAGCGTTATAAACGCGCTTTCGTCGGGCGACACGGAGGGGATAATTTTCCCCGAAAACGTTAAGGCAAATGAATAATAAGTTTATGAGATTGTTGCTATTTTTCGACCTGCCCGTAGAAACGTCCAAAAACAGGCGCGATTACGGGAGATTTCACAAGTTTTTGGTAAAGAACGGATTTATAATGATGCAAAAATCCGTTTATTCGAGACTCGTTCTCAATAACGTTTTAAGCGCGGCGGTAAAGAAAAAGGTTTCCGAAAATCTGCCGCCCGAGGGGATTATAGAAATGCTCGAAGTCACCGAAAATCAATTTTTGCGGATAGAATATCTGTCCGGAGAAAAGCAAAATTCGGTAGAAGAAAGTATGGACAGGCTGATTGAAATATGATAAGGATAGCGAACGGAAAAATCGAAACGCCTATGGCGTTAAAAGAAAATTCGCCTTTGTCGCTCGTGATAGAAAACCCCGCCGAATTTTATCGGACGGTTACTGCGTTGCTTGCCTCGTTCGAGGGGGAAGAGTCCGAATTTACTTTTTGGGACGACGCGAAAGAGTTTAAACCGAGCGAAAAAGGGGAAGCGGTCTGTAACTTGTTTTCGTTCGGTTCGGCGGATAAAAAAATAATTTCGCTTTTGTATAAAAGATTGTACGCGGAATTTCTTTCGGGAGATTTTTTGCTAGCCTATAACGAACTCGGGGCGGCGGCGGAAAGATTTCTGCTGTCTTTATTTGAAAAAACGGATATACCTTTAACGTACGAAGCCCCGTCGCCGGAAGAATTTTTCAAATTTTATTCAGTAAAACCTGTAAAAGACGGAGAAACGCTTCTGGAAAAATTGATTTCCTACGTCAATATATTCGCGGAACTTAAAAACGTTTCTTTTTTCGTTTTCGTCGGATTAAAAGCGGTTTTGAGCGAAGAAGATTTGGAAAAATTTTATCGGCATTGCGAATTGTATAAAGTATCTCTTATGCTGATAGAATCGGAAAGAAAAAAGCCGTTAAAGGAAGAGAGAACGATAATAATTACGGAGGATTTGTGCGAAATAGTTGAAAATTTCTGAATTTAAAAGTATAATGGACATACAAAATAACCGTACGGCAGTACGCGGTTTTCGGCCTTATTTGAGGTTTGAGAGCCTTGTTATTTTGTAATACTCTTAAACAGTCAGCGAAAGCGTTTCGCTTTTCGTCTTGTTTGAGAGCCTTGTTATTTTGTAATACTCTTAAACAGCCTTCCGCAAGGATTTACGCGGGGTAGAGTTTGAGAGCCTTGTTATTTTGTAATACTCTTAAACTCGTCGTAATTCGTGCAGTCGCCTTCTTCTGTTTGAGAGCCTTGTTATTTTGTAATACTCTTAAACTTACTTTCCTCGCACACGACTTTCATACCTGTTTGAGAGCCTTGTTATTTTGTAATACTCTTAAACCCCTTACAACTCTTACTATGCTCGAAAATGGTTTGAGAGCCTTGTTATTTTGTAATACTCTTAAACTTTCGTCGCTCACCGACGATTTACCCGTATGTTTGAGAGCCTTGTTATTTTGTAATACTCTTAAACTTATTCGCGCAATATATGGGCGTATCCGTGGTTTGAGAGCCTTGTTATTTTGTAATACTCTTAAACTGACAGACAATCAGGTTGAGTTAAAACTCAGTTTGAGAGCCTTGTTATTTTGTAATACTCTTAAACTCCGACATTACGAGCGCAAGCGCACGGTAAGTTTGAGAGCCTTGTTATTTTGTAATACTCTTAAACTTCATTTCGGCAGATTTCCGCAAACGGAAAGTTTGAGAGCCTTGTTATTTTGTAATACTCTTAAACTGAAGGCGAACGACGTCATAGACGGACGCAGTTTGAGAGCCTTGTTATTTTGTAATACTCTTAAACATTTTTTAACGATTAAATTATGAGATACGGGTTTGAGAGCCTTGTTATTTTGTAATACTCTTAAACGTGAACAC
>CAVBZJ010000139.1:0-5075 GCA_963599785.1 Anaerovoracaceae bacterium
TCTTTTAACTCACCCAAAACGTTCATAGGGCAGTATATGCGTTATTTATGATACGCCGTGCCTGCCGAAATGGAAAACGCCCTGTAAATCTGCTCGACGAGCATAAGCCTGAACAGCGTGTGCGGGAAGGTCATATCGGAAAAGGAAATAAGCTCCTGCGCTCTTTTTTTCACTTCGTCCGCAAGCCCATACGAGCCGCCTATAACGAAAGTGACCGTTCCGCGCTCGTCCGCCGCCTTTTTCAGCTTTTCGGAAAACGCCTTGCTCGAAAGCTTTTTCCCCTCAATCGCGGAAACGAAAACGTAGCCTTTAAGATGCGGCAAAATGCGCTCGCCCTCGCGCTCCTTTATAATATTTATCTCGCCGTCCTCGGCTTTTTTGAAATTCTCTTCCTCTACCTCGATAATTTTAAATTCGCAGTAGCGGGAAAGCCTTTTTGCGTATTCCGCAATGCCTTCCGCGAAATATTTTTCCTTAACCTTGCCCACGCAAACGATATTTACTTTTATCATAACAAGCTCGCCGCCCCCATAAGCACGCACGCAAGAACGCCCACCGCTCCGAACGGCAGAATAAAGTCCTTTACCAAAAATTTTTCTTCATTTTCCGTTCCTTTCGTCTTTTCAGTCTTTCCCGTTTCGGTCGCGGTCGCTTTCTCCGCCGTTTTCCCGCGTTCAACCCTTTCGCTCGCCGTCGTTTCGCACGCCGTTTTGCTCGCGCCCGTTTTGCGGTCGATAAAGAAAATAAGCGCCGCCGCAAGTACAAGCGCGGCTATTCCCGAAGCGATTAAAACGGGAGAAAACAGATTGACTTCCGCGCCGAAAAACGTGAGCGTAATCACCGCGAAATTATTGAGAAAATGCGCGATCGCAGAGGGAAAAACGCTTCCCGATTTTTTTGCGAGAACATATAAAATCGCGCCGTATATAAATTGATAAAGAAGCTGTGACAAAGAGCAATGATACAGCGCGAAAATAAGCCCCGAAAACGCCGCGCCCGCAAAAAGCTTTGCGCCGCTCGTGCCGTATGCAATCGCACCGCGGAAAAACGTTTCTTCCGCAATCGCGGGGATAACCGCCAAAGTGAACGATAAAATTATATATTCGCCCGCGCCGTTTATTTTTAATTCGTTATTCGGAAGGTTTACGCCGATTTTTGCGAGAAGCTCCGCAAAAGCGGTGTTGATAAACCCGAGTCCGCAAAAAATTCCCGCCGCGATCAGAACCGCCGCCAAAAGATACGCGGGCTTAAACTTTTCATACCCGAAAATCGTTTTGTAATTTCCGCAAGTCGGCTTTTCTTCGCGATTATGAGACTGCGCGCCGCCCGTTCCGACCGTGCCGACAGCTCCGTATGCTTTTGCGGAAAGAAAGGAAACGGACAAAAGCGCGACCGCCGCGAACAGCGGAGAAATCGCGGTGCGAGCAAAGCTGCCCTGCGGCAAAGCCGAAAGAATCGCCCCGCCGACCAAGGAAAGCACGAAATATAAAGCAATCGCGGCGGTATAAAGCGCGCCCGCCGCCTGCGATTTGTTTTTTAATAAAACCGGCATAATTTTACAGTGAAATAACGTTTATAGTTTAAAGCCGCCGACCGAAAAAGGCGGTCGGCGGCAGAAATTTTTGCGTCAGTCGGCAATCGAGTTTATAAGCTCGTTCACCCGTTTAAGGTCCGCGTTTTTGTATTCTTCGTCGTATTCGTTTATTTCCGTTGCGGAAATGCTCGCTTTCACGACTTCGAGATCTCCTCTCGTCAATTTAAGCTTTCCGTCGGAAAGAAGCGCGTTAAAGGCGTCGTAAAAGGAGTACGGCGGCATAATTACGCCCGAATACACCCAGCCCCAAGCGTCGTTCACGAAATATTTGCCCGAAGCAAGCCGAGAAGCGACCTCCGTCGCGTGCGCCGCCCCGCCGTTTATAAACGCGGAAACGACGTATTTTTTCGCATAGAACGCCGCGGCGTGTTCGCCCTCTTTTTCTCTCACCTCGTAAGAAAAAATGTAGGAGACGAAGTTTTCGTTTTCGATAAATTCGCCGAGATATTTTTCGGCGTTTGCGGAGTTTTCGTGTTCGTCGATAACGGCGCAAAGCTTATGTAAGTCTTTATAATCTCCCGTTTTGCCGTACTGCCGCGCGTAAAACGAGGCGGCGGCGGAATCGTTACCCAAATCCTCCGAAATTTTGGCGAGAGTCACGGGCGAAAACAGCCAAAGTCCGCCGAACAACAGCCCCCCTGCCAGAATTATTGCGGCAAGCGTTATCGCCGCCGTTTTAAGTATCAGTTTTTTCACTTTCCTTCTCCCCGAACGTTTCTGCGTTCGATACTTTTCCGTTCATCGCTTTTCCGTGCTTTTCCGCCCGCCGCTTTTTTTCCTACACGGCTCTCTCCCGCCGCTTTTTCCGTACTCAAAAACGTGCAGACGGCTTGCGTTACGCATTATTTACGCATTTATTTTACCAAACGAGCGCATAAAAATCAACTCTTTGCGCCCAAAAAACGATATTCCGTACTAATCGAAGCATTCCGCGCATAACTTTACGGTGGGAGAATAATTATTATGAAAAGATTTGTTAAACTTACCGCACGCGTTTTGTCTGCGGCGACGCTCATCGGACTTATGCTTGCGCTCGGCGTTTTTGCGGGGTGCAAAAAGGAAAACGGACTTCTCGAATACGTCAGCGAACTGCGTTCTGACGTTTTTGCGGCGAGCAGCGAAAAATACGATATTTCCGCGGCGTACGGCTTTAAGGAAGAACCGTTTATAAACGACGGCAAGGTCGGCGAAAGGGTTTATCGGCTGAATTTCAGTCTTAAAGGCGCGGGAACGGACGTTGCCGACCGCTCGATTTGTATGGCATATAAAGGCGAAGAGTATAAGTCTGAGTTTAAGCTGAACCCGCTGACGGGCGTGCTTTCCGCGAGCTTCGAGATAGAAAATTTCGAGCTTAAAGAATTTACGGCAAGCCTCCTCTCCGGCGCGGAAAACGAAACGCTTTGCTTTAAGTCGGAGCTTCCCGAAGGCACGCTTTCTTTGTCAGCCGCGCTTACCGCGCTCGAAAAGGCGCAGCCCACCCTTATAGAAAGCTATAAAGACGAAAACGGCGTTTTTACGGCGGAAATTTACGCGCGGGTTATCGTGAAAGACGGCGCGGCGTTCTGGTACATAGGCTTTGCGGAAGGTAACGGAAAGCTTAAAGCCTTGCTCGTGAGCGGCGCGACAGGCGAGGTTCTCGCCGTCCGCGAAATTATGTAAAAACTGCGATTATCGCACGAAGAAAAAAATTTTTCAGGGGCGCGCGGATATTTTATATCCGCGCGCCCCTCTCTCAATAAACTGTTCTTTACTTATTTCATTCAGGGACTTATTATATTATGGGTAGTCTTCGCCGTGATTAGGCAAATGACACCTTTTAAGCCGCTTTATTCCCTTTATCAAGCCTTTAATCGCGCCGTACTTTTCCAGCGACAAAATCATATACTCCGAGCAGGACGGCGTAAAAACGCATTTTCTTCTCACCTCTTCGGGCGCGAATTTTTGATATACCTTAACAAGCCAGATTAAAATATCCTTTAAGAACGCGGCGGCGAATATCAGAACTATCCCCGCGCCGATAAGCCACGCGTATAACGAATAGTTTTCCGTTCCGATTTCTTTAAAATACTCCCACGAAAGGTACGCGCAGACGACCGCTATAACGAGTACCGCAAAGACTTTTATAAGCACCCTTTTAACGCGCAAATCAGGTCTTACCAACATTCTGTTCGGGTTAAAATATAATCGGTCGTTCAAAGAGCCTTTCGGGTGAAGGGTTTTAAAAAGATTTTCTTCGGCGGAATTTCCGTTTTCAGCCTTTTCCGTCTTGTTTTCCGTTTTGTTTTCCATCTTATTTTCGGTCGCGCTTGCAGTCTTTTTTTCGGGCTTGCTTTCAGTCTCAACTTCGCCTGCGGTCTCTTTTCCCGCCAAGTTTTCCGCGACCTTATCCACGACAGCCCTTCTTTTCGCGCAGTTTAAACTTTAAGTCTGAAATGATTCTTTCCACGTTCGCGCTGCCCGAAACGGAGCAGGAAAAGTCGTCGTTCGGCACGGTTATGCTGAATTTCTGAATTTCCACCTTTTTAAGCGCGGTGTCGTAGCCCTTGCTCAAACACCCTTTTTTAGGAGTGTGAATTTCGTATTCGTAGTTAGAAAATATCGAAGAAAAATTCGTAATATCCTTGTAAAAGTATTCGCGGGTTATACTTTTCGTTTTATGCGTCAATAAATCCATAAACGCGGAAAAGACGAAAATCTGATCCTCGCCCGAGAATATCCACGAAACGCTGTATTGCGAAGTTCTGAACCGCCCGTCGTTGCCGTATCTGCTCAACACGCCGCTTTCCTCCTCGAACCCGAGGAAGCATATGGGCTTAATCTCGGCGACCTGCGCTTCGTCCACCCCTATTCTTCTTAAAGCGACCTCTTTGGAAGCGATTTCCTTTATTCGGTCAAGAATGAGATTGTCGTATTCCTCGTCCGAGCAGGCGGGCTTTTTGCCGAAGCACCCCGATCTCTTTTTCTCTTCGTTGAAATACTGTAAAACTCTATCGTCCAACCGCGTAATCTGTATTCCGCGCCATTTATTGATGTCTCCGCTATTCACCGCAGTTAAAATGGCTTCTTTTTGTTTTGCGTTTACACCGGAAACAGCTTGCCAAATAAATAAGCCTATAATAGCCACAGCCATTACCGCTAATAAGATATAAGAAAAATTTAAACCTTCCCCTATCCACGCGATTGCCTTGTCAAGAAATTCCAACATTTCACTTTCTCCTTTGCACGTCGTTGTCTCCAAGGAGACAATATATTCATATTATAACAGCAAAAGGATATAATGTCAATATGTTTAAAATAGTTTTTTCGGAAAATTTAAAAGAATTTATGAAAGAATATAACGTCAATCAATTACAGCTATCGAAGAGCATCGGGGTGTCGCACAGTGCGATTTCCGCGTGGCTTTCGGGCAAAAAAGAGCCGTCTATCACAAGCCTTTGGCTTCTGGCGGATTTCTTCGGCACGGATATAGACACTTTGGTCG
>CAVBZJ010000140.1:0-5070 GCA_963599785.1 Anaerovoracaceae bacterium
ACGAGTATAACTATACCTAACAGTGTAAAAAGTATAGGAAGTAGTGCGTTCAAAGGTTGTAGTTCGCTCACGAGCATAGCAATCCCCGACAGCGTGACGAGCATAGGAGACGATGCGTTCAGTGGTTGCACTTCGCTCGCGAGTATAGTTATACCCGACAGTGTGACGAGTATAGGCGAGTGGGCGTTCTATGATTGCAAAAGATTAACAAGTATAACTATTCCAAACAGTGTGACGAGTATAGGTAAGTATGCGTTCGACAATTGCTACAATTTAACAAGTGTAACGTTTAAGAATCCGAACGGTTGGTATGTAAGCGAAAGTTTCTCTGCAACAAGCGGGACAGATTTAACGCTCACAAGTGCTTCGCAAAACGCCTACTATTTAAAATCGATGTACTATAACTATTATTGGAGAAGAAAATGATTTTAGCGTAACCACAGGTAAAAACATTTAAACGCCTCGGCTTGGCAGAACGTAGTGGCTTAACAAGCGTAGTTTTTATAGGCATATAACAGAGCTTTCATTCCATAGGGAGTTTGCCTTCCCTATGGGATGAAAAAACATAAGAAATTAGAAAACTTGATATTTTGAAACGAAGGAATTTTTATATGGAAAAAGAAATAAACAAAGGAAATTATAAGAATCAACGAGTTAAAAGAATCTCTTATCCTTATATCCAAGAAAGATTTATTATCGGTGCAAAGGAGAAAGAAGAGAAAGAGGCTCGCGAAGATGTGGATAAAAAAATTAACGAGTTATTAGAAATGGGAGGAAAAACATCGTATACAGAGAACAGGGAAATGGCTATCAAATTATTGTCGGAAATCAAGGAATATCAAAGAGAAATTTTAGAGTCTCAAGAAAAATTGATTAGTTGTTCAATAAGAATAAGTGATATGATTATTGAAAAATTGTTTGGGAAATGCGACAAAAACGAAAACAATGATTTGGGAGATTATGTAGCAGATAACGGCGGGAACGATAATATAATTTTAGAGGTTGTTAATAGCCTGAGCAAAAATCTTGATGATAAAAATATAACTGCAAATTTAGAAAAGTTAAAGGAAAAATACGGCTCAAAGTATTTATCGGTTTGCATTATTGTCATAAATATGTTGCAAACGATAGGTAAGTCCGAAAATTATGCGGAAAAAATATTGAAAAAAATACAATGTTAGAGTTGCTGAATTTGATTATTGCCATTATAAGTCTTTTGGCAACGGTTATTATAGCCGTAGTGACGTTTAGTATTAACAAAACAGTTAATGACAATGAGGAATTTAAAAATTACTTTCACATTACGGAATTAGCATTATTGGCAGTAACGCTTGTGGACGAAAAGAATATCGGTGTTGCGAAAGAAAATTTTGAAAATCATTTGGAAAACTTATGCGAATTTGCGAACTTTAAGAATAATAAGAAGATTGACGTGATTATAAGCAATTCCTATGGTGATATTATAGAAAGAACTATTAGTGAAAAAGACGAGGCGAGAGAAAATATGGTTAATTTCGTTAGGCGAACTAAATAAAAAAGTAAAAACGAAAACATACGTTAGATGAAGGAAGGCGTACTTTTCGCTTATTAGACGTTTGTGTAAAATGTGTAAAAATTTACGGAAACGGTTGCGATTTTCTTTTAAAAGTGCTATCATAAAAATATAGTGTGTTTTCGTTTATCGATAAACGTCGGATAAAATGCTTTAAACTACTAAAAAGGAAGAAATTTATGGGAAATTTGGATAGAGCAGAGCAGCTTGCTGCTTCTGCCGATAACTTTATGGCTACTACTAACTTAAAGAACGCGTCGGGCGGAGGCAAGAACGCTTCTCCGAGGGGCAAGGTCTATAAGGGCTTTATTCCCCTCGTGATTTACGGCTTGCTGTCCGTTATTGCGTTCTTTATTTTTATTATACAGATACAGTTCAGGCTTTCCGACGTATTTGCTCAAAACGCATTTCTTCAATTACTCATTTCGGGTGTTTCCGTTTACATAGTAGTATTCGGTATATATTACTTATTTTTAATGGCGAAATTTTTCCGCGGCGAAGTTCAAGCCCCTATTTCGCTTCTTCGATTTTATCTCATTTTAACGTCTTGTTCGTTACTGCTCCTTCTGATTAACTCCCGATTATTCGACGCGGGCATAACGTATATTCTTATCGGGCTGTTTTTCGGGCTGATGATAGCTTTGATAACTTTTATGGCATACGGAACTTTCAGAGCCGATTGGAGAAAGCTCCTGTTTTACGCTACGCAGCTTTTATTTGAGTGTGCGTATTTTTTTGCGTCTGCTTTTCATTATGATTCGAACGGTATGTATATGCATATGGCGGCGTGTATTATAGGCGGAGAAATTACGTTTTTCAAGCTGTGCGTACCCGGCGTTTCAGCAGATTACGAGTATGCGACTCCGACGAAAATCAAAAAGAAAATCAGGGTTCGGCAGGTTGTGCTTTCGCCGATAATTTTCAATTATATGGCGATAGGAATCGCGGTGCTTTTTGCTTTGTTCGGGCGAGGATATAATCTGAAATATACTTATTTATTCGCCGCCGTGTATTTGGTAATAAACATTTTGTACACTTATTGGAGACAAAAAATCAATAAGTTCTTATTCGAGAAAGAGTATTCGGAGATAAATAAGGAATACGAAGCGCAGAAAAACGCTTCTCCGAATTCCGAGGTTTATAGCGGGTATTACGGCGTATACGATCTCGATTCCGAGATTAAACCTGACCAAAAGCCCGATTATAAAAAGCTTATGCCGACCGAGCTGTTTGCCGATTTCAAAGCGTTTGCAAACGTTTCTGGAGTGACGATAACAGACGACGACGCGCGAAAGGCGTTATCTGCGATGGCGGCGAAAAGAATAATCGTCGCAAGCTCCGTAAAACCCGAAAACGTGAGCAGGTTGACGGGGCTTCTTGCGGCGTATTTCGGCGGTAATTTTTACAGGGAAGAAGAAAACGGATATTGGAAGGAAGATTGCAGCTTTATTTTGAATAAGCAGGAAGGGGATGCGCTTTGCCCTTCGGAAACGATTAAGGCAGTTTACGACGCGGCAGTTTCGGGCGTGCCGACGATTGCGGAGATAGATATAGACGATTTCGACGGTTTGAACGCTTATTTTGCGGATTTCGCGGAGATAGTCGAAACTGACGGCAAGGACGGAATAATAAATCTCGGAAGAGAGTTCAGAGACGGCAAGCTCATAAAGAATAACCGTTTGGGCGTTCCTGAAAACCTCTTTATAATTTTTAACGTTAAAAGGAATTACGCGCTCAATAACGTTGCCGAATGTCTGGCGGATAAAGCCGCGTTTATTACCGTCGGCGACGTGAACGGAAGCGTTGACGGAATAAGAAAAGCGAAGAGCGCAATAAGCTTCGAGGATTTCAGAATCTTAGTTTCCTCGGCGGAAGAGGAATTCTATTTGCCGGAAGCCGTCTGGAAAAAAATCGACGGGTATGCGGCGGGGATTAAGGATAAGCTCGGCTGTCCGCTTAATAATAACGTCGCGCTCGCAACGGAAAGATTCGTTGCCGTGTATCTTGCATCGGGCGGCGGACAGAAAGCCGCGATAGACAATGCTTTCGCAAGCATAATTATACCGAGCTATGCGCTATATAATCAAAAGATTTTTTCGGTTTGCGCCAAAGACGTTAT
The DNA here is from genome assembly GCA_963599785.1 of Anaerovoracaceae bacterium. Lineage (GTDB taxonomy): Bacteria > Bacillota > Clostridia > Christensenellales > Borkfalkiaceae > UBA1259. The sequence goes on from CAVBZJ010000140.1 coordinate 3,672, forward strand.
TACGGGATTCGGCGAAAGTTTTGCGGGAAACGATATGACGGAAGCAAAAAAAGCATGTGCGGTAATGACGCGCCTTACGGGCTTTTTCGGGAAAGAGGAGGTTAGCGAGTAATGAAATTTTTAGAAGCTCTTTGGGGACTTTTGACGAATAAAGCAGCCCTTGCGATTTACGTTGTGCTTATTCTTGCGGCTATCGTGGTATTGATAATTTTTATTATCAACGACGAGAACAAGCGTGTCGAAACGATTTCGACTACCGGAAATCTGCCTTCCTCATTGACGGGAGAAAAGAAGACGGAAAAAGAGGGGAAGAACAGATTCAGCAGGTTGAGCGAAATAGACGCGGCAAACGCAAGGGAAAAGCAAATTTATACCGAAGAATTGAGCTTAAAACAGCTGTGCGAGAAATTCAGGGATTACAGTGCGAGCAGATTGAAGCTGTATTACAGCGAAGCGGATATAAGGAAATTCATATCGGGGCTTGCGGTGACGCACATAATGATAATGCAGGGTATGTCGGGAACGGGCAAGACCTCTTTGGCGTACGCGTTCGGCGAGTTTTTGGGGAACAGCTCCACGATAGTGCCGATACAGCCAATGTGGAAGGAAAGAACGGACTTGGTAGGGTATTACAACGAGTTTACGGGTAAGTTCAACGAAACTACCCTTCTCGAAAAGATGTACGAGGCGAACTACGGGAAAGGGATATACATAACGGTACTCGACGAAATGAACATAGCGAGAGTAGAATATTATTTCGCGGAGTTTTTGTCTCTACTCGAAATACCTAACGAAGAAGGAAGATATATAGATATAATTTCTGATAAAAGAGCGGGAGATCCGAAGAAATTAAAAGACGGTAGATTAAAACTGCCGAGGAATATGTGGTATATCGGAACAGTGAACAACGACGACAGTACGTTTGCGATATCGGACAAGGTATACGACAGAGCGATGATAATGAACCTTGACAGCAAAGCGCAGGAATTCAACGCCGCTGACAGCGACGGGGTAAGTATAGATATAGACGAATGGGAAAGAGAGGTCGCGAGGGCAAAGCGCGAATACGGGATAACGCGGCGCAGCAAGGAAAAAATAAGAAACCTCGATAAATATATGGTAGAAAACTATCATATAACGTTCGGAAACCGAATAATGAAGCAGATAAAAGAATACGTTCCCGTATATATCGCGTGCGGAGGGGAAGAGACGGAAGCGATAGACGATATAATAATGAAGAAGGTGTTAAGAAAGCTCGAATCGCAAAATCCGGTATATATAAGAAAGACGATAGGGAAGCTTATCGACGAGATAGAGGAGATATTCGGGGAGAATAAGATGCCCGAATGTAAGGAATATTTGTCTCGTCTCGAAAGGACGATTTAAAGCCGAGGGATAA
>CAVBZJ010000141.1:0-5068 GCA_963599785.1 Anaerovoracaceae bacterium
GAAATTCAAGGCGGGAGAAACGGAAAAAATTTACGAAGTTCCTTGCGTAAACGTCTGGAATACCGTGGGTAACAGAAAAAGGATAGATTTTGCTTCGTACTTCTATTCGGAGAGCGGAGTTACTGCGGAAAAGTCCGAAAACGGCGTGCTTCTCGGAGTAGTCGACGGCGGAGAAACGGAATTTATAAACTATCTTTTGGCGGAGAAATTCGTCTTTTCGTTAAGAGGACTCGGTTCGGGCGGAGAGTTCGGAACGGTGATTCTGACGCTTACCGATTCCGTTAATAAAGAAGAAAGCGTTTCCGTAATAATCGGCGAAACTCGCGGAAAGACTACGATGACGGTAAGCGGTAATTCGGTAAGTCCTGATTTTTCTTTCGACGGAAGTAAATCGCTTGAAATATCGTATGCGGACGGTGCGTTTTTTGCTTCGGGGCTTTCGGTATCGGCAACACATACAGACGAAGGCAAACCGTTCAAAGGTTTTTCGTCACATAAAATTTCATTAAAAATGCGTTTCGAGAAAACCGGCGAAAGCTCCGTGTACGTCGAAAGACTGTGCAATCAGTCCTTTACGGGAACGGTTACAAGGGACGTGACTGCGCCTGAATATTATATAAGAAACGATGCGGGCGGAGTGATAGAAGTCGGGAATTATACGCTTAACGCGGCTTACGCTTCGGACGTTCTCGATCCGAACGTCGTGTTTAAGGTGTCCGTAACCGACGAGAACGGAGAGTTTATAAAGTCGATAGACGGAATCGAGTTAAAAGACGCCGATCCCGCAAAAGATTATGTCGTCAGATTCGACAAAATCGGTTCGTATATGGTGAGGTACGTCGTTGCCGATACGTTTAATTCGTCTCCGAACGAAACGGTTTATTCCTATTCTTTGACTGTCGAGGACAAAGAAAGTCCGAAAATAGCGATAAACGGAGAATTTAAAACCACGGTAAAGAAAGGAGACGTATACGTTCTGCCCGAATTCTCGGTGACGGATAATTGTTCCGCATCGGAAAATATCAGGATTATGAAATACGTTTCAGATCCGTCGGGGCGTTTCGTGGAAATTCCCGCAAACTCGAATTCGTTCAGGGTTGACTATAAAGGCGAATACGAACTGCGCATAATGGCGGTGGACGAAGCGGGTAACGTGGCGTATCTGTGCGTAAAAATAACGGCGGAGGACTAAAAAATGCGAAAAACGAAATTAAGAATAATAACGACTGCGCTTTCCGCGATATTTGCGGTTTCGTGCCTTTTCGGGTGCGGTTCCGCGACCGTTGAACCGAAAAACACCGTCGGAACGAGTACCGAGCATTACTGGGAAGGCGGACTTCATAATGTCTCCGTAACCGAAAACGCAAGCAGAGTATTTGCAAAAAACGGCGTTTCGGAATATTCGGTCGTTTACGAAGGTTCTTCTTCAAAGGCTTTGTACGCGGCTAACTTTTTGCGTAAGCACATAAACTCCGCAACGGGGGCTTCGGTTTCGGTAACGGCGGGGGAAGAAATCACTTCCGTAACCGAAAGCGATAAATATATAGTCGTCGGAAGACGTGATTTGTTTACTTCGGCAGGTTTTTCTATGCCGAATGAGGATCTTGCTCCGACAGGGTATTATATAAAGACTTTCGGCAACAGCGTATTTATAGAGGTTGTGGGCGAATTCGGTTATCAACAGGCGGCTATTCAGTTTTTGAAGCACGTTTTAGGTTATACGATGTATTCGGAAGATACCGTCGTATACGCCAAAAGCGGAGAAACGATTCCGGATATGGATATTATAGAAAAGCCGGACTACGGTTACAGAGTTCAGGGTAATAACGTTTCCGACGAAGCGCGTTACGGAATGGGCTTTATTAACAATCAGGATATAATAATCCCCGTAGGGCAGGGCGGATATTTCCACAACTCTCTTCAATATTTCGATTCGACGGAAACGGTAATCAGTAATAAATATTTCGGAGACCACCCTAACTGGCTTGCGACCAGCGGTAAAGAATTGTGTTATACCGCGCGCGGAGACGAAAACGAGTTAGAGCTTATGATAACTCACGTCGCAAATAGAATTATTTCGCTGGCGAAGGAATATAAAGACGTTCCGGTTATAACTTTTACCATACAGGACAATTTCTTCCCCTGCGAGTGCGAAGAGTGTAAGAGCTACGAAAAAACCTACGGCTCGTCGGCAGCGGCGGCAAGATATATAAGGTTTACAAACAGAGTCGCGGATAAGGTTGACGCGTATTTTACTCAAGAGGCGGCAAATAACGGAGGAGAGAAGCGGGAAATACTTATAACAATTTTCGGCTATCACAATACTACGCAACCGCCCGTTAAACAGAATGCCGACGGGAGTTATTCCGCAATAGACGAAAGCGTCGTTTTGAGAAAGAACGTGGGCGTATTCGTCGCGCCGATAGAAGCGTCTTTCACTCATTCCTTCTACGACGACGTAAACGCGCAATACGCAGGCATCGTCAGGGGCTGGGGAGCGATTTCCTCTCACGTTTACGCGTGGGTATACGAGCCGAATTACAGCTATTATATGTATCCGTTCAACACCTTCGACAGCTCGCTCGAAACGTTAAGGTTTTTCAGAGAAAACAACGCGGAGTACGTCTGGACGGAAGGTCAGACGATGCAGTATAACGCTACCGGCTTTAATAAGCTTAAAGAATATATCAACTCGGTAGAAGAATTTGACGTGAATTGTAATCTTAAAGAAATTACCGACGACTTTTTCGAGAAATATTTCTGCGAGGCAGCCGAGCCTATGAGACAGTTCCTTTCCGAATTTCAGATGTGGAGTCGCGGTATAGAAAACGACGAAACGAATCCGATAAGAGGAACTATTTACGAAGAAATCGCAAACGTTTCTTACTGGCCGAAAAAGCTGCTTGACCACTGGCTTGATTTGGTGGACGAGGCGTACGAGGCTATAAGTCCGCTAAAATACACGAATGCCGAAAAGTACGAGGTTTTGGCAAAGCATATAAAAATAGAAAGCATTTTCCCAAGGTACGCGCTTTTGACGTTATACGCAGGCTATTACAACGAGGCGGAGCTGACCGCAGAGAGAAAATCCTTCCGCGACGATTGCTACGAGCTGAATATTCAGTATAGCGCGCAAAACGTTTCGCTCGATTTGTTATTCGATTCTTGGGGCGTATAAGGAGAAACGATTGATGAAAAAACGTTTATTAACGATATTATTAGCGATAATAGCCGTATGCTGTATGTCGCTCGCGGCGTGCGGAAAAACGGACGACGACGCGCCTCGCGGAGAGACGAGCTTCAAGCTTATCACGAAGGGCGCGACGTTGGAAATAGGGGAAACTTTTACCGTTGAGTACGAAAAGACGGGCGAGGGCAATATTTCGTGGAAATCTCTCGACGAGACGGTCGCTACCGTTTCGGACGGAGAAATCGTTGCGGAAGGCGTCGGCGAAACAAAAATCGAAGCGAACTTTTACGATATAACCGACGTTCTTGTGATTAAAGTCGAAAAGCAAACGTCCATTCCGCAACTGAACGCTTCTTCAAAAACGGCAAATCTGGAAACGGGAGACAGTACGAAAATCTCGCTTAGCGTAACGTATAAGGGTAAGCTTCTCGAAGACGTTGAATTCGGAGCAAGCATTGCGGAAGGCGACGAGGACGCGGCAACCGTGTCGATAGAAGAAAATTACCTCGTTATATCCGCAAATAAGGCGGGAAAGCTTTCCGTGACGGTGTTTGCGGAAGCGTTTAATAACGCCCTTGCGGAAAAGGTAACCGTCATAGTAAAGGATGCAAAGCCCGTAATCGTGGTAGAGAACGCTGCGCCGTCCGTAAACGGGTATACGGCGGAAATTGCCGCGATAGAAAACGAAGCGGGCGTGCCGCTCTCATTCAAACCGAAGGCAAGCGTTTTATTGAAGGGTAAAACGGTAGAAAACGCGGAAATCGAATGGTCTTTCAGTGAAAGCGAGTTTGTTTATGAACGAAACGGCGAGTATTTCGGGAACTCCGCAGGCAGCTCGAAGCTTGTAGGCAGATACGAAAATGCCGTCGTCGAAATTTCCGTGGACTGTATAAGGCCGCTTTTTTCAAGGACGGAAGAAGCTTTTACGTTAGAACTTGTGGACGGAATAATACTTAAAGATCTCGTCGGTCGGGTAGAAGCGGTAAACGTAAACGGAAAAGATATATTTGAGAAAATAAACGCAGAAAACGGGCTGATAAGTCTGAAAATCGACGGATTAAAAACTACCGAACTCGGCGTAGATACCGCGGTGCGGGTTGTAACGGATAAAGCGGAATACGAATATTACGGTAAAATTTATACCGACGTGATAACCGACGAAGAGGAATTGAACGATTTCCCCAAAAACGCGCTTGCCGTTTCCGGAAAAGCCGACGTTGCGGAAGGATATTTCGTTCTCGGTAACGATATAGTGTGCAGCGGAGAATATAACGCGTACGAAAAATATCCCTTTGCGGTGTCGGCAGCAAACGGCTTTGTCGGGGTATTCGACGGCTCGGGATACATTATAAAAAATCTTACGGTAACGGGAGACAGATGCGGCTTTATACCGATGCTCGGCGGTAACGGCGTGATAAGAAACGTAATATTCTTAAACGCTTCGTTAAATGGTAACGGAGGGTTTATATCCTCGCACTCGTACGGCACGGTAGAAAACCTTTATATCGAAATTTCCGTTACGGATAATTACGAAGTTGTGAAAAGCAGAAACTTAATCGGCGACAACAGGTTTTACGCGAGCGTAATAGCTTCCGAAGCAGAACCCGCTTTGACGGTAAGAAACGTAGTCGTGAAATATCTGAACTCGGTGAGCGAAGATTCGGCGGCAGGGCAGGTGTTTACAAGAACGTCTTGTAAGATAAACGGACTTATCGTGGTAGGACACGAAACGCTGTACTCGAAGACGGAGCGCGAGCCTGTCGCAAACTCGGTTTTTACCTATGCTTCCGAACAGACGTTTAAGGAAAATTCGGAAAAATGGTCGACGGCGGCATCCTCTTTTTCGCCCGTGATTTTTAAGGTCACAAGCGACGGAAT
>CAVBZJ010000142.1:0-4990 GCA_963599785.1 Anaerovoracaceae bacterium
CCTTATGGTGCACCAAGCAAAAAGGATAGGTTTTACCTATCCTTTTTGCTTGCATAGAGCATAAGATTATGTGCGAACCCGATAGGGGATTCGGGCGAAGCCCTTCGCAGCGATAGCGGAGAAGCGTCCCTTATGGGTGCTACCCTCTAACCCTTGTAAATCACTAACGATATTATATAAAAATCAAGAAATCTGAAAAGCGTCAATAATATTTATAAGTTTCATAGAAAAAACTGCCGATGGAAGTCAAATTTTGACGAGACGTCGAAAAAACGTCAAAAACTTTTATTTTCTCTCGCAAATCTAACAACTATTTTTTTATTTTTCTTAAAACCTTTATTCAAAACTTGCAAAATATTACCTTATATGCTAAAATGTTTGCGTCACATAAACTGAATTTTTAAAGAGATTGTATGCTTCTCGGTAGAAGTGTACGCTTTTTCGCATTAAATAAAAATACATTCTCTTTAAGAATTGTTATTATTAAGTTTGTGTGACAGCAAGCGAAATTGTGCATTTTTACAATGTGTGATCTCGTTTGCGAGGTCACACATTTTTTGTTTTAAAGGAGGGTTTGCAAAATGCAAAAAAGAAGTACCAAAGACCTTTTGCAATGCGGTAAGCGAAGCTATGATACACCGTATTGCATGCTTGTAGCGTGGAATTGTTTTGACGCGATAACTATGTCCGGCAACCTTTTGGAAGAGGACAGATTAAGCTTGAAGTGAGGAAAAAGCAATGAAAAAATTTATTTCAACGATGATTTTGAGTATAGCGGCGGTTTTGTGCTTCGGAACGGGCATAGTTATCGTCGGAGAAAACACGTATGCCGAAAGCTCGCAATGCGGTACGGTTATTACTTCCGCGAATCTGTCGTTAGACGATAATATATACGTTTATCTGCGCGCTTATTACGACGGAATCGACATTGAAACAGACGGTTACGGAATGATATTCTGGAAATCAGAGCGTGACGACGGCGAATATACCTATGCAAACGCCGTAGAAAACGAAAATGCGGTAATTTGTGAAAAATCGAGCGATTGGAGTTATGATTCTTACGAGGGAAAAGACGTTGCGACGTATAAATATGGATTTGCGGCAAAGGAAATGACAGACGTTATTTACGCAGAAAGCTATTGCGTTAAGGACGGCGAATATTTTTACAGCGACGTAGTGCCGTACGGGGTGTGTATTTATGCGGAGAGAAAATTGGGTAAGGTTTCCGCGGCGTGCGCTACGACCGACGAAAAGCTGAAAACGTTGCTCGAAGAAATGTTGCGGTACGGAGCGGCGGCTCAAATTTATTTTGATTATAAAACGGACAAGCTTGCCACCTACGTTCTGGATTTGCCCGACGCCCCGACCGAACTTGAAACAGAATTTGAATATGAGTTGAGTACGGATGGAACGTACTATATAGTTAAAGGCTTGGTTAACGATAATAGCGAAGAGATAGAGATACCCGCCCTTTATAATGGATTACCGATTAAGGAAATAGGTAATTCAGCATTTTCTAGAAATGCTAACATAAAAAAAGTATATATTTCTGAAGGAGTAGAAATTATAGGGAATTATGCATTTTATGAGTGTGTTTCATTGGTTAATTTAACGATACCGAACAGCGTAATAAGTATAGGTTTAAGGTCATTCGGGATGGATTCAAACGGGTGGGTATTAGACACTTGTCCGATAGAAGAAGCAACAATTCCTTCCTTGGCAATAAAATATATCAACAATGAAAAATTAAAGGTAGTAACAATTACTAGTGGAGAAAGTATAGAGAGGTCGGCATTTTCTGCTTGTGCATCTTTAATACAAGTAACAATGCCAAATAGCTTAAAGACTATTGAAAATAATGCATTTGAAAATTGTACAGCCTTGAAAGATATATCAATTCCTGATAGTGTTGTAGGTATTGGAGAATGTGCTTTTTCCGGATGTTTTTCATTGTCGAGTATAAATATCGGCAATAATGTAAGGAGCATAGGAAAAAATGCTTTTAATCGTTGTTTGGCACTTACCGAGATAGAAATTCCTGAAAGCGTGATGAGCATAGAAAATTTTGCATTTAGCGGCTGTTCATTAACAAGTATAATTGTGGATAGCAAGAACCCTGTTTATTACAGCGAGAGTAATTGTCTTATAGAATATGGTACAAAAAAATTGATATGTGGATGCGGAAACAGCATTATACCGCAAGATGTAAACAGTATAGGGGAGGGAGCGTTTGCGTACTGTTCTACATTGACAAAAATAACTATTCCGACTACTGTTACGGAGATTTGTCAAGAAGCATTTTATTATTGTGAGTTTTTAACGGAAATACTAATACCGGATTCGGTAACTAGTGTAGGTACCCATACATTTGCAGATTGTAAATCGTTAGTGAATATTAATATACCTAATAGTATTACAGCTATAAGTGATTTGATGTTTGCGGGTTGTACTTCTTTAACAAATTTAATTATTCCGAATACGGTAGAAAATATAGGAGATGGCGCATTTCAAAATTGTTCGGCGTTAGTAAATATATCACTGCCGGAACGTATAATTTCACTAGGCAATTATTCTTTTGTAGGCTGTAGTTCTTTAACAGAAATAATTATTCCGAATAGTGTTCGTGACATAGAAACAGGGGTGTTTAGCTATTGTACGGCTTTAACTAATATAGTTTTTGGTGATAACATAACAAGCATAGGGGTTTGTGCATTTGAAAACTGCTCGGCGTTGGAGAATATATCTATACCAGATAAGGTAACAGATATACGAAGCGGGGCCTTCCTAAATTGTTGGTCGTTGACTAATGTGAATCTTGATAATAGTGTGGTTGGTATAGAAGACGGTGTATTTGAAGGTTGTGTGTCATTAAAAACGATAACTTTGCCAAATAATATATGGTGCATACCGGCACATACTTTTAACGGCTGTGCAGAACTTGGAACAATTATAATACCGGATGGGTGTGAAAAAATATTTTCAAATGCGTTTGGTAAGTGTGTAATGTTAAACTTTATAATTATACCAAAAAGTATTACGAGTATAGAGGATAATTCATTTTATGATTGTTTAGGACTATCAACAGTTTATTATAAAGGAACAAAAGGAGAGTGGAATCTTATTGACATTGGTAGTGATAACGAGTGTTTGAGTAATGCAAAAGTTTATTATTACAGTGAAGAAAAGCCTATAGAAGAGGGGAATTATTGGCATTACGATGAGAGCGGCAACGCCGTTAGTTGGTAAATGAGGGAAAGGATAAGGTTTATTGAGAAAGAGCGCGGCGGGGGACTGAAAATTCAGTCCCCCGCCGCGCGTTTATGTTACCTTTTGTTTCTTTTTGCGATAGTAAAAAATCGCGCGTCAAATTATATCAAGGTGGCGCGTTTTACTCTCTGACGGAAAGGTTACAATAAGTAAAAGGAGATTTAACCAAATTATAACATTTCTGTTTAACATTTTTATAAAATTGAACAAGTGTATAGAATAAGCGAAAATAAAAATATTTTCCGAATTATTGTTCAATAAAGTATGCGGGGAAAAAGATTATAGTTTTATTATTAGACTTTGTCTTTTTACAAATGGCGTTAAGTATCTTGCCGTTTTGGTTGATTAAAGAATAGCGATATACGATAAAAAAATGATTTATTTCATCGTTCGTACGTTGTAAAATTAAAATGAACGATGCCGTTATATGCGGCGTAAGAACTACGGGAGCAGTTATGTGGATAAAAAGACAAAGCGATTTTAATCGGACGGACTATTTGCCCGTGTTCGTAAAACGCTTTGATTTAAAAAAGCAAATAATCGCCTGCAAGCTGAATATTACGGCTACGGGTATTTTCGGGGTAAAGGTCAACGGCAAGTCGCTCGGCGACTATTTTATGCCCGGTTGGAGCGATTATAATAAGTACGTCAACGAATGCGAATACGATATTTTGCCTATACTAAAATCCGAAAACGAAATTTGCGTAACCGTTGCGAACGGCTGGTATTCGGGCAACCTCGGTTATAATCGCGGCGATTGCATATACGGCAAGGAAAGGCGTTTAAGAGCCGAGATAATCGTCGGTTACGCCGACGGGGAGTCCTTGAAAATCGAAACGGACGAAAGCTGGGATACTTATTCTTCGCAGATAAAAAGCGCGGATTTTTTCGACGGGGAAAAGGTCGATTTCACGCGCGAAAGGCTTTTCGGAAAATCGAAGGCGGAGGTCTGCGATTTCGATTTGAATCGCGAAAAGTATTCTTACGAACCCGTCCGCGCGACGGAAAGGCTTACGCCCGAGATTATATTCAGAGACGGTAAAACCGTGCGACTCGATTTCGGCAGGAATTTTGCGGGAATAGTTTCCTTTATCGCGCGCGGAAAACGCGGAGAGAGGCTTGCGGTAAAGTTTGCGGAAATGCTTAATCCCGACGGCTCGCTGTACGTTACGAATCTGCGCCGCGCAAAATGTACCGATACGTTGATTTTATCGGGTAACGACGACTATTTTAATCCCGAATTCACCTATCACGGGTTCAGGTATGCGGAAATAAGCGGCGAAGCCGAATTTTCCGCGCGAGAGATTCGCGGCAGGGTTTTAACACAGGATATCGTTTACGGCGGGAGCTTCGAGTGTTCCGAGCCGCTTATAAACGGTATTTATAAGATGGCTCTCAACGGGCAGAAAAGCAATTTCGTGAGTATTCCTACCGATTGCCCGCAGAGAGACGAGAGGCTTGGCTGGACGGGCGATGCGGAAGTATTCTGCAACACCGCTATGTTCAACGCCGATTGCGAAAGGTTTTTCGAGAATTTCTTAAAGCTTATCAGGACGGACGCGCTGCCCGACGGGCGGATTCCTTCGTTCGCGCCGCTTTTCGTACCGATAGCCGATAACACGGCGGGCGTACCCGGTTGGGCGGATTCGATAGCCGTAATTCCGTATTTTCACTATCTCCATTACGGAGACAAGCAGGTGATTAAAGACAATCTGCCTTATGC
>CAVBZJ010000143.1:0-2183 GCA_963599785.1 Anaerovoracaceae bacterium
ATCCAAAGCACGTTGTTTATAATAAACGGTTTATCGTCCTCCGAAACGAACTCTATCGCTTCGATTCTGGCGTAACTTTTCAACGGCATTCCTTCCGCCGTTTTGAAATTATTTTTCTCGAATTTAACGTTCTGCCAAACCTCGCCGCCGATTATCCTTGCCGAAGCGGAATATTCGGCTTTCGTTTCGCCGAAAAAGTCGGTTACAAGCTTCACAAAGAACGTTCCGCCGCCGGGAAGATATACGTCGAGCATCAATAACGCATCTTCGTCAGGCTTATATTTATCCGCGTTTATCTTAAAGGTGAGAAGTCCGTTCTTGCCGCTTACGCCGTATAAATCGACAGGTCCTTTTTTGAGCGACACGCTTTCCTCGCCCGATATATCTATTCCGAAAGGCGGCGCGTTATTCTCGATTGCCTTTGCAAACACGCTTTCCATATCGGGTTTACGCGAGGAATAGACGATTTTATGCCTGTTAAATTTCTCCACCTCGTTTTCCGAAAAGCTTTTCGCCGCAACGATAGAACACAATCTGAACCCGTTTTTATAAACGGCTTCTGCAAAAAACGCTATCGTTTTCGAGCCCATATACGGAGAATAGCAGAACTCGTATCCCTCTTCACCCTTTTCTGAATGTTCGGAAACCTTCCTCCAACACCTGAAACACGGTTCGACGGTTTGTTCCGCAACGTATAAGCATACTTCTTTAAGCCCTTCCTCGTCGGGATCAACCTCCGCAACGAGCTTTCCGTCTTTAATCTCTCCTTTAACGAAAATTTCGCGAGGGAGTTTGACGCGAGCTTTATTTTTATGCAAAAACGCTTCAAGAAAAACGAGCGCGTCCGCATAGCATTTATCATCTGCTTCTTCCCTGCTTCCTACCGAGTACTGCACGGCTTTATAAATCTCTTCGGGAATCCGCGCCACCGTATCGTAGGCTCTGTCAAGGTCGTAAATCGCACTATTCGTCGGAGATAATAAAAGGACGGGACATTTAACGTGCTTCGCATAAGACTGCGGCTCTACGCCCGCAATATAGCGAAGAGCCTCGTCCGAAAACTGCGGCTCGGGAGCTGCACCGAATTTGCTTATTCCACGATAGCCGTACCACCCCGCGCCCGCCACGAACGCCGCACAGGAAAACACGTCGGAAAAAGCCGCCGCCTGCCACAACACCGTAGCCGAATCGCCTATTCCTATCGCGCCGACGGATGAATCCTTTTCTTTCTCTTTAAGAAAAGTCGCCGCGTAAATAGCCGCCGCCGTCCACTCGTACCAGCAGGTTTCGCTCACATCTACGGTAAGCTCGCATTCGCCGTATACGGAAGCATCGAGGTTTGCGTAATAAATACTGTCGGGATAAAGGGTAAACTTATCTTTTCCTTCCGCTCTTCCCGCAACGTCTATAACGAGAGCCTCGTATCCGCGGTGTGCAAGGTCTTTCGCCAAGCTCAGATCGCACCCATCCTTAAAATCCGCAAGAACGAGTACGGAAGGAATATTTCTCTTTTCTGTTTCCTTTACGAGAACTCCGTAAATTTTAACCTCTCCGTCCTGCGTTTTCCTGCCGTCGATATACAGCTCGGTAACGGTACAGCCGTCTTCTTCTCTTTCGGTAATCGGTTCCCCGAATACGCCTGCGGGAACGGTGAAGTCCTTCCAGATAGCTATCGGCGATAAAATTGTTCCTGCCATTTGCCTCATTTTCGCGCGGTAAACGCGCGAGCCTCCGTGAATATTCGCAAAATCTCGCTCTTTTATTTCTTAAAGGTTGATTTTGCAAAAAATTTCGTATATAATGTTCCTTACGGCAAAGCAACGCTCCTTTCGGATTAGGCTTTGCGCGATTTTCTCCGAAACGACGGCAAGAGTTTTTCTTCCTCGTCAGTAGATCCGACTTTTCGGGCATTATATAATAAGATAATTATATAACATAATCGGTTTTCGCGCAAGTATTTTTTCCGAGTTACGGAGAATTAAAGGATAAAATAATATGGTATGCTCTTTTTCCAAAGAATTTTCGGCAGCATCTTCGGTAAACGTCGAAAACGGCTTTATTCTCGAATATATGACGGAGGCTTCCGGCGACGCGGTTAAGGTTTATCTTTACGGTTTATATCTCTGCTACAATCAGGAGCAGGATAAAAATTTGTCGGATATTGCCGAAACGCTTTCTCTTTC
>CAVBZJ010000143.1:2193-4984 GCA_963599785.1 Anaerovoracaceae bacterium
TTCTCTTTCCGAAGAAACGGTTAAAGACTGTTTTACTTACTGGGAGGAATTCGGACTTCTTTCCGTCGTTTCCAAAGAGCCGTTTGCGGTTAAATATTTACCCGTAAGAGCCGCTTCTTATTCAAAGCCGAGAAGATACAAGCCCGAAAAATACGCCGACTTTACCAAAGGACTGCAAGCTCTTCTCCCCGAGCGTATGATTTCCACGGGCGAATACACCGAGTATTTTGACGTTATGGAGACTTACGGAATAAAGCCCGAAGCTATGCTTATGATAGTCAAATATTGTACAGACAGAAAGGGCGGAGACGTGAGCTATCGCTACGTCGTTAAAGTAGCAAAGGATTTTGGCAATCGCGGCATTACTACCGTCGAAAAGGTGGAAAGAGAACTTTCCTCTTACGTTCTGCGCACCGGCGAACTGCAAAAGATTTTTACGGCTCTTTCAATTAACCGTACCCCCGACATAGAGGATTCCAACCTGTTCAAAAAATGGACGAGAGAGCTTTGCTTTGAACCTGCCGCGATTTTATACGCCGCGGAAAGGCTTAAAAAGGGAAGCATAAATAAACTCGACGCACTCATAAACGAGCTGTATTCTATGAAATGCTTTTCCAAAGAAGAAATTGCGGCGTTTTTCGATAAAAAGAAAGAAGCCGAGGACGCCGCGAAGGATATTGCGCGCGCTTTATCCGTATACGTCGCCGTCATCGATCCCGTCGTCGATACCTACGTTTCCAAATGGTTTTCTTACGGATATTCGGCGGAAACTCTTAAACTTATCGCCGCGCGCTGTTTCGCTCTCGATAAAAAATCGTTTGCGGAAATGGACGAAATGGTGGAAACTTTGCGGAAAAACGGTATTATAGACCTTTCCGCCGTTTCAGACGCATTCGAGGAAGAAAAGAAAACGGACGAATTTATAAAAACCATGCTCGGCGTGTGCGGTATAAATCGCCGTCCTACCCCGTGGGACAGAGAAAACCTTGCCGTTTGGAAGAGCTGGAATTTTACGAACGATATGATTCTGGAAGCGGCAAAACTCGCATCGGGAAAAAATTCCCCCGTTGCGTATATGAACGGCGTTTTATCCAACTGGAAAAATAAGGGTACATATACCCCCGAAAGCCTTGCTACGGAAGAGAAGGCGCAGGACGGAGCGATTTCGCAGGAAGCTTATAACCGCGAATACGAACGCCGCCGCGCGCTTGCCGTTTCGAGAGCGCAGAAAAATCTCGACGACGCTATGAAGCTCGAAGGCTTTAAAGAGGTTTATGAAAGACTTTTCTCTATCGAAAAGGACCTCGCGTTTGCGGAAATGGCGGGAAATTCGGAAGCTCTTTCTAATCTCGAAAAGGAGCAAAAGGAACTTAACGAAAAAGCCGAGAACATTCTTAAACCGCTCGGAATAACCTTCCGTGACCTTTCCCCGCGCTACGCCTGCGAAAAATGCGGTGACACGGGTTACGTCGGCACTCATCGCTGCGATTGTTTTTAATATAATTTAACCTACGAAAAACAAATGGCAGGGGCTGCGAACTTTTTCGCAGCCCCTGCCCCTTTATTATACAAGTTTTTAGTTTTTTACGTTCTATTTCTCGTCTTAACCTCTTTTCGACGAACTTTGTTAAACGATTTATTCTTCTATTCTTATAAAGCCCTTAACCGCGTAAACGTCTTCGAGATTGCGGAATTTATCGAGCGTTTTTTGCATCGCGCTTTCTGCCGAGGGGTGAGTTATTATTACGATTTCCGCCTTACCTTCTTCTGCGGAAATTTGTTTTACTTCTTTTATGCTTATGCCGTTTTTGGCAAATACTCCCGTTATTCTCGAAAGCACGCCCGCATTATCCGCAACAAAAAGTCTGATATAATATTTCGTAATAAAATCGGAAACAATTTTAGCTTCTTTTCCGCCTGCGTTACCGCTGATAAACGGCGCGTAATAATAATCGTCGTGCTTTGCCGCAAAAATTATATCCGACACAACCGCACTGCCCGTGGGAAGCGCGCCCGCGCCTCTGCCGTAAAGCATTATTTCACCTACCGAATCGCCCGTAATAAGCACCGCGTTAAAAGCGTCGTTCACCGAAGCAAGCGGATCGCTTTTCTTTACGAACGTCGGGTGAACCCTTACGTCCACGCCGCCGTTTTCGTTCTTGCCGATACCGAGAAGCTTTAACGTATACCCCATAGCCTGCCCGTACGCGATGTCCGTTTTATCCACGAGGGCAATTCCTTCTCGTTTAACGTTTTCCACCGATACTCGCGCGTTGAAAGCAAGACTCGCGAGTATGGAAAGCTTGTAACTTGCGTCGAAACCTTCTACGTCCGCAGTCGGATCGGCTTCCGCAAACCCGAGGCGTTGCGCCTCTTTAAGAGCTTCCTCGTATGAAGAGCCTTCCTCGGACATTTTCGTCAAAATATAATTCGTCGTGCCGTTGATTATGCCTTTTATAGAACGGATTTCGTTTGCCTGCATTCCGTCTTGAAGCGTGCGGATTACGGGAACGCCGCCTACGCAGCTCGCCTCGAAGAACAGCCCCGCATTCATTTTTTTCGCCATTTCTTCAAGCTCTAACCAGTGCTTTGCCACTAGCTCTTTATTCGCCGTAACAACGGTTTTGCCACTCATAAGCGATTTAAGAACGTAGGTTTTTGCGGGTTCTGTGCCGCCGATAACCTCTACGACCACGTCTACCGCGGGATTTGAAATAACGTCCTCAATCGAAGAAGCGATTTTTTCGCTCGGAACGCCATTTTTAATCGCTTTTTCGGCGTTTCTTACGAG
>CAVBZJ010000144.1:0-3290 GCA_963599785.1 Anaerovoracaceae bacterium
CTTGCCACCTACGTATTACCGCGGCTGCTGGCACGTAGTTAGCCGTGGCTTGCTCTTGGGGTACCGTCACTTTCTTCGTCCCCCATCACAGAACTTTACAATCCGAAGACCTTCATCATTCACGCGGCGTTGCTGGGTCAGAGTTGCCTCCATTGCCCAATATTCCCCACTGCTGCCTCCCGTAGGAGTCTGGACCGTATCTCAGTTCCAATGTGGCCGATCACCCTCTCAGGTCGGCTAACCATCGTCGACTTGGTAGTCCGTTACACTACCAACTATCTAATGGTACGTGAGCCCATCTATATCCGATAAATCTTTCACCCCTGTGGGATGCCCCACTGTGGTCATATGCGGTATTAGCACAAATTTCTCTGTGTTATTCCCCTGATATAGGCAGGTTGCTCGCGCGTTACTCACCCGTCCGCCGCTAACTTGCAGGAGCAAGCCCCCGCAAGTCCGCTCGACTTGCATGTATTAAGCACACCGCCAGCGTTCGTCCTGAGCCAGAATCAAACTCTTGAGTTTAATGATTTAAAGCCGAGCCTTGCGGCTCAACTGCTCTAACGAATTTCGCTTGTTTAGCGTATTGTCATTTAATGACTGTTTTTAAAGTACATATTTTCATACTTCAAAGATTTTGACAGAAACTTTCAAAATAACTATTATTTTGTCTTATTTCCTTCTATTCAATTTTTAACCAACTCCCGTCAACTTCGGTTGACGCTTGACTGCGTCTCTCGACGACAGCCTATACATAATACCACAAGCAATTTATTAAGTCAAGCGTTTTTTAGGGATTTTTGAAAGTTTTTTAATTTTTTTCAAAAAACTTTTTCAAAGCCTTTTCTCTTGGTCGCGGTCGTTTCCGAACCGTTCCCGAGCCGCTTGCGTTCGCCTTCTCGCAAATCGCTTTGCGTCGGTTCTGCCCGCAGTGCCTCGTATTTTCGCGAGGTGATACTGATTATATATTAAATCGCTTTATTAGTCAAGCGATTTTCACGAAAATTCTTCAAAATTTTCAACTTTTTTTGAAGCTTTTCGAGCCGACACAAAATGTTGTGTATTTGCTTGCGCCACCCACCACATTTTGTTTTTCAGCAATCCCGCTAATCGTTAGTAAATTACTTACGATTCGAGCGGTTGTCACCTGCTTTTTTCCGAAAGCGTTATTGATTATATACTAATCGAAAACAATAGTCAAGCGTTTTTACGAGGTTTTTTAAAACTTTTCGATTTTTTTGCGGAAATTTTAAAACCGCCCGTTTTTTGTCGTTTCGGGCGGCTTTCCGCTTATTTTCGGGGCTTTCGGCTTATTCGGGTTCGCGTATTTCGTTTCGCCATTCTAATCAAAGCAAATCAGAATATCGCTTTTTCGATAACGCCGCCGCCGATGCACTTTTCGCCGGAATAGAAAACGGCGAACTGACCTTCGGTTATGGCGCGCTGTTTTTCGGCAAACCTGACCTCTATATATTCATTATATATATATACGGTGCATTTTTGCTCGGGCTGACGGTAACGGAACTTGCCCGTACACTCGAAAACCTTTTCTTCGGGCGGGAAGGGAATCCAGTTACAAGCCTTCATAATAAGCCCTCTGCTGTAAAGTCTGTCCTCCGCCCCGTGCGCGACGTACAGAATATTGTTTTTCAAATCTTTTTCGATAACGAACCAGCGCGAGCCGTCGTCGCCCTTCTGCCCGCCGATATTCAACCCGCGGCGTTGACCTATCGTGTAATACATAAGCCCGATATGCTCGCCGAGAACTTTGCCGTCGTAGGTCATAATCTTTCCGGGGCGGGCGGGAATGTATTGTTTAAGAAAATTTCTGAAATTCCGTTCGCCGATAAAGCAAATTCCCGTGGAATCCTTTTTCGCCGCGGTGGCAAGCCCGTGCTTTTCGGCAATGGCTCGAACCTCCGATTTATCGAGCTTCCCCAAAGGAAACATAACGCCGTCGAGCTGTTCCTGCGTGAGCTGATTGAGAAAATAAGTCTGGTCCTTGCCCTGATCCTTCGCTTTCAGAAGGTAATGCACGCCGTTTTCGTGCAGAATATCGCAATAATGCCCCGTCGCAATATAATCCGCTCCCAACTCCTTCGCCCGTTCCTTAAAATCTTTAAATTTTATCTCGCGATTGCAGAGGACGTCCGGATTAGGAGTTCTGCCCGCCTCGTACTCTTTGAGAAAATACGAAAACACTCTGTCCATATATTCCTTGGACAAATCCACGGTATAATAAGGAATACCGATAGCGTTTGCGACTCTGCGCACGTCGGCAAAATCCTGCTCGCCCGTACACGCGCCGCATTCGTCGGTTTCCTTCCAGTTGCTCATATAAAGTCCGATTACGTCGTAACCCTTCTCTTTAAGAAGAAGGGCGGCGACCGAGCTGTCCACTCCGCCGCTCATTCCGACGACTACGGTTTTTGCCATAATTTTTTCCTCCGCCGCGATTACAAAGCGACTATTCGGCGGTAAACGCCGCGTTTTTGCATAAAAGATTTCCGAAAACGAGCGCGCACGCGCCCGCAAGCCCCACGAGCAGCCCGACCGCTACCGAACCGCCCGCCATAAGCCCCGCGCCGCAAAACACGAACGCGATGCCGAGACTTAACAAAACGTTGCCGCCGAGCGACCACCTTTTTTCGTAAATATCGCCCGTGACCGCGTAATATCCGTCCGCCGCCGCAAGGGTTATGATTCTGAACGGCGCAAACGCGAGCCACAACGCGTAAAACACTATTCCCAGAAAGACCGACGCGAGCAGGCGTTTTCCGCTCGTGGAAAGCTCTCCGTCCGAAACGATTTCCCCGCGCAAAAACATCCGCACCGCGTATTCTTTAACGTATTTTTTGGTAACCACCGCCGTCGCGAGCGTAAAGGAATTTCTTAAATCCTTCCATAAAAACGCCGCGCCGATAAACGCGCAGAAATATCCGTAAATCGCTAAAAACGAGCCTTCGCGGATAAGCCCAGACAGCCCGAGCCGCGAAAACGCTTCGCCCGCGACCTCGAACGCGACGCCGATTTTTTCCCATATCGAAAGCGGATTGTCGGAAAGCCCCGTTATTTGCAAATCCGCGGCAAGAATATATCTTCCGCTACGCATCGCTCCGCCGTCTTTCCCGCCGAACGTTATTTTAATTTTCGTAGTTTCGCCCGCGGACAGTTTGAAATCGCCCGTAGAAACGATTTTTTCGTCGTCGGGAGCGGAAATTTCGCGTTCCTGCGCCGCGCCGCCGCCGAGTGCGAGAGCGCTGCGGCCGTCGTGCGCACGAACCTGCAAA
>CAVBZJ010000144.1:3300-4420 GCA_963599785.1 Anaerovoracaceae bacterium
CGAGAGTATAAAGCGCGCCGCTTACAGATTCCGCACGCGCCGCCCTGAACGAAAAATTCACACGCGCAAGCCACGCGCCACTCTTAAATGCGGACAAAAGCTTTTCTTCCTTCGTCGCGTTGTTCGGTGAAATTTCTTTCCCGCTTTTGCCGTCTTTGCCGCTTTCGCCGTTTTCGTCGTCCTGATTGCCCGCGTTATCGGAATCGGTCACGCCGAGCTTTTCCGCAAGAGCCTTCGTATCGTAGGAAGCCGCGGGAAACGCGACGGTCACGCAAATATCGTCGAAGTTTTCGCCGCTTTGAACGACGTCGAAAACGAGCGCGCCATTCTCTCGTGAAACGGAAGCGGTCGCGCCGTTTTTACATTCGACGGTCACGGCGTCGTCCTCCGCCTCTGCCACGGCAGCCACGGTATAAAGGGCGTAATTTCCGACGGGCTTTACAGCAAGCGCGAACAAAGCCGCCGCGACCAAAACCGCGACGAGCAGAAAAAGTCTTACCGCGTGCTTAACCCTGCCCATAAATACCGTCCTTGAAATTTTCGTCCGAAATTCGTTTTGCGTTAAAAATATTGTTAAAGATATTCTACCACACGAAAAGAATTTTATCAACAAAAACCGTCGTGGCAAAAAATAAAAACGCCCCGCCGCCGCGAGCCGTTCTTATATTCGGTGCTTTTTGTTTGAAATTTAAAACATTATATATATAAAGGGAAAAAAGCAAAGGAGTTTACTTTGCAGAACGCAACCGCGCGAATTTTAAGCTTGTTTAAAATTTACCTTTCGCAATTATATTCTTTCTTTTTCCCACAGCTCCATTTTCTCTACATCGCTCGGCAAATGCAGCCAGTGTTCGCCGCCGTTAAGAACGGTAAGCTCACAGCCGTTCTTTTGCGCAAAGTTTTCGACCGTTTCGCGCGGAATAAGTTCATCGCCGCTCGCATACAAAATTGCGGTATTCCTGCAAATCGCTTTCACTGCATTTTCACGCGCATAGCATAAATACCGCCACGACAATGTCTGTCCGAAATCCGTTTTTATTTCTTTCCTAATCTTTAATTCCTCTTCGGTCACGTTTGCAAGCCTCATTAAATCGGCAATCATTCTTTGCATATCCACAAG
>CAVBZJ010000144.1:4430-4981 GCA_963599785.1 Anaerovoracaceae bacterium
TCCACAAGCGGAGAAACAAATAAACATTTTTCGATATTCTCCGATTTTAACGCGGAAAGCGAAAAATACACCCCGATACTCGTCGCCCGAATCGAAACTTTATTCCACCTGCTCTTAACGTAATCCATTACGACTCGGAACTCTTCGGTAACATTCCACGGAACAAATTCCGCGTCGTCGGTTCGTCCTCCGTGTTCGGGCAAATCGACCGCGATCACCTGATACCCGCGAGGCGCGGCAATCAAAGCAAATCTTTCAGCCTCCGACTTATTCCCGCCCATACCGTGAACATAAAAATAACACGAATCGCTTTTTTCTCCGTATACCACGGCGGGAACGTTCGCTATATTAAAAAATTCTTTTTCCATAATCCGTTTTTTCTTTTTTCAATTAACTCCGCATTTTATTCATTGAAATTTATTAAATTAAACAATGAGATATACGCCAAGACCGGTAAGGGCTGCAATAATCACAAGAAACAACAAGCCGGGAAACAACATACCTTTAACGTGAAACCATTTTTGATGATATTCTTTGTCCATATGCTCAGT
>CAVBZJ010000145.1:0-4899 GCA_963599785.1 Anaerovoracaceae bacterium
GTTTTAAATCGCTTGTGTTTTTCGGTTCATTATGTTATACTAATTTTACATAAATTACGCCTAATATACTAATAGGCGTAATTTTTTAATTTACCGAATGCCCGTAAAAACGGCATTAAAAAAGCTTCCGCGCGGCTTTCTTTTTTTCGCTATATCTGCAAATTTTTATCTTTAAGAAGACTGCTCCCGAGCTTATTCATCATAGCCGCCTTATGCTCGAACAGCGAGTGCGCGTATCTGTTTAAGGTTATCGCGGAATTTTTATGCCCTAAAATTTCTGAAAGAGTTTTCACGTCCATTCCGCATTCCAGCGCGCGGGTAGCAAACGTGTGCCGAAGCGCGTGAAATCCCCTCTTTTTTATTTTCAGTTTTTCCTGAATTGCCTCGAAGCTTTTCTGATAAGTCCGCACCGAAACGGGCTTTCCCCTCGCGCTCACGACGTATTCGGAATCGCCCGTTTTCATTCTTTTAAGTATATTTACAACCTCCGAAGAAACGGGAATTTCTCTGCAAGACCCCGCCGTTTTAGGCGTTTCCACCACCCGCCCGTATTTTCCGTAATGGCAGGTTTTGGATATTATTATCACCTTTTCTTCGAGCTTCACGTCCTTCCACGAAAGCGCGAGAAGCTCCCCTATCCGAAGCCCCGTATAAAGGCATACCACTATTCCCAAAAGCCGCGACCTTTTAGATTTAAGCACGCTGTTTTCTATAAGCTTCTGCTCGCAAAGCGAAAAACATTCCACCTTCTTTTCGGAAATTTTAGGACGTTTCACTTTATACGCGGTGTATTCCGCGGTCAGTCCGAGGTCGTGCGCGGTTTTTAAGGAAGTTCTTATAACCGTAAGAATACCGTTCACCGTGCTTGCGGCAAGCCCCCGCCCCGTCCTGAAATTCCCCGCCGCAGTCAGTTCCGAAACGTACTTTTGCAAAGCGAGCGGCGAAACGTCGTTTATATCCCGCGCGCCGAACTCGGGAACGAGCCGATTTTTTATAATCTCCCCGTATCGTTCTATCGTTTTCAATTTAGCGGAAGGCTTTACGAAATTTTCGTACCACACGTTCAGCCATTCTTCGTATTTCATTTGCATTTCTCCTTTTTATCTTCGTTTTTTATATTTATCACGCGTATTTTAATTATATATGCGCATATATTTGCATATTTGCGCTCGTTCTCCGTCCGCAATCCGAATATATCGGGAACGTATGCGGAGTAATAAAAAACGCCCCCGCGAGGAAAATTCCTCGCGGGGGCGTGCTTTTTTGTTTTTCGCGTTTTTCGTCTTTCGTCTTGTATTTTTACGGTTTGCTTTTTACGCTTTTCGTCTTACAATTTGCGTTTTGTTTTCTGTTTTCGGGGCGGTTATCTCTGCACTCTTCCCGAAGCGTTGCCGCCGGCAAGCGTTTCCACTTCCTTAACGGAAACCATATTATAATCGCCTTCCACGCTGTGTTTAAGGCAGGAAGCCGCGACTGCGAATTCGATAGCCTTTTGCGGTTCGTAGTTATTTATAAGCGAATAAATAAGTCCCGCGCCGAACGAATCGCCGCCGCCCACCCTGTCAACTATGTGCATAGCGTACTTTTTGGAGAAGGTCGCTTCGCCGTCCGTATAAAGCATAGCCGACCAGTTGTTGTCGTTTGCGGAAATGCTTTCGCGAAGAGTTATCGCGACGCCCTTGAATCCGAAACGTTCGGTAAGCTTTTTCGCGACCGAAATATAACCGTTTCTGTCGAGCTTGCCAGTATTTATATCCGTATTATCCGCCTCGATGCCGAACACGTCCTTCGCGTCCTCTTCGTTGGCGATGCAGTAATCGACGTATTTGCAGATTTCACCCATCACTTCGCCCGCTTTTTCCTTGCTCCAAAGCTTTTTGCGGAAATTAAGGTCGCAGGAAACGGTTAAGCCTCTCGCCTTCGCTTCCTTAACCGCTTTAAGGGTTATTTTTGCCATACTATCCGAAAGCGCGGGGGTAATTCCCGTAAAGTGAAACCACGTTGCGCCTTTAAAAATTTTCGCCCACGAAAAGTCCTTTGCGCTCGCCTCCGCGATCGCCGAATGCGCGCGGTCGTAAATGACCTTGGAGGGGCGTTGGCTCGCGCCTTTTTCGCAATAATATATGCCCACTCTGTCGCCGCCGCGGACTATTTCAGAAGTATCCACGCCGAATTTACGAAGCGAATTTACCGCCGCCTGACCTATTTCGTGTTCGGGGAGCTTGGTAACGAACGCCGCGTTTACGCCGTAGTTCGCAAGCGACACCGCCACGTTAGCTTCCGCGCCGCCGAATGTCGCTTCGTACCTTTCGCTCTGCACGAATCTCAAATACCCCTCGGGGGCAAGTCTTAACATCACCTCTCCGAACGTAATTACTCTTTGCATTTTTCCATAGCCTCCTTAACAAACGAGCTTCCGCCCACCGCGTAGATTTTATCCCACGCGAGATATTCATCTAAATTGCCGCTGTCCACGCCGCCCGTCGGAATGAATTTTATTTGCGGGAACGGCGCGGCAAGCGCCTTCATCGCCTTTAACCCGCCGTAAATATTCGCGGGGAAGAATTTGACTACGTTTAAGCCGAGTTCCAGAGCCTTCATAATTTCGGTAGGCGTAACGCAGCCGGGAAAATATTGTATATTATGCTCCCCGCAGATTTTCGCCACCTCCTCGGAAAGTCCGGGGGAAACGATGAATTTTGCGCCGCAGACGATAGCGCGCCTGCATTGTTCGCCGTTTATAACCGTTCCCGCGCCGATATTCATATCGGGGAACTTTTTCACCGCGTACTCGATAGCCTCCGCCGCGCAGTCGGTGCGGAAGCATATTTCCGCGCAGTTAATGCCGCTTTTTTTAAGAGCCTTTAAGGTCGGCTCGGTTTCTTCCACCGTCTTTAACACGACGACGGGTATGATTTTATCCATACTTTATCTCCTTTCTTTTTTCCGTTAAAATCGTTAAAATATTATAGTTTCGATTTATAATTCCACTTTGAAATAATTTATCGCGTTGCGATAGCAAACGTCTTTAATCACCTCGCCGACGAGCTTTTCGTCCGTCGTCATCTCGCCGTTTTCCATAAGGTTTCCGAGATAGCTGCAAAGTATTCTTCTGAAATAATGGTGGCGCGGATACGAGAGGAAGGAACGGCTGTCGGTGAGCATACCGATAAACGCGCCGATATGCCCCGTCGCGGTCAGGTCGTCAAGGTGCTTGTACATACCGACCTTGTTATCCAAAAACCACCACGCAGGACCGTATTGCAGCTTGCCGCGCGCTTCGTCCGATTGAAAGCTCCCGATAAGCGTCATTATTTCCGCGTTCATCTTGGGATTAAGATTGAATACTATCGTTTTCGGAAGCGCGTTTTCGCTGTTCAACCTGTCGAACAGACGCGACATATTTTTTATGCTGTTATCCTCCGAAATGCTGTCGTAGCCCGTGTCGAGTCCGAGCTTATCGAGCATAACGGTATTGTTGTTTCTCATCGCGCCGACGTGCAGCTCGGTGGCTACGTTGTGCTTTGCGTAAAGCTTCATAAGGAAATATGTGAAATACCCTTTGAAAACGCTTTCCTCCGCCTCGGTTATTTCTCCGCCCGAAAGAGCTTTCTTAAACACTTCGTCCGCCGCCGTTTCGGTCGTTACGGGGCAAACCCTTTCGACCGCAATATCGCTCGCGCGCGTGCCGACCTTTTTGAACTCTTCCAGCCGTTTTTCAACCGCTTTTTCAAGATCGGTAAGGCTCGCTATCGGGTGAGTAAGGTCTGCGAGTTTAGCTATAAAGCCCGCGTAGCCCTTCGCCGCGCAGTTCATAATTTTATCGGCGCGGAATGCGGGAATAACCTTGAATTTGTAGCCTTTTTTCGCGATTTCCGTAAAGGTGGTAAGGTCGTCGAACACCTCGTTAGTCGTAAAAATGCAGGTCACGTTCGACTTTTCGATAAGGCTCTGCGGGGTTATGTTATTGAGCTTTATATAGTCGTTGCACCAGTCCCAGATGGTGTCCGCGTTTTCGGCGTTTATTTCCAGCTCGCAGTTGAAAAACTCTTTAAGCTCTACCTGCGACCAGTGATACAAGGGATTGCCGAAAGCCGTGCCGAGAGTGGCGCAATACGCTTTGAACTTTTCTTTGTTGGACTTATTGCCCGTGATATAATCTTCGTTCACACCGTAGTTGCGCATAAGCCGCCATTTATAATGATCGCCCGAAAGCCAGATCTCGAAAATATCGTTAAAGGGCTTGTTTTCGAGAATGACCTTTTCGGGAAGGTGACAGTGATAGTCGAAAATCGGCATATCCTTGGCGTAATCGTTATAAAGCTTTTCCGCCGTCCTGTTAATCAGCAAAAAATTTTCTTTCAAGTAACTCATAATCTTACCTCTTTTGATTATTGTATCACAAAAAACTGCGATACGCAACGCCCCGCAATAATTTTAATGATTTTGCGGCGTATAATTTCGGAAATTTTTTTCGGAATTTCCCCGCCAGCACGTCACGGGAAGTATAAAAAAACGAAACCGTCTTATCTTACTTTTTAAGGCTTATCTCCGCTCTACAAAACGTGATAATATAAGCAAATGTTTTGGAACGTTCCGTCCTTCATTCGGAAGCCGTCGGGAACCGTTCCTATTTTAACAAAGCCGAGTCGTTCGTAAAGGTGACGGGCGTGCACGTTACTTTCTACGACCGCATTGAACTGCAAAATGCCGAAACCGAGTCGTTTTGCCTGTTCAAGACAATCCGAAACCAACTTTTCGCCGATATGCTTCCCGCGGCAAGAAGAAGCGACCGCATAACTCGCGTTACAGATATGTCCGCATCGCCCGACGTTGTTAGGGTGCAAAATATAAAGCCCCGTCACCGTGCCGTTTTCTACGGCAACCCCGCAATAACTC
>CAVBZJ010000146.1:0-4883 GCA_963599785.1 Anaerovoracaceae bacterium
CATTGCGACGTAACGGGTTGCAGACACAATTACTGCGGCGAAAATTGCCAGCTTGACAGCATCAAGGTCACTTGCGGCTGCGGCGAAAGCTGTACCTGCTGCGGCAGTTACTCTGAAAAAGAGTAAGGATAAACGAAAGAAAGTAAAGAGGGTTGCGACGGAAAATCGCAACCTTCTTTTTTCATATATTATTCCGGAAAAACTCCAATTCGCGCTGTCGCGAATATATCCATAAAAAAATTACGACTATTTCGTCTGAATACATATCTATTGTAGCACTTTATTTTTATTTGTCAAGCGTATTTGAAAATTTCTTTCAAAAAGTTTAAAATATTTTCAAAAAAGTTGATAAAAATTTTAAAAAGCTCGGACACGCGCGTTATGCCCGTTTTTTCTTTGAGGGAAGCCGATTGCGGCGGAATGCGAAGGGCGGGGCGATTGCAGCCGTTGCGGTCGATAGGCGGTCATTGTAGTCGGTGCGGTCGGTTGCGGCGGACGGCGACGGATCGCGACGGGGAGTGAAGAATTTTCTTTCCGTTATCGGCGAAAGCTTTCCGTAAATTTATTGCAGAACGAAAAAATTCATTACAAAACGCAAATTTACGCCCCAAAACACGGTCGCCCCTTTATTTTACTTGATTATTTTCTTAAAAAAGTATATACTAAACGGGTATATTCAGCATATACATATATATAATTCGTTTTTTGGAGGATATTATGCCGGAAGGCTCTGTTCCGCGACTAATTGCCATTATCGTTCTTGTTATTTTTTCGGGATTTTTTTCCGCTACGGAAACCGCCTATTCCTGCGCAAGCCGCACAAAGCTACGCTCGCTCGCGGGCAACGGGAATAAAAGGGCAAAAAAGGTGCTGGTTCTTTGTGAGGACAAATACGACAAGCTTTTAAGCACCGTTCTCGTCGGGAACAATATCGTCAATCTTTCCGCGGCGACCGTTGCCGCAAGCTTCTTCGCGCTGATTCTGAAAAATACGCCGAGCGTGGATTCGGGCTTCGTTTCGACGATAGTTATGACCGTTTTCGTGCTTATATTCGGCGAAGTCACGCCGAAGTTCGTCGCAAAGGTCTATCCCGAAAAGTTCGCGATGGCGTTTTATCCGCTCGTAATATTCTTCTTTTACCTTTTATACGTTTTCACCTTCTTCTTTTCGGGCTGGAAATGGCTTATCACCAAAATTTTCCGCATTAAGAGCGAAGACGTCGTGACCGAAGACGAGGTTATGACGGTTGTGGAAGAGGCGGAAGAGGACGGCACTCTTAAATCGGACGAAACCAAGCTTATCCGTTCGGTAATAGAGTTCGACGATTTGGAAGTCGGGGATATACTCGTGCCGCGCGTGAACGTTGTGGCGGTGGACGTGCAGACGCCCATGGAAGAGATTCGCCGCGTGTTCGACGAAGAGGGCTATTCGCGTATTCTCGTTTATAAAGACACGATAGACACGGTTATCGGAACTATTCACGAAAAAGACTTTTTCAGCGCGTATCTTGCGGGGAAAAAGAACGTGGACGGCATTTTGCAGAACGCGTTCTATACGACCGAACACGCTAAAATTTCTAACCTTTTGAAGCAGCTGCAAAAGAAAAAGGTACATATAGCCGTTGTTCTGGACGAATACGGCGGAACGCTCGGACTTGTGACTCTTGAAGATATTTTAGAGGAGCTTGTCGGGGAAATTTGGGACGAACACGACGAAGAGGTCAATTTTTTCAAGAAAATCGACGACGAACATTATCTCGTGGACGGCAACGCGCCGCTTTCGGACGTGTTCGAGTTTTTCGGACTGAAACACGAGGACGAAAACTTCGATTCCAACACCGTCAGCGGGTGGGTAATCGAAAAACTGGGCGAAATTCCTCACGCGGGCGTGAAAATAGAGTTTTCGGGTTTGGAGTTCGAGGTGATGAAGTCCACCGTGAAACGCGTTTTGCAGGTTAAAGTGACCGTTCTTCCCAAAGAGGACGAGGAAGATAAAGACAAGGACAAGGACAAAGAGAAAGATAAGGAAAAGGATAAAGAATAGGGAAAAGCGATAAGCGGAAGGAAGAAGAGGGAAGAAAGTCGAGGAAAATAAAAACAAAAGGGAAGAGAGAAATAAAAACGAAATGCGCCGCGCCCCGACGGGGCGCGGCGGAAAAAATAAGCATCCGTAGCGCAATTGGATAGAGTGTCGCCCTCCGACGGCGAAGGTTGCGGGTTCGACTCCCGCCGGGTGTACCAAGCAATAAGCGGAACGCAAAAGCGTTCCGCCTATTGCTTTATAAACGGTGACTCGGGTTGAATCTGCGGTTCGGCTTTGCCATCGTAGCGTAAGCGGAGATGTCTCCCGCCGGGTGTACCAAAAAGAGAAGCTCCGAACAACGTTCGGGGCTTTCTTTTCGGGCATTTCCGATAGGAAATGTCGAACCCTTGCGGGTTCTGATCGCCTAGCGGCGGACGGCAACCCTTTTGTCGCGATGCGACATTTCCCCTAAAAGGGGAATCCCCCGCCGGGTGTACCAAACAATAAGCGGAACGCAAAAGCGTTCCGCCTATTGCTTTATAAACGGAGACTCGGGTTGAACCTGCGGTTCGGCTTTGCCATCGTAGCGTAAGCGGAGATGTCTCCCGCCGGGTGTACCAAAAAGACAGGAGTAAATTGCCGATTTTCTGGCAGTTTACTCTTTTTGTTCCTCCGCGTATCGCCGTAGAAATTTGTTCTTTTCCTGACTAAGAGAACCGAAAGTCGTTAAACGGTTACAATAGAATATTCCCGTCTCGTAAAAGCGAGAAATTTATGAATTATATCTGTTGTTCTGACTTTTAAGTACCCCGTTGTCGTTCCGTCGCTGCATCCGTAATATTCTTCATCGACGACTTCCTTATCGATAACGATTTTAACGCGGCTTGCCGTCGGTAATAATGCGCTGAGTATCGTCGCCGCTCCGATTTTAGTGCCGAGCATTGTCTCCATTAACTCGGATGGTGCGAACGACATACGCGCCACATTTAACGCGTTTGAAAAATCTTTTGAACGAAAAGGTTTGTTGCCGACCGTAATAAACAGATAAAATTCCGTCTGCTGTTTGTTGCATAAGAATAATGTTTTAACCATTTTCATGTTTAATTTTTCGTTTACCGCCACGCAGTCATCCATAGTGATAACCTCGTCGGTATCGACTCTCTCAAAGGGAATACCCAAAGACGAAAGCGCGGAATACACTTCTTTCTGCAATTCATTCTTAAAAGCCTTTGGCGCTGTTGTTTGGATTTCGCTTACATAAATCATAAATTGTTTACCCCTTGTGCTTGAAAAATTTTTTCTTTTAGTATATCATAAAAATGCATATTTGAAAACCGAATGTTTTTCATATATTCACAAAAGGGAATGTATACGAATGGACAAAAATTTATGTAAATTCATGGCTTTTGTAAAAGCGGTCGAATGCGGTAGCTTTACAAAAGCGGCGGAAGAGTTAAGCTATACGCAATCGGCGATTAGTCGCATGATAAACGACCTTGAAAACGAATGGCGGGTCACGCTTTTGGAACGCGGAAAAAGCGGCGTGACGCTTACAAGCGACGGGATGCGGCTTTATCAATATTGTGTGAATGTTTGCAATGAATATAAAAAGCTTGAACTAGCGGTTGACGAATTAAAGGGACTTGAAACAGGCATTATCCGTATAGGAGCGTTTTCAAGCGTTGCTACGCATTGGATTCCGAATATAATAAAGAATTTTCAAAAAGATTATCCTAAAATCGATTACGAAATATTGCTCGGCGATTATACGGAAATTGCGGAATGGATAAAAACCGGCAGAATAGATTGCGGTTTTACGAATTTGCTTTACGCGCAAGGTTTTGATACCGAAATACTTGAAAAAGACGAATTGTGCGTAATTCTTCCCGAAAACCATAGTTTGTGCAAATACAATAATATACCTGTTAAAGAATTGGAAAAGTATCCGTTTCTGCTTTTGAAAAAAAACGACATATCGGAATGCGGAGATTTTTTTTACCAACACAAAACAAATATTCAAGTTCATTATTCGACATGGGACGATTATTCTATCATGGCAATGGTTGAAAAAGGACTGGGCATAAGCATACTGCCTAAACTGATATTACAGCGCGTTCCGTATAACATTGAAATCAGGAGTCTGAATGTTTCGGCATACAGGAATATTTGCATTGCCATGCGCGACAAGTCAATGCTTTCAAAAGCCGCAAAAACATTTTTAACATATCTTAAATACAGATACTGTACATAAAGAATGCCGCAGTTATTTATGTTTTCTTCTGCATTACGGCATTATATGTTATCTCTCCCACCGAGGAGATTAAGCGCGCTGAAAAAAGTCTTTTTTATTAAAATCGATACTTCTTTGGCTTTTTTGTGCTACAATATGTTGTGAAAAAGTTTGCCCGCAAGGGCTTTCTGGCGCGGTGTTTCAACGTTTGCCGTTTTAGGTTGCAGATTAAAAGAAAAAAGGAGAAATAAAATGGTTTGGTGGATTATTTTAATTGAAACGATTGTTTTTGTAGGTTTTTTCACGGCTCTTGTGCTTTTGCCGACGATAAAACATCCTGAGGTCGGCGTGCATAACTATCCGAAAGAAATTCAGGAAGAATATTTTAAAACGCACGAAAGGGTTGATACGAAGCCTTTGAGTTTAAGAACGATAATTTTCAAAGTTTTCGGTATCATACTCTTCACCGCAGTGCTTATTGCGGGCGCAATTCTGGCAGGGGCAAAAAGCTTTTGGGACGGCGCGCTTTTTGCGACTATTTTGTTTGGCGTTGTCGGCGCGTGGGACACGTTTTTTATCGACTGGGTTCTGTTTGCGAACTTGCGTTGTTTCCGTTTGCAAGGGACGGAGC
>CAVBZJ010000147.1:0-4845 GCA_963599785.1 Anaerovoracaceae bacterium
CTTATAAGCATTCTCATCGCCATTTCGCGGTTTTGCGTCTGACTTCTTTCGTTCTGACAAGACACCACTATTCCCGTGGGCAGGTGCGTTATTCTTATCGCCGAATCGGTTTTGTTTATATGCTGTCCGCCCGCGCCGCTGCTTCTGAAAGTATCTATACGAAGCTCGTCGGGATTCACCTTGATTTCCTCATCGTCAACGATTTCCGGCATAACTTCGAGCGATGCAAACGACGTGTGACGGCGTTTATTAGCGTCGAACGGAGAAATTCGCACGAGTCTGTGTACGCCCTTTTCCGCTTTCAGATACCCGTATGCGGAATCCCCCTCAACCTTAAACGATACGCTTTTTATACCCGCTTCGTCGCCGTCTAATCTGTCAAGCTCCGTAATAGTGTAGCCGTGCTTTTCCGCATAGCAGATATACATACGATAAAGCATTTCAGTCCAGTCGCAGGCTTCCGTTCCGCCCGCGCCGGCGTGCAACGTGAGTATTGCGTTAAGCTTATCGTATTTACCGCGAAGGAGCGCGGCAAGGCGCATTTCCTCAACCGTGTTCTCTACCTCGGAAAGCTCGCCGTCAAGCTCGTCTAAAACGCTTTCGTCGTTCTCTTCCTCGGCAAGCTCAACTATGCCCTCCGCGTCGTCAACAGTTTTCTCCGCTTTATCGAATGCCGACACCTTATTTGAGAGCGCGGCTATTTCTTTTGAAATCTGTTGCGATTTAGCTAAATCCAAAAATATTTCGGGCTTTTCGGATAGCTCAGTCTTCTCTTTTAATTCCGTCCTTAACTTTTCGACGTCAAAGAGAGTGCCCTGCCTCTGTTAAAATTAGACGGAGATCTTTGATTCTCTGTCTGTATTCTTCGGTTTTTATCATATATACCGTCCTCGACTTTTATAATTATACTAGTTTTGTTGCGATTTTAATAAACCGTCCGCGTCGTAAGGCGTAGTCCGAATTATCGGAGCTTTTGCCCGCATACGAAAAGTTCTTTTCAGTTATTTCGGGTTTGCGGATACCTTATCAAATCGTGTTCGTAAACCTTGTCCTTGAATTTTCTGTCCTGAAAATGCTCGAAACCGAGATGCTCGTATTTCTGCATTTTCAATATTCCGTCGGTGGAAACTATACAAGGAACGTTAAGCTCGTCCGCTCTGTCGAAAGCGATTTGAACGAGCTTTCTCATATAGCCTTGATTCTGATATTCCCTTTTTACGACAAGCATTTCTATCTGAACGAATTTTTTGTTTTCTTTTTTAAGCTTGCTTTCCAAGGATTCGCCCGAAGCTTTCATATCGTTAAGAAAACGCTTCGCGCCCTTTAAGCCCATACCTTTTATCGTGCCGATCACCAAATCAATCATTCCACGAAAGCTGACTTTGCTATCGGGTTCGGAAATCATTATATAGCCTTCCTCGTTTTTGCTCGAAGTATATAGCCACCCGCTTTTTATACCCGCCAAGGCGAAGCCTTTCATATAACTTTCTATGCCTTTTTTGCCTTTGCACAGATAATATAAGCCCTCTTCTCCGTCCTCGTACCGATATTCGCTGAACGCCTTAACGATTTCGTTCAGTCCTTCTTTTGACACTTTTTTCAGTTTCATTTTCTTACTTCATTACCGAAAAGTTAAAAGTTATATAATTGCACACGTTTATTGCAACAGGCTACTCATAATCAATATTTCGGAAACATTTTCAAAAAAAGCTTCCTAAATATTATTTACCCTGACCGCAACAGTTTTTATACTTTTTGCCGCTTCCGCAAGGACAGGGATCGTTCCTGCCGATGTTCTGTTTAGCTTTACGGATTACGGGAGCAGCGCCTTCCTGATTAGTCGCTAAATTTTTAGGCTCTTCCTTCTGCTCCTGCGGAACTCTGCGAAGCTCCGCCTTCAAAAGCAACGTAACGGTATCGTCCTGAATAGAAGCCGTTAAATCCTCGAACATTTCGTAGCCCTCTTTCTTGTATTCGAGGACGGGATCGACGTTGCCGTAACCGCGCAGAGATATGCCCTTACGAAGCTGATCCATAGCGTCGATATGGTCTATCCACTTGCTGTCGATATTTTTGAGAAGAACTATTCTCTCTACCTCGGAGAAGTTCACGCCCTCTTCTTTGTAGCGCGCGATCTTCGCTTCGTAAACGTTTATCGTTTCTTCCGTAAGCTTTTCGATAAGATACTCGAAATCCCAATTTTCCGCTTTTTCTTTGGTGATAAAGTTGCTGTCCTTGGGCAGAAGCTTCATTTCGATAGCGTTGTTAAGCGCTTCCAAATCCCACGTTTCGGGCTTGTTTTCGTTGTTCACAACCGTGCCGACCGTATAGCGCACGAAATCGGGTATAAGTTTTAATATATCCTCGTGAACGTTTTCGTCCTTGATGACTTTCATACGCTCGGCGTACATAACCTCGCGCTGTTTGTTCATAACGTCGTCGTATTCCAAAACGTGTTTTCTTATGCCGAAGTTTCTGCCTTCGATAGCGCGCTGCGCGTTCTCGATAGATCTCGAAAGCATTTTGGACTGCATCGGCTGATTTTCGTCGATTTTGAACATCTCGTAAACGCGAGTCATTCTTTCCCCGCCGAAACGTTTTGCCAAATCGTCTTCGAGAGAAATGAAAAACACAGAAGAACCGGGGTCGCCCTGACGGCCGCTTCGACCGCGGAGCTGGTTATCTATACGGCGCGATTCGTGACGTTCCGTGCCGAGAATATGAAGCCCGCCCGCCGCTACGACTTTAACTTTTTCCGCGTCGGTCTGTTCTTTATATTTCGCGTAAATTTCGCGATAATGGTTTCTTATCTCCTTAACGTCGTCGGGAATTTCCGAAATGAACGAGGTTGCGAGGTCGATGGTTTCTTCCGGAACGCCTTCCTCGCGGAGCTTTCTCTTTGCCATAAACTCGGGGTTACCGCCGAGCAGAATATCCGTTCCGCGCCCCGCCATATTCGTTGCTATGGTGACTGCGCCGTAGCGACCTGCCTGCGCGACTATATCAGCCTCGCGAGCGTGGTTTTTAGCGTTCAGAACGTTGTGCTTTATACCCTTTTTGATAAGAAGCTTACTGATTTCTTCCGATTTTTCAACCGTAACCGTACCGACGAGGACGGGCTGTCCTTTTTCGTGACGGGCGGCGATTTCTTCTATAATCGCGTGGTTCTTGCCGTTGACCGTTTTATAAATAATATCGGGTGCGTCTATTCTCGCAACGGGTTTGTTCGTAGGAATTTCAAGAACGTCGAGACCGTAAATCGCGCGGAATTCCTCTTCTTCCGATTTTGCGGTACCCGTCATACCCGAAAGCTTTTTATAAAGTCTGAAATAGTTCTGGAAGGTTATAGTAGCGTAAGTTTTGTTTTCGTTACGAATCTTAACGCCTTCCTTTGCTTCGATAGCCTGATGCAAGCCGTCCGAATACCTTCTGCCTATCATGAGACGACCGGTAAATTCGTCTACGATGATGACTTCGCCGTCGGAAACGACGTAATCGTTGTCGCGCTTAAAGATATAATTCGCCTTTAACGCCTGCTGAATGTGATGAGACAGCGAAGCGTTTTCAATATCGGCAAAACTTGCAAGTCCGAAGAACTGCTCGGCTTTTTTCGCGCCCGATTCTGTTATCTGCACCGTCTTTTCTTTTATGTCTATCGTAAAGTCTTTATCGAGAACGAGCGTTTTTACAAACTTGTTGGCGGTCGTATATTTCTCGCTCGATTCCTGACCTCTGCCCGATATTATAAGCGGGGTTCTCGCTTCGTCGATTAAGATGGAGTCAACCTCGTCTACGATTGCGAAATTGAGTTTTCTCTGAACCATCTGCTCCAAACGGCTTTTGAGATTGTCTCGAAGGTAATCGAAGCCCATTTCGTTGTTCGTGCCGTAGGTAATATCGCAGGCGTAAGCGGCTTTCTTATCCTCGTCCTCCATTCCCGAAATAGCTACGCCGACGGTAAGTCCCATAAACTTATAGACTTTTCCCATCCACTCAGCGTCGCGGGAAGCAAGGTAATCGTTTACAGTAACGATATGAACGCCTTCGCCCGAGAGCGCGTTAAGATATGCGGGAAGGGTTGCGACGAGCGTTTTACCTTCACCCGTTTTCATTTCTGCGACTCTGCCCTGATGCAGACAGATTCCGCCGATTATCTGAACTTTATAATGCTTCATTCCGAGAACGCGGAACGCGGCTTCCCTGACCGCGGCGAACGCGTCCGTCAGAATATCGTCGAGCGTTTCGCCGTTTTTAAGACGGTCTTTCAAGACGTCCGTCTGCTTACGCAGCTCTTCGTCCGTCATCGCCGAATAAATCGGTTCTTTTTTTAAGACTTCTTCCGAAAGCCTGTCGAGTTTGCGGAGATTTCTTCTGCTTTCTCCGCCGAGAATATAACGAAATAATCCCATTTTCTGCTCCTTATTTTTTCACGATTCTATTATTTTTCAAAAACGATACCGCGGCGACGGTCAGCAAAAGCACGGAACTCGCTCCCGCCTTCTTTAACGCTTCCGCAACGGCTTCTCCCGTCGCGCCCGTAGTCGTAACGTCGTCTATTATAAGCACGGTCTTGTTTTCTACCGCACGCTTATCGATCACTTTAAATGCGCCGATAAGATTTTTCTTTCTGCTTTCGGCGTTAAGCTTTGCCTGACGCTTCGTTTCCCTCGTCTTTTCGAGACAATCGAGAACGGGAACGCCCACGATTTCCGAAGTCTTTTCCGCAAGGACTTTCCCGTGGTTGTAGCCGCGTTTTCGCTCCGCTTTCTTTGTCATCGGAACGTAAACGATTACGTCCGCGGCAAAGTAATTCTTGAAATATACGAGCGCGAGATATTCGGCAAG
>CAVBZJ010000148.1:0-4744 GCA_963599785.1 Anaerovoracaceae bacterium
AGCAAAAGAAAGTTAAACTTTATGCTGTTAGTTTTCCAGTAGCCCGTTGCCTTGCAGTTGTGCTGTTCTTTGATTATTATTTCCTTCGTTTTGAAGCCGACCGTCTCAAAAACGCGCATCGTTTCAAAAGCCAGCGGCTGAACCATACCCTTTTTACGAGTATCACCCATAAGTATGGCGCAAAACCCGTCCTTTTTAAGCACCCGATAACATTCTTCCGCGACCTTTCCTATTTCAAACAGAAACGTTTTTATCGGCATAAGCGACATATCGCCGTCAATATCTTCGCTGTAATGAATAATATCCGCATACGGCGGGTGCGTACAAATAAGGTCTATCGTACCGTCGTTAATTGCGGAAAGATTACGCGCGTCACCCTGTCGAACTTCCGACGAGGGGTTAAACTCACAGTCGAAATTCAGTTTATTTTTCGTAATTTCAACCGCCGTCGGGTTAATATCGACGCCTATAAAATTTCTGTTGGTCAGTTTCGCTTCAACGGCGGTAGTCCCGCCGCCGACAAATTGATCCAAAACGGTATCGCCCGCTTTCGAGTATCGCAAAATAACGTTTCTGGGTATATACGGCGACCAGTTCCCGCGATATTTAGCGTCGTGCGTCGCCCATTTGCCTC
The DNA here is from genome assembly GCA_963599785.1 of Anaerovoracaceae bacterium. Classification (GTDB taxonomy): domain Bacteria; phylum Bacillota; class Clostridia; order Christensenellales; family Borkfalkiaceae; genus UBA1259. Next base: position 635 of record CAVBZJ010000148.1, read on the forward strand.
GGGAAGGAAAAGCCCAGACGGTATTAGTTTCAAGCTCGAAATTTTCGGGCTGTAACGGAATAGTTTTCTTCCCCATATTACCTGAAAAGCTCCTTTACTACACCGTTTTCCAAATCCGCGATGCAATACATATTGTCTAAAACGTCGAACGTTTCTTCGAGATTATGACGTGCGGATTTCCAGCCCTGTCCGTCGGTAAACCAAACAAACGCAAACCCCTTTATTTCTCTCGCCTCCAAGGCAATCGTTTTATAGCTTCTTGCGGTTTCGTTAAGCTTCGAGCCTTGACTCGAATAAAAGTTTGCTTCTACGGCATAGACGGTTTCACCCTTTTTCACGACAAAATCGAAACGTTTTTTGGCTTTTCCTTGGTTTGAAATGCTCGACAAATCTAAATTCCACTTCTTTTCAACGTCCGAAAGATACATTTCCTTAAAATAGTCGACGTCCTTTTCAAGCCCCGCTTTAATAAAATACGATTCGACCAACACTTCCATTAAATGTCCGCCGCGATTTTTACGCCCGTTGCTGTCAAGCCCGACCTCTACGCCCGTAACGTAATCAACAAGATTGTTTATTAAATGCTCCGAAATAAGCGAAAACAACCCCGTCTTACGCATAAACATTATGTATTCGTCGATAGAATAATTTTGTTTGGCAAAATCAAACGTATATTCACCGTCCCCGTCAATCGCATATATTTCGCGACCGCGAACGGCAAGCAGAACGGGAATACATTTCAAAATCTTCGGGTATTCGACGGCGAGATTTCTGAAATCGTTTTCGATATTTTTTGAACCGATAAGTGAATTAAGAATATTCAGCTCTACTTTAATTTTATCGACGTTGCCGTAAACCTTTTGAAAATCGACATAAAATTTGTAATCGCAAATACTTCTTCTGAACGTATCGAGCCATTCGTTAAAATCTCTTTTCATTTGTTTTGCCCTTAATTATTTTCGTATGCTTTTGAAATAAGTTCCTTTGCTTTTTCTATTTCAGAACGATCTTTTATTATCAACTGTAAATCGCCGCAACCCCAATGCCCTATATTGCGAACGTCGCGCAGCATATCAGATAACTCATATTCATCAGGATTAAGCCTGAAATTTATCAATAATTTTGTTTGATAAATTTCCATAGTACAAAAGTTTTTTATCTTTTTAAAGGCTGAATATAACTTTAACGTACTTTGAGATACGTCGTCACCTAAACTTAACGCATAGTCGGACAACTCATCATACATTTCTTTAAATTTTTGCGGTGCGTTCTTATATTGCTCTGTAAAGGTTTTATCGCTATTTTGCTGCGCCTTATGTTCCGAAGCTTCGTTGTCTATCGGTGCAACGGTATTAGTATTCAATAATTCAAATAAAAGCAAGTCGTTATTGTACTGTTTATAACGAATAAGCGACACGTTCCTGTTTATTTGCTTTATCGCCTCTTCGTCGTACTTATTGAAATCGCTCGCGATACAAATCACGCGAGGCATCGACCAATCAATGTTGTTTGCGATGCTTTTTCCATATGTTTCCAAAACTAAAAGCTTAAAATTTGCCTTATGTTCCAACAGCCAATTCAAATAAAATAAGCCTTGATTTATTACGTTTTCACTTGAAAAACGCTTATATTCAAATATTACGGGACAGTTATTTTCGTCTATCCCTATTGAATCCATTCTCCCGTTGTCTATTCTATATTCGGAAGCAAGAAAACGCACGCCGAAAAACTCTTGCATATTTCTTTCTATTATAGTTTGCAATTCTTTTTCTATCGTCACGCTTTTAGATTTCAATTCTTCAACGCGTCCGTTTACCTTAAATAGTTTTAACTCTGCCATACTACCCTCCTCTTAATTACAAATAAGCAATTCGTTTATTTTGCCGCGTTTATCGCCCTTGCTGTTTATCGCTCGGTTTGCTTCCACACGATTTATTTTATAATTCTTGTATAAATCGTCAAAAAAGTTATCTTCCTCGTTCACGTTTTTCGGATCGGAATTGCTTAACACGATTTTTGCTCCCGAAAGATTGATTTCGTCAATAAATTTTGCAAGTCTTATCTGCTCGTTATCGTCAAAAGCGTCGGTATTATACGCCGTAAAACCCGAGGTTTCCGAAATGGGGCGATAGGGCGGATCTATATATACAAAAGTATTTTTATCTATAAAGCTTTTTGAAAGAGTGTAATCCCCGCACACTATTTTTACGTTCTGCAAAGCCGCGTGAATGTTCCGCAGATTTTCATCGTCACAAATCGCGGGATTCTTATATGCCCCCATAGGCACGTTGAATTGCCCCTTTCTGTTTACTCGATAAAGTCCGTTAAAACAAGTTTTATTCAAAAATATAAATTCCGCAGCCTTATCTGTTGCCGTGTCTTCGGTCAAGACGGTAGAATTAAATTTTTCGCGCACGGAATAGTAAAAGTATTTTCTGCCGTTATCGTCCATCGGTAAAAACAACATTTGCATTTCGTTAAGCTTGGAAATCAAATTTTCAACATCGTTCTTAACGGCTTGATACGCGTTTATAAGCTCGGCATTTATATCTCCGATATACAATTCGTCAAAATTATATTTGGAAAGTATACTGAAAAAAAGCGCCCCGCCCCCAACCATAGGTTCGGCGTACTTAATCAACGTCTTTTGCTCGTCCATAGGCAACATTTTTTCAATTTGCTCTACAAGCTGGCTTTTTCCGCCTACCCATTTTACAAAAGGCTTCAACGTTACGTTCTTTGACTTCTCATAACGTACCGTTCTTTTATCGACGGGTTTTTCGGCATTCGACGGAATAATCCACATATTGCCGACCATCATTGCGCCTTCGATACGATTTTCGCTACACAAAACCGAAACGCGTCTTTGTGAAATCTCCCATTTCTCTGCCGCCTCTTTCGCGGAAATAAAACTTAACATACAGACTCCCTTTTATTATTGTTTATATTATATTCTAAATCGCGAATAATAGCAAGAAAAAAATTATCAAATTCATTCCGCGTTCAAAAGAAAGTTTTAACGTTCGGTTGTAAAATCTTATTTGTAACTTATTAAGCTAAAAAAAACCGGTTATAATAAAATCAACCGCACTCGATTCGTTTTTTATCGATTGCTCCGAATCAAAGCATACCCCTCAACTTTGCTTTTTCCGAAAATTGTAACATAAGCGAATACGCAACGGCTAATCGGGCGAAAAAATATATAAATACTGTCGTTTAATAAGGATAAATCAAATAATTCAAGCGGCAACTAAATAATAAAAGCCCCCGCTTTACAAAAGAATAAAATTTTTCTATAACAGTGGCAACAATAAAACAACACAAAAAAAGAACCGTTCGTTTTCAGAACAGTTCCTTTTTTCATGGATGCAGCAACAACCTATCTTCCCGAATCGTCACCAATTAAGTATTTTCGGCGCAAGTGAGCTTAACTTCTGTGTTCGGTATGAGAACAGGTGGATCCTCACCGCTAACGTCACCGCAATGGTATATATTACGAAGGGTTTACCCTTCACGATATATCTATGTTGTTTCGGTATATTTCCATTATATACCCTTTTTTCTCTTCCGTCAAGCGTATGAACTAACGTAGATTCACAACTGCATAGAACTTTTAACTTATTTCAAGCACATCAGGCTAATCTCTTTTAGTCAAGTATTCGTTATTCTTCGTAAATATTCGCTTTTCATCTCATTTCTGAGATCAAGCCCTCGACCTATTAGTATCGGTTAGCTAAACGTCTCGCAACGCTTACACCCCCGACCTATCAACCTCATTGTCTTTGAGGGGTCTTACTACCTTACGATATGGGATATCTTATCTTGAGGCGAGTTTCACGCTTAGATGCTTTCAGCGTTTATCTCATCCGCACTTCGCTACCCTGCTATGCCGTTGGCACGACAACAGGTGCACAATAGGTGCGTTCATCCCGGTCCTCTCGTACTAGGGACAAAGCCTCTCAAATATCCTACGCCCACGATGGATAGGGACCGAACTGTCTCACGACGTTCTGAACCCAGCTCGCGTGCCACTTTAATCGGCGAACAGCCGAACCCTTGGGACCTTCTCCAGCCCCAGGATGTGACGAGCCGACATCGAGGTGCCAAACC
>CAVBZJ010000149.1:0-4691 GCA_963599785.1 Anaerovoracaceae bacterium
AGAAATAAGGATATTTTCCCGCGACGAGAAAAAACAAGACGATATGCGCCACGAATTTCAGGCGAAAATGCCCGAGGTCGCGGATAAAATCAAATTTTACATAGGCGACGTGAGAGATTTGCAGTCTGTGAAGGGCGCGATGCACGGCGTGGACTACATATTCCACGCGGCGGCGTTAAAACAAGTGCCTTCCTGCGAGTTCTTCCCCATGGAAGCTGTTCGCACGAACGTAATCGGTACGGACAACGTTTTGACCGCGGCGATAGACGAGGGCGTGGAATCGGTCATCTGCCTTTCTACGGACAAAGCCGCATACCCGATAAACGCAATGGGTATAACCAAGGCGATAGAAGAAAAAGTTGCGGTTGCAAAATCGAGGAACAGCGGAAAAACCAAAATCTGCTGCACGCGTTACGGCAACGTAATGTGCAGTCGCGGCAGCGTAATACCGCTTTGGATAGAACAGATAAAAGACGGACAACCCATCACTTTGACCGAGCCGAAAATGACGAGATTCATAATGTCTTTGGACGAAGCGGTAGACCTCGTCTTGTTTGCGTTTGAACATGGCGAAAACGGCGACCTTCTCATTCAGAAAGCCCCCGCGTGTACGATAAAAACGCAGGCGGAAGCGGTATGCGAGCTGTTCGGCGGCAAGAAAGAGGATATACGGGTAATCGGAATCCGCCACGGCGAAAAGATGTACGAAACGCTACTCACGAACGAAGAGTGCGCGAAGGCAGTGGATATGGGCAATTTCTACCGCGTGCCTGCGGATAACAGAGGACTGAATTACGACAAGTATTTCAAAGAGGGCGACGAGAAGAGAAACGTGTTGACGGAGTTCAATTCCAACAATACGCGTATGCTGAACCTCGAAGAAACGAAGGCGAAAATCGCAAGTCTTAAATATATACAGGACGAGCTGTCAAAGCTCGGAAAGTAACGGCGAAGCGATATGAAAATATTAGTGACGGGAGCGAAGGGGTTCGTAGGAAAGAACCTCGTATGCGCGCTTAATAACATAAAAGACGGAAAGAATAAAACCCGCCCCGAGCTGAAAATCGAACAGGTTTTCGAGTACGACGTCGAAAACACTGCCGAAGAGCTTGACGAGTATTGCAAAGAATCGGATTTCGTGTTCAACCTTGCCGGGGTGAACAGACCGAAAGATCCCGAAGAATTTCGGAAAGGGAATTTCGGGTTCGCGTCGCAGCTTTTGGAAACGCTGAAAAAACACGGGAATAAATGTCCCGTGATGCTTTCGTCGTCCATACAGGCGACGCTTATCGGGCGTTACGACGGCGAATACGGAAGGAGTAAAAAAGCGGGCGAAGAACTGTTTTTCGATTACGCGAAAGAAACGGGCGCGAAAGTGCTTGTGTATCGTTTTCCGAATTTGTTCGGGAAGTGGTGTCGTCCTAATTACAACAGCGCGGTTGCGACCTTTTGCAACAACACCGCCAACGATTTGCCGATAACGATAAACGACCGCTCGACCGAACTCGAACTATTGTATATAGACGACCTCGTGACGGAAATGCTGGACGCACTCGAAGGCAAAGAACACCGCGCGGAGTTTGACGGGATAGAAACGGTGCTCTCCGAAAACGGGAGGTATTGCGCCGCGCCGATAACGCATAAGGTAACGCTCGGCGAGATAGCGGACCTGCTTGAAAAGTTTAAAGTACAGTCGCAAACGCTCGTTATGCCCGAAATACCGAACAATTCGTTCGCGAAAAAACTGTATTCGACGTATTTGTCGTATTTGCCGAAAGAAAAAGTAGCTTTCCCGCTCAAAATGAACGTAGACGCGAGGGGAAGCTTTACGGAGCTTCTTAAAACGGAGAACTGCGGACAGATTTCCGTAAACATATCCGATCCGAAGATAACGAAAGGCGAACATTGGCACGACAGCAAGTGGGAGTTCTTTATAGTCGTGTCGGGGAGAGCGTTGATAGAGGAACGTAAAATCGGTACGGACGAGGTTCTTAAATTCGAGGTAAGCGGCGACAAGATAGAAGCTGTGCATATGTTGCCGGGGTATACGCATAACATAACGAATTTAAGCGAAACGGAAAAGCTGGTGACGGTTATGTGGGCAAACGAGGCGTTCGATCCCGCACACCCCGATACTTTTTACGAAAAGGTAGAAAAATAGTATGGAAATAAAGACGGATTATACGGATATAAAATTTAAGGAAGACGGGCGGATAAAACTGCTTATCATAGTCGGCACGCGCCCCGAAATCATAAGGCTCGCGGCGGTGATAAACAAATGCCGCAAATACTTCGATTGCATTCTTGCGCATACGGGACAGAACTACGACTATAACTTGAACGGAGTGTTCTTTAAGGACTTGAAGCTGAAAGATCCCGAAGTGTATATGGACGCGGTGGGAGACGACCTCGGCGCGACGGTGGGGAATATCATAAACTGTTCGTACAAGCTGATGACGGCGATAAATCCCGACGCGCTTTTAATACTCGGGGACACGAACAGCTGTCTGTCTGCAATCGCGGCAAAGAGGTTGCACATACCCGTATTCCATATGGAAGCGGGCAATCGTTGCAAGGACGAGTGCCTGCCCGAAGAGACCAACCGCAGAATAGTGGATATAATATCGGACGTGAATATGGCGTATTCGGAACACGCGAGGAGATACCTTGCGGACTGCGGACTTCCGAAGGAAAGAACGTACGTTACGGGAAGCCCTATGGCGGAGGTTCTGCACGAAAATCTTAAAGAGATAGAAGGTTCGGATATTTTGAAAAGGCTCGGATTACAGCCGAAGAAATATATACTCTTATCCGCGCACAGAGAAGAAAACATAGACACGGAAAAGAATTTTAAGTCGCTGTTTGGCGCAATAAACGGGCTGGCGGAGAAGTACGATATGCCGATACTGTATTCGTGCCACCCGAGGTCGAGAAAACGTCTGGAACAGAGCGGGTTTAAGCTTGACAGCCGAGTGATACGGCACGAGCCTTTGGGCTTTCACGATTACAACAATCTGCAAATGAACGCGTTCGCGGTGGTGTCGGACAGCGGCACGTTGCCCGAAGAGAGCAGCTTTTTTACGAGCATAGGAAAGCCGTTCCCCGCGGTGTGCATAAGGACCTCGACGGAACGCCCCGAAGCTTTGGATAAGGCGTGCTTTATCTTGGCGGGGATAGACGAAAAAGGGCTGTTGCAAGCGGTGACGACGGCTGTGGAAATGAACGAAAACGGAGATTACGGCATACCCGTACCCGATTACGTCGAGGAGAACGTGTCTACGAAGGTAGTGAAGATCATACAGTCGTACGTCGGCGTGGTGAATAAGTTCGTTTGGAGAAAGAATTAAGTAAAAACGCGATAAAAAGGACGGAAAGGGATGGAAAAGCTTGCGAAGGCGATGACGGATTTAATAGCGGGTGAGGTCTGCGGAAAAGCGATCGACGCCGAGGCTTTCCGCACGCTTTCGGAAGAAGAGTTTAAAGAGCTGTACAAGCTTTCCAAAAAGCACGACCTTGCGCATATAGTCGGGAACGCGCTGATAAAGAGCGGAGTGCTGACGGAAGGCAAGGTAAAGGCGGCGTTCGAGAAAGAGATATTTACGGCGGTGTATCGTTATGAAAAGCTTAATTACGAGCTTGGCGAGATACGGCGCGCGCTCGGGGAAGCGAAGATACCGTTCATACCGCTGAAAGGAGCGGTGATAAGAAAATATTATCCCGAGCCGTGGGAGCGAACGAGTTGCGACATAGACGTCCTCGTGAAGGAAGAGGATTTAGACCGCGCGATTTCCGCCCTCGTAAACACCTTGGGATATACTTGTGAGCGGAGGGAAAAAGGTTCGCACGATATGCAGTTATATTCCCAAAGCGGAATGCATTTAGAGTTGCATTACAGTTTGATAGAGGATCATGTTATCGGAGAGGCAGACAAGCTTTTGCGGAACGTTTGGGATTATACGGAGTGCATTGACGGGACAAGCGAGATTGTACTTACCGACGAAATGTATTATTATTACCACATAGCGCATATGGCAAAGCATTTCGTTTACGGTGGGTGCGGAGTAAGACCTTTTCTTGACGTCTGGATTTTGAAACATAAGCTTTCGTATAGTGAAAACGGTAGAAATGAGCTTCTTAAAAAAGGTGGACTCGATACGTTTGCAAAATATTCTGAATTGCTTTCCGAAATTTGGTTTGGCGATGAAACACATACGGAAACAACCAAGGAGTTGGAATATTTTATTCTGAACGGCGGGGTATACGGAACGCTTGAAAACAGAGTTTCCGTTCAACAAAATAAAGAAGGCGGAAAAATGAAATATATTTTTTCGAGAATCTGGCTACCCTATGACGTTTTAAGATTTCAGTATCCAGCGCTGAATAAACGTAAATTCTTATTACCGTTTTATGAAATATGTCGTTGGTTCAAGTTAATATTCAAAGGTCGCGCAAAGCGCGGCGTAAGCGAATTGAAGGTGAATGAAAATAAGGTTTCGGAAGCGAAAAAGCTTTTGAGTGAGCTGAAATTATAAACGTGTTGAATAATTGCAAGTTTACGCAATAAGGAAAACTTAAAAATATAAAGGCTATGGAGCGAGTGTGCTTTATAGTCTTTTTTAATTCGATAAAATGCATATTAAAAAATATTATAAGTAATAGAGTTACCATCATTGAACACAATTATATCTCCA
>CAVBZJ010000150.1:0-4667 GCA_963599785.1 Anaerovoracaceae bacterium
TCTTTGACGTATCCGTTACGTTAAAGACTTTTTTGTTTTTAAAGCGATTTTCGCCGCGGGTTCAGCCGCAAGAGAAATACGAGAAAAGATTATAGAAGAGAGGTTATTATGGAAACAGCCGAAAAAGGAAAGCGCCCGCGAAGTTATAAGCGCAGCGACAACGTTATCCCCGATTACGAGTATTTATTCGAGGAAACCGCCGATAAAAAGAACAGAAAAAAGACGAAATTTTTGCCGAGGCTCGCAAGATTGAATCTTTTTCCGCTTATACTTTCCACTTTCGTATATATACTTCAATCCGCGCCGCTGTGGGCTATGCCGCTCGTCACCGCGGACATAATAAACGTCGTTACCGCTTCCGTTTCGGAGGCGGGCGAGGTAACGCGCGAGGTGTGGAACAGAATCATAATAGATTCCGCGCTTTTAGTCGTTATGCTTTTACAGAATATTCCCACGACTATGTGGCGCGGGCATATCGTAAGCAAAATGCTTCGCACCACGAGCGCGGGCATTAAATGCTCGGTCATAAGAAAGCTGCAAAGCCTTTCCATAACCTATCACAAGGATATTCAGACGGGTAAAATTCAGTCCAAATTCCTTAAAGATACCGACGCTATCGACAACTTTTTCAACCTGATCGCGTTTTCTATAATTCCCAACGTCGTCAGCGCGATTATGGCGGCGGTCGTTTCCGTCTGCAAAAACGGAATCATAGGTCTGTTTTTCCTGCTCGTGATTCCCTGTAACGTGGGGCTTACGTTCGCGTTCAGAAAAAAGATTGCCAAGAGAAACCACGATTACCGCGTGAAAACCGAGGGCGTAAGCACCAAGGTTACCACTATGCTCGAAATGATGCCCGTAACGAAATCTCACGGGCTAGAAAACACCGAATATTCTTCGGTGGAAAGCTCTATCCGCAATCTTGCAAAGTCGGGTAGGCAAATGGATATGACCAACGCGGGCTTCGGGGCGAGTTCGTGGGTAGTGAATATGATGCTTTCCGCGGTGTGTCTCGTGTTCTGCTCTGTGCTTGCGCTTAAAAGGATTATCGGCGTGGGCGACATAGTTCTTTATCAGTCTATGTTCACCTCGATAAGCAGCTACGCGATGGGGCTTGTAGGCGTTATTCCGCAGGTGGGCAGCGGCGCGGAGGCTCTCGCTTCCGTTGCGGAAATTATGAACGTCAAGGACGTCGAGGTGAATATCGGTAAAAAGGATATTCCCGAAATAATCGGAAAGGTGGACTTCGACAACGTTTATTACAGATACCCCGACACCGAGCAGTACGTTTTGCAGAATTTCAATCTGCACGTCGCGGCGGGTGAGTGCGTTGCGTTCGTAGGGGCTTCGGGCAGCGGAAAGTCTACCGTTATGAACCTTATTATAGGGCTTTTAACGCCTACTTCGGGTGAAATAAGAGTAGACGATAAACCTATGAGCGAATTAAATCTTTCGGAATACAGGCACTTTATCTCCGTCGTGCCGCAGAACAGTATTCTGTTTTCGGGTTCGATAAGAGATAACATTACTTATGGTCTTACAAATTACAGCGAAGAAGAGCTGATGCAAGCCGTTGAAAAGGCGAATATTACGGAATTTCTTAAAGATTTGCCGGAAGGTCTCGATACGGACGTGGGCGAACACGGCGGAAAGCTTTCGGGCGGGCAGAAACAGAGAATTACCATTGCCCGCGCGCTTATCAGAAATCCGAAAATCCTCATTCTCGACGAGGCTACGAGCGCGCTCGACAATATATCGGAATATCACGTTCAGAAGGCTATAAGCGGCTCTATTCGCGGAAGAACTACGTTTATCGTCGCGCACAGACTTTCCACCATCCGCGACGCGGACAGAATAGTCGTGATGGACGAGGGCGTTGCGGTGGAAACGGGTACTTACGAAGAACTTATGGCTAAAAAGGGCAAGTTCTACGAGCTTAAATGCCTGAACGACGTAAATCTTAAAACCGCGGAAGAGGGACTCTCCTGAACTCGGCGCGGGAAAGACGCGAGAGGAGAAAGAGAAGGAAGAACGAGAAAGACGGCGAACGCGCGGAGCGGGTAAACTTTAATAAAGAGAGAAAAAAGGTTGTAAGTCGAAAACGGCTTGCAACCTTTTTGTGTTTTTTATTTTTTCCGTCTTGCGGTTTGCGACTGCAAAAGAAAAATGGGCGAGGGTGCGAAGATTATAGACGATGCGGCGAGGTTGTGGGGTATGGCGGCGCGCGATTTTATGGGTGGTGTGAGGGGAAGCGGCGCGGGGGCATGGGGCGCAATTTTATGGGGGTGCGTGGCGCGGCGGTATGATTGCGCGAGGTTATGATGAGGGGGGGTACGGAGCGTAATTTTGCGGAGCTTATTCTTTAATAATACAAGCGAAAAAACTTGCTTGCAATGGTTTTTGAGCGCCATATTTTAACGAACGGCTGTTATTTGCGTTTAGCAAAAACATATTGCGAATGCAATGCAAAAATTTATTTTTGCAAGCCTCATTCTTTTATTATGTTCCCGATTTTGCGTTCCGAAAGCTCGAATATATAGTATTCCGCTTTGTAAGTGCGCTCGCCCGTGCGGTATATAAGCCCCGTTTCGTTTTCCTTTCTGAACCGCGGCGGGGGCATAACGCCGATAAATTCCCCTAAAAACCCGCCAAGCTTATCCGCGTTTTCTTTTACGCTCCCCGTAAGGTATTCGAGATAATCGCCTTTAACCAAAAATTCTTCTATAAACGCGAACGGTAAAATTCTCGTCGGAAGCCGCTTTTTATCGAACGACGGCGAGTGAAAAACGCTTCTCGACGATTCTTTCATTTCTCTTTTTTCCGCGTCGTACTCCCAGAAAATTTTAACCTCGTGCTTTGCAATATCTCTATATCTTTCGGTCGTTTCTATCTCCTTATCGAGAGAGATTTCCGCGACCTCCCGCTCGAAAACCTTTTTTATTTTCCCCGCCGCCGAAAACGCGCACACGATTTTTTCCGCGCTTTTTGAGGTGCTTTCGCCCGATTGCCCCGCGGGCGGCAGAAATTCCGCGAACAAAAGCTCCTCCGAACCGCAATATTTAAGACTGAACTTCGCTTCCGCTACGGGAAAGGGCAGGGTTTCAGCATAACAGTCTGCGGGTGTTTCCAAGGACAGCTTATACCCGTTTTCGGTAAAGACCGTCGCGACGAGTCCCTGATATTTTTCCTGCGCGACGAGCGAAAACGCGCGACCGACGTCTATCGGAGAAAAAGCTTTTATAAGATATCCGCCGCCGAGGTCGGTGACGGCGTATGAGGGCGGTGGCGCGGCTAAAAATTCGGCGTTCGGAAAAAACGCGCATGGCAGAGCGGGGGCGCCCGTCGGTATTATTTCTATAAGGGGCGGGCGTTCTTCGTTCAGGTTGCAGAATTTGACGGTGTTCGTTATCGTGCCGAGGTAAATTCCGCCGATTTTGATGACTGCGGGGTAGTCCGCGGAAAAATAGTAGTACATTATACAAAAAACTATGTATAAAAGAATAAAAATATGTCAACAATCGTTACGAAAGTTATTAAAAGCGCGTTCGGTCGCTTACCGGTTTTCTCTATCGTCGCCCCTTATTTGCAGCTTCCCGTAAAAGCTTTTTGAAAAAGGTTTTGAAAAAAGTTTTCGTAAAAAGGTTTTGTGCGGGTGCGGGGTAAATATGTGTTTCTCGGCGAGGTCGAAGAAAAGGAACGGGCGGGCGCGGCTCGGAGGATTTTATGAAAGGAATTTACGGTTATAAGGAAGAGGACGTGAGGGGGCTTGCGGAGCTTCTGAACGCGAGGGATGGCGGAACGCTTACCGAAATTTTCGGCGAATATTCGAGAAAAACCGGCAAGGCGCGCGGCACGGTGAGAAATCTTTACTACGCTATGGCAAAGCTTTCCGCACGCGACGAGAATTTCTGCAAAGAATACCTCGGCGGCAAACCGCTCGCGGTCGAGAAAATCACCGCGTTTAAAGAATGCGAGGAAAAAGCACTCGTGAAAAAGGTGCTTGCGGGCAAGGCTTCGGGGCGTTCGGTAAGAAGAATCATTACGGAAATGGCGGGCGGAGACGCGAAAACGGCGTTAAGGCTTCAAAACAAATTCCGCGCGGTGGCGAAAAATAATCCCGAGCTTATCGAGAAAACTAACGCCGAACTGAAAAAAGCGGGCGTCATAAAAGAACGCGCGATCGGCACGTTCGGCATAGTCGGCGGCACGGGAGAAAAAGGCGCGGCGGACGCGCAGATAAAAAAGCTTAAAGCGGAGATAAACGGGCTTATGGAACGCGTCGCCGCAAGAGAACGCCGCGAAAACGCTTTCCTTCGCGAAAGACTCGCCGCTCTCGAAATAGAAAATCTGCGCCTTAAAAACGTGCTTTACGGCGGCGAGAAAAATTCGGCGGCAAACTTCTTCGCCAAAAAACGCGGCGGAAACGGCGGTGCGGAACTCGGCAGCTGATATTTTCCGCGCGGAACTTGGAAGTTAAACAGCTTCCGCGAGGACAAAAAGCCGAGCGAATAGGTAAGTATTCGGACTATTCGGCAAAATTCGTAAAATCAAACGATTGATTTTTCCTTTAAAAAGTTGTATAATGCAAGAAAAAGAAAAGGAACAGTCGTTGCAATTATGGATTTATTTAAGAAATGCGAAACGTTCGATACCGTAAAGGAAATAAA
>CAVBZJ010000151.1:0-4620 GCA_963599785.1 Anaerovoracaceae bacterium
GTGCGGGTATTCACCGCCGCCGCTTCTCTGCTCGGAAGCGAAGTGGAAACAAGCACTATTTCGGTCTCGGGAAGCTCGGTTTTTATCGCGTTCACGAGCGTTTTGATTTTATCCGCAAAGAAAGCGGCGGTACGCGTTTTGTCGTTCATTCCGAACGCTATAAAAAGAAGGTCGGGCTTAAATTCCAGCACGCGCGCCGCGTAATTTGCGTTAGCCCACAAAGAGTCCTGCCCGCCGACCGCGGTATTTATATAATCTATAATTTTCTTTTCCCCGCGCGAGGGCGAATCGGTATAAGGAACGCTTTCGTCCGCTTTGTTGTTATTGACCGTATAATTTATTTCGTCGTACCCGTACTTTTCTTTAAGCGCGGAAACGACCATTTCGGGATACGTTTCGGCATAAGGCTTTACGCCCACCTTTTTGCTCGAATTCGCGCCCGTCGTTATGCTGTCGCCGTAAAATAGGATTTTTATATCTTTCCCGCTTTCGAGCTTTTGCATTGTTTCGGAAAGCTTAGCCGCTTCGCTTTCGGGAACGAAACCGCTCCACCCCTCTTCGTGCGTATAAGTCACCGCTATCTGACGGGAAGTGAACGTATCGCGCTCGCCATATAAAACGTATTCCTTCCCCGCCGTAAGACAACGCATCATTTTGTTTGCGACGTATTCCTTGGGATAATACTCGTCTTCCGTAAAATACGGAATCCGCGAGTTCGCGGTTCTCAAAAGCTTTCCGTCCTTTACCTCGTAATCCTTGCCCGCTTCGTAAATAGTGGCAAGGTCGTAAGAGGTAACCGCGATAACCTCTTCTATATCGTATAAAAGCGGCGCGACGTCGTCTTCTCCGAGGAACATAACCGTTTCATTATAAGAAAAACGCCCCGTCCAAAAAGGCTTTATGTAAGTATCGAGATAATAATCGTCGAAGCTCATAAGCGTTTCGGGTTCGGTCGGCGTCGAAGGCTTCTCCCCGTCTGCTCCGCCGTCGCCGTTTGCCCCGCCGTTGCCGCCGCACGCAAAAATCACCGCCGACGATAAAGCTATCGTTAAAGAAAGAATTATTCCGATAAGCCGCCTTTTTGTCATCGCTTTTATTCTCCGAATTTTTTTGTTATAACTGAATTATACACCCGAAATATTGCCTATGCAATAGAGAATTCCGTGAAAAATTTTTATACTTTTCCGAGATTGACCGCCGCCGATATAAGAACGCCCGCCGACCGAACAAACGGCTGTACATAAAAATGTGGTCACGCGAAAAACTCTGAAATCTATAAACACCGCGCGACACAAGAATTTTCTCTTCTTATTTATCAAGTCTTCCGTATTTTTCGGAATCGCCATATTCACTAATTCTCGTCAAGCCTTTCGATAAAAAATCGACGCCTTCGACAAAATTTTGTCGAAGGCGTCGATTTAAAAATCTCTTTTAACTCTTTTTTTAACAACGAGCCTGCCGCGCGCCGTTCTTTACTATTATAATAAACTGCCTATATATTTATTTCGTCTTTCACACGATCGCTTCACTCTTCTACCTTAACGCCGTGTTTTTTACATTCGTTTACTATTTTTTCGTAGTCGCTTTTCAAGTACGGGCTTTTGGAAGGAAGCGCGAACTCGTGTTTTGCTATCTCGTACAAACATTCGTAATTCACCGGCTTCGGTTCGCCGTAAATGCGCATAAAGTTGTTGTATACTATATTGTTGAACGCCTCGTCCGAGAGATTCAGCCCGTATAACACCTTGCCCCAGTGATATTCGTACCCCTCGAAGGGATATTTGCCGTCGTACTCGCCGTCTTTCGTCAACATATTCAACTCGTAAGTCACCGTTTCGGGATAGTGCTTGAAATATTCCTCTTTCGTAAAGCCTTCCGTGCCGTGATTGCCCCTGTCCGTGCCGAAAATAAATCTGTCCGAATACTTTTCCATAAGTCTTTTCCAAGGCGCGGGATTTTTGGCTATCACGAAATACTCTTCCGGTCCCGGCACGTTGTCGAGATACACCGTCTTGTATTTTTTGAACATATTTTCCACGAATTCAGGCTTATCGCACATAAACCCGAAGTGCGCGAAGGTAAGCACGAGGTTCGGGTGACGTTCTAAAACGTTGTACATCTGCTGCTGATACTCTTCTTTTTTGAGATAACCTTCCTTATACTCGTCCTCCCACATGCCTATCGGATCGCCGACGTGAACGATTATCGGGAATCTCTTTTCCTCCGCATAGTTAAATGCGGGTTCGTAAATCTCGTCGTCCATACGATGCTTCCAGAAGCACTGCGAATTAGGCTTTGCTTCTATAATTTTCCAGCAATCGAAGCCCGCCTTTACCGCAAGCTTAATCTGCTCCAAAAATCCTTTTGCGGTGTTCGGTTTCGTATAATCGAGACAATACCCCGCGTAGCCGTACGGAGCAAAACGCGTTTTTAAGTACAGACATTTGCTGTTGTCGAGCTGCGTTTCCTGAAAGAAGGTGTGCGCGTTTAAGGCGAGAAAATTAGTTCTCTCTATATGCCCCTCTTCGTTAAACCAGCGAAACGCCTGCTCGCTCTGTTCAAGCGGGAAATCCATCGAAATGTGAACGTGAGAATCTATGTATTTGTTAGTTTTCATTGTTTGAACTCCTTAAAATTTACTATTTTAATCTGCTTTCTGGCTTCTTCCGCGGCAAACACGAGACAATGCCCGTTCACCGAGTCGTTTATATCCGTAACCGAAACGGAAGCCTTGCCCTCGCCGATATACTCTATCGCGTCGTGAACGAGGAGATAATCGCCGCCGCCGTGTCCCGCGTATTTGGAATGGTTTTTAACGCTGTTCGACACGTCGATAATCTCTTCGTCGTAGCCGAAATTAGTTCCCTCTCTGTTGAACTTCCGGAGTATAAACTTATCGTCTTCCAGATGTCCTTCGACCTCTCCGTGCGTACCGACGATATGAATATATCTTCCCGCCTTACTCGTTCCGCCGACCATTGTAAACACCGCGGTCACGCCGTCCTCGAACTCCACGTTAAGAGTCTGCCTGTCTACGATGTCTCCGCCGCTGTTAAACGCGCATCTTCCGTAGCGCGAATGCTTCAAATACTCCGCTTTTTCCTCTTTGGTGATTTCGTCTATCGGTTTGCCCATACCCTCCCACGTCTGAAAGGGCAGGCTGTCGAATTCTAAATGCACCTTTTGCGCCGAATAAAGGCAAGTCGAATTGTGCGGACAATTATAGCAAAATTCCGTCGCGCCCGCGGGTGCGTTTTCCTTTACGAACAGCGCGCGTGAGCCGAAGCTCGAAAGTCTTTTCGGTTCGGAATCGTTATGGAGCCAACAGATAAGGTCGGTGTCGTGGCAGGATTTTTGGAGAAGAAAGCCCGAGCCGCACTCTTCTTCCTTGCTCCATTTGCCGCGCACGAAGCTGTCGAGAAAATGCGCTATCCAGACGTGTTCGTTCATTTCTATCGTGAGAATTTTGCCGATGACTCCGTCGTTTATAAGCTCCTTTATCGTCCTGTAAAACGGAGCGTACCGCAAAACGTGGCACACGACTATTTTCACGCCCTTTGCGTTCGCCGCGCGCTGAATATCCAGAAGCTCTTTTTTATTGTTCGTCACGGGTTTTTCGAGCAGTATGTCGTAACCCGCGGCGATAAGCTTCATCGTGGTTTCGTAATGCGCTTCGTCCATGGTGGCGTTGATAACGAAATCGGCGGGAATTTTTGCCGCCAAACATTCGTCCAGATTATTAAAAACGCGCTCGCCTTCCAAACCGTATCTCAATGCCGCTTCTTTTCTTCTTATGTCGTTCGGCTCTATAACCGCTATAATTTCAAGGCTTTCGGGGTTAGTAAGCGCGTAATCCGCGTAAACGGTGCCTCTGTTGCCCGCGCCGAGCAGTATTGCTTTTAACTTTTTCATAATATTTCCTCGTCTTTATTTATCTATCAGGTTAATTAAAAATTTGTCCAGAACGGGGTTACGTCCTATGCAGCCGTTTAACGCGGACAGCGTGGACAGTATTACCGAGCCTTTTCCGTATCTCTTTTCCGCCGCGATAAGATTGTGCTTTTTATGCAGCGCGTATTTTTCTTCGTCGCAGTCCTCGAAGGTAAAAAGTATTTCCTCCGCGCCGCTCCACTCGAACTTAAACCACGCCGTCAAATCTCTGTACCCTTTTTCGGCGTTATAAAAATCCTTAAAATCTTCTTCTTTGAACTCTTTCGTGTATTTGCTCGTTTCGCTTCTCGCAACGAAATTGTTCGCCCGCACCTCTTCCGCCAAAGTATGCACGGGGAAAATAACGTCGTCGCCCGTTACGTTAAGCGATTTATCCGTAAATATAATGATTTTCGCGCCGTTTTTCGCCCTCTTTTCGAGCGCGCTTTGGTTCGCCGTAAAATAATCGTTATCGCAGACCACAACGTTTTCGGTAAAAACGCCGCCGCAGATTTTTTCAAAATCTTTCACGCGTTCGCCGCGAATTTCGGGCGTCAGCTTGCTTTTTTCGAGCGGTTTTTTCGCCTCAAATACCATACTGTCGTAGGTAATTTCGCCGCCGCTTTCGCACTTTGCCGCAACTGTTATTTCGCCGGTATAAGTCTCGGGAACAACCGTTCTTATCTCGCC
>CAVBZJ010000152.1:0-1720 GCA_963599785.1 Anaerovoracaceae bacterium
CATCGTCACCGTGAACGGCACCGTTCTTATATCATATTTCTTTTTAAGTTCTTCGGTCAAATCTACCGCGGAATCCGCAGAAATCGCAATTTTCATTATTATCTCCTTTTTCAGCGCGCCCGACAGGGGGGCTTTACCTTTACTTTACGGTGAACGATTTGCCGCAGATAGCAACCGCACAGCTCCGTAGCAAACGATACTCTTCGCAACGAGTCTGCCGAAATGCGTCGGCATCTCCCAGCAAAGTAATACCTGTCTTACGGCAACTCACCCGTCCAACGGCAAACTACCCGCCGTTCCCGCGCTTTTTAAGGCTATCATACACAGCGCAGAGCAAAAGGTCAACCTACCTTTTCGCTTCGCACCGCTACTAAAACAAAAAGCAAAGCTACCGAAACGCTTCCGCTCTCTTCCGAAGAGAAAACTCCTCTAAAACGAGTTTTTTCGCGGTAGAGTGGCTATATTACGGCTCTACCCGCGGTAGAATTAAACGAATTTAAGTCAAAAAGGGTTGATTTATTACGAAATTTATGATAAAATCGAATTATGGATATAAAAGAGAACTTTGCCGCCAACCTCACGCGGTACAGAAAAGCGATGGGGATAACGCAGGCGGAGCTTGCCGAAAAAATCAATTATTCCGACAAAGCGGTGTCTAAATGG
Source organism: Anaerovoracaceae bacterium (assembly GCA_963599785.1). Classification (GTDB taxonomy): domain Bacteria; phylum Bacillota; class Clostridia; order Christensenellales; family Borkfalkiaceae; genus UBA1259. The sequence continues at coordinate 664 of CAVBZJ010000152.1, forward strand.
GAGCGCGGCGAATCGCTTCCCGATCTCGTCGTGGTAAAAACCATTGCCGACCTGTTCGGCGTTTCGATAGACGCGCTCGTCGCCGAGCCTACCCCCGAAAAACCGAAAATCTCGGTCTTTACCAATAAAAAAAGGTCTATATTGTATCTTATAGCGATGGGTTCAATCTGGCTGGTTGCGATATGCGTATACGTTTTTCTCGATATGATACCGCCCGTTTCGCACGTCTGGCCGACTTGGCTTGCGCTCATATACGCGCTCCCCATCTCGTCGGTCGTGATATTTATTTTCGCTTCGGTGTGGAAAAACAAGGTGCTTAACACGATTTTTTCATCGCTGTTCGTGTGGACGACGTTGCTCGCGGTATTCTTATCCTGTCTTACGATGCTGCCCTCGCCGCCCCCGCCGACCTTATGGGAAATTTTCCTTATCGGAATCCCTCTTCAAGCTCTGATAATCTTTTTCTTCTTTTATAAAAGGGTTAAGCAATCGGATAAAAAACGGTAATTTCCTAAAAAGCAGAACACAAATGCGGAACGCAAGGCGCGTTTAATCGCATAAAATAAAGCCCCTGTCGGTAACGCGCGCAAAAGCGCGCCGAAAGAGGCTTTTTAATTTTTACGTTTCATTCATCCGAAATTTTTAGACATTATCAGCCGCCGAAACTTAAAGACTTCTCTTTTCTGTAACGCTCGACCGCCTGCAAATATCTTTCGGAAACGGACATAACGTAGCGTTGACCTTCCTCGTACGGGAGAGTTTTAAGAAGCTCTTTATCGGTGAGCCTGCCTATCGCGTCCGAAACCTCGCCCTCCTCGTCCAGAAGCTTTTTAACCTTGCGATAAAAGTCCTCGCGCGATTCGTCCGTGCTTTTGATGTCCTCCGAAACGCGGCTCGCGCAATACTCTTTAACCTTGGAAACGGAAACACCCGCGGCTTCCGCCTGTTCGAGCTTTTCTTCGAGATCCTTCTTGTAGTTTTGCCAGAACCCGTGCTTTAATCGCATTTTGGCTTCTCTTGCATAGTCTTTGAGCGTTTTAACTTCTTCCATTTTTGT
>CAVBZJ010000152.1:1730-4586 GCA_963599785.1 Anaerovoracaceae bacterium
CCCGTCGCGCGGTCCAAAAATTCGGTAATTACCGAAATTCCTTCCTCGCGATTGACTTTTTCGTTAAGAAACTCGTGCCGAGAGTTTTTTATAAAATGCAAAGTAACGTCGTTCAAGCCGTTCTTTATATAAAATTCGTAAAGGGCGGTAGTACCCTTGCTCATATTGCCCACCGCGTCGTCCGCGCCGGAGATGATGAGTAGAGGCAAATCCTTTTTAAGCCCCGCCGCCCACTTTGCGGAATAAAGCTTTTTCATATTCTTCATAAAGCTTATGAAGAAATTGTTGCTGCACACGAACTCGCAGTATTTATCCGCGTGATATTTGGCGTTATTTTCTTCGTCCACGCTTAAAAATTCGCCGTACGGCATCTTCTTGTCGTAACTGCCGAAAATATTTTTGTTCACGAATTTTGCGGGAGCGTCTTTCCCCTTGAACGCGGCGGCGATTTTTGCGCAAACGTACCCCGTTTCGGCAAGCATCCAACCGTTTTTACTGCTTCCGCCGAGTATCGCGCCGTCAAGCTTATCGCCAAAAAGCTGCAAGTATCTCTGCGTTAAAAACGAGCCGTAAGAAAACCCGAAAAGAACGTACGGAAGCCCCGAATATTTCGCCTTGAAATAATCGGTGACGACGGCAAGGTCTTTTACCGAATTATCGAACATATCGCCCTCGGAATAGCCGAGGCTGTCTTTATCCGTTTCGCCGTGACCGCGGTGGTCGCTTGCAACGACTATGTACCCCTTTTCGTTAAGCCTTTTTGCAAAATCCTCGTACCTGCCCGAGTATTCGTTCATTCCGTGCGAAATCTGCACGACCGCGCGCGGGTTCTCTACGTCCGCCCATTCCCTCGTAAAAATTTCTTTTCCGTCGAAAGATTTTATCATCTTTCCGTTCCTCCTTTGTGTAAATCATATGCGAAACGCTTGTTATCGCGCCGTTCGCGCTTATTTTCGTATATAATACATTATTTTTTTCGGTTTGTAAATAGCTTCGACAAACTTCGCGCTTTTTCCCCCTAAAATATTTACATATTCTCCTTTTTCGTACAGGCGGAAACGTTGCCGCGGGCATAATTACAGACGACAACAATAATAATTACAACCCTCCGCCATAACGGCAACCGATAAAAAAAGCCTTTTATCCGCTCGCCGAGCGAGTGGTTGTCTTTTGCAACGCAAAGAAAAAACCTACCGAAAAATTTCGGTAGGTTTTCGTGTTTTTAAGATTAGCCTTTGATGCTTCTCTTTCTTGCCGCTTCGGATTTTTTCTTTCTCTTAACGGAAGGGCTTTCGTAGAATTCTTTTTTACGGAGATCGCCTATGATTCCGTCTCTGGAACATTTTCTCTTGAAACGTCTTAACGCGCTGTCGAGGTTTTCGTTCTCGCCTACTCTTACGGTACTCATTTTTTTCACCTTCCTTTGCCCCGCGGCATTTTTTCAAAGCCTAATAAGTATACAATAGCCGCGATAAAATGTCAACGATTTTACCGCGGCTGAAAGCATTTTTATTCGATTTTTTACGTTATTTCAAGTTTTTTATCGGACTTAACGCGCAAGAACTATTGCGCCTTATTATCCTCCGCTTCATTGCCCGAGAGAGCTTGCCGCCTCCGCTTCATCGTTTTCGTCTTCACCTTCGTCGTCCGCGTCGAGGCTTGCGGCGAGAGCTATGTCTATTTCGTCCGCGTTGCAGCCCGTATCTTTATTCTTAAAGAATATATAATACACGGCGATTGCAACCGCAAGCAAGCCGTAAGCGGTCAGCACCACGCCGAGACCGTTCGTATTGAACCCGCCGTCAGTAAAAAGAAGGTCTTTCACGCCGAATATTTCGACAACGAGAATAAGTAGCGGCGTAACGTATTTCACCATAACCGCAAACGCTTTGCCGAATGCGCCGAGCGTAAGACCGTCGCCCTCCAACGTTTTATAGGTTTTCATAGGATTCGCGGTGACCTTTTTATCGATAAGCCAGCCGAGCGCGATGCAAGAACCGAGCGCGCACACAGGCATAAGCACGGTGTTCGTGACCGTATCGAAAAAGTCCAGCCAGTTCATTCCGCAAATAAGCATTTTTTCTTCGCCCGTTATCGCATATCCCAAAGATATGCTTATCGGTACGGAAATCGCAAAACAGATTGCGGAAACGATTAAAATCGCCTTTTTTCTGTGTACCCTGAATTTCTGAATAACGAACTGCGTTACCACCTCTAAAAGAGATATGACAGAGGTGAGCGCGGCGATAACGACCATTCCGAAAAAGAAGAACGAAACGATTTTGCCGAGCGTTCCGAGGTTATCGAACACGAGCGGAAGGCTCTGGAACAAAAGCATTATTCCGCTGATTTTAAGGTCGCCGCCGGCTTCCGCTTTGTAATGATATATCGCGGGGAAAATCGCAAGCCCCGCAAGCAGCGCGACGAGAGTATCGAACACGCAAATCATCAGCACGGACTGCCCGACCTTGATGTTTTTGCCTGCGTACGAGCCGTAAGAAACCATTATGCCCATTCCGAGCGAGAGCGAGAAAAACGCCTGACTCATCGCCGCAAGCACGCCGTTAAAGCCGAGCGCGCCGAAATCGGGATTGAGATAATAATTAAGCCCGTCAGAAACGCCGTTTCCGAGGCAAAGGCAATAAACGACTATCGCTACGAGAATGATAAAGAGCGCGGGCATAAGCACCTTGCTCGCCTTTTCTATGCCGCCCTTAACGCCCGCCATAACGACGACGAGCGCGAGAATCATAAATATCGCGGTGTATAAAACGACTTCGCCGATATTCCCCGCAAACCTGCCGAGAATTTCGGAGTTATTTTCAAAGGAATTGAGCGCGAACTTAACCGTATACC
>CAVBZJ010000153.1:0-4585 GCA_963599785.1 Anaerovoracaceae bacterium
AATCTATACTCACCGTAAACGCGGTGACAAAAAGAAATCCCGTCATTAGTAATATCCCGTCTTTCGTTTATTATCATAATATTTATTCGGGATATTAAAGGTGACGGGACGGTTCTTTCAAGTCGCGGTTTTTTCGGTATTCGGCGCGGCAAAAATTTCGTTATGCTGGGGGTAAAAAGCTTACAGATATTTTTTCAGATTCTCGTGGTAGCCCTCTTCGAGCGCGAGAAGCTCGGAAATAAAATCCGCTACCTCTTTATCATAGTTTTCCTCTTCGTTTTTCATTGCGGCAAGCTCGTTCACGCCCATTACCGTGCCTTTAATCATCATATCGGCGATATTGTTTTTGGAGTCGTCGATAAGCGTTTTCATCTTAACGCTGCTCCACATCATAGCTTTTTTGAAAACGTTCACGTCCTTGGGTTCGATGCCCTTTTCGGCGAGATAAGAAGAGATTTTGCCTATAATCTTTTCGTAGCCGTCGTATTCGTCTTTAAGCTCTTTTTTCAGATTTTCGTCCTCCACCGCGGGCAGAATGTCCGAAATGCTTTGAAGCGCGATGTGCGCGTTTTTATAAACGTCCGTTATTGCTTTGCGGTTTACGTTGCTGTCTACCATATAAGCCTCCTTTTCAGCTTTGAAATATTATTATATATTTTTGACTAAAAAACTAAAAAATATTCGCTTCGGGCGCGCACGGAAAAATACACGACAAAACTCGCGGCAAAGGGACGGCAATGCGGGCGGAAAAACGCGTGACGAAACGCTCGGAAAAACTCGCAAAAAAACGGTGGAAAAAACGGGCGGACGGGCAGGGGGAAGCCGTCGCCGAAAAAATCTTAAAATTAAGCCTGAAATTTGCGACGAATATATAAAAAACGTTTGACATTTTATCTTAAATTTAGTAGAATACCGAATGAGCCGCTCGAATGGGGTTATTTTTAAGTGCGCTTTAACCGCAGAATCCGGTCGAAAAATCGAGCCGAACGAAGCGAAAAAGCACCGCCCCGAAATCAAAATTCGGCGAGACGGGTTACAGGAGGTAACGAAGATATGTACGCTATCGTAGAAAACGGTTCCAAGCAGTACAAGGCGGAAGTCGGTTCGGTCATCAGATTTGAAAAGCTTTCCGGAAACGTAGGCGACAAAGTTGAATTCGGCGTTTTAATGGTGTCGGACGAAAATGGAGTTAAGGTTGCGGAGGAAGCCAAGGCTTATAAAGCCGTCGGCGAAATCGTAGCGCAGGGCAAGGACAAGAAGATTATCGTCTTCAAGTACAAAGCCAAAAAGAACGAAAGGAAGAAACAGGGACACAGACAACCTTTCACCGCGGTCAAGATCACCGAGATCGTCGCGAAATAAGAAAGGAGGCAATTATATATGATATTATTCAGATTATTTGCTCACCACAAAGGTGGCGGCAGCACCAAAAACGGCAGAGACAGCAACGCTAAAAGATTAGGCATCAAAGCGGCTAACGGTCAGTTCGTGCAGGGCGGAAGCATCATCGTCCGTCAGCGCGGCACGAAGATTCACCCCGGTAACAACGTAGGTATCGGCGGCGACGACACGCTTTTCGCTCTTATCGACGGCGTGGTTAAGTTTGAAAGAATGGGCAGAGACGACAAAAAAGTAAGCGTCTACGCCAAAGAAAACTAATTAAAAGAAATTTTGCGAGCCGCTTTTTTCGGCTCGCTTTTTCTTTATTTTTTCGTTTATTTTTGTTTGCTATTCCCTTTTTCGCGGGGCTTTTACAGGGGTTACTATGGATAAAACGGTGAAAATAACTTTCGATAAAGAATATTTCGACATAAAAGATACCCTTTGCTGCGGGCAGATTTTCAGGTTTCGAGAAGCGGTCGGCGATTACGGCGACGGCGCGGAAAAGAGCGGCGGAGCGATTTGCTCGCCAACTGCTGCGGCGGCGGGCAGAACAAACTGCGGCGACGGTGCAGGAAGGCTCGGCGGCGGGTATCTCGTTTTTTCGGCGGATAAGTGCGCGTTCTGCTTTACGGAAGGCGAAAACACGGTTATCGAGTGTGCGGCGGGCGACGGAGATTATTTCCGAGCCTTTTTCGACCTCGACAGAGATTATGCGGGGATAGTCTCGGCGGCGGAAAACGCGGGCGTACCCGCGCTTAAAATCGCGGCGAGCCTCGGCAAGGGCGTGAGAATCTTAAATCAGAATCCGGAGGAAGCCCTTTTTTCCTTTATCGTTTCTCAAAACAACAACATTCCGAGAATCAAGGGGATAATAGAAAAGCTTTGCGCGGGCGCGGGCGAAGAAAGAACGTTTTACGGCGAAAGATTCGGTGAAAACGGGCTGAAATACAGAGCGTTTCCGAGCGCGGCGACTCTTGCTGAAATGCCCGAAAGCTTTTTTACGGGGATAGGTCTCGGATACCGCGCGGGGTATATAAAAGGTCTTGCCGAAAAAATTGCGGCAGGGTATTCGGTTGCCGCTCTTTCGGGGCTTAAAACCGAAGAGCTTCGCAAGGAACTCGTTTCCATAAAGGGCGTAGGTCCGAAGGTTGCGGACTGCGCCGTGCTGTTCGGCTTTCACCGTGCGGACGGCTTCCCCGTGGATACTTGGATAGAGAAGGTTTATAAAGAGGATTTCGGCGGCACGCTTACCGACAGAAAGAAGATTTCCGAGTATTTCGTGGGAAGATTCGGCGAAAATTCGGGCTATTTTCAGCAATACCTTTTCTATTATAAAAGAAGTCTCGAAAAAGAGACGGAAGCGAAGCCTCAAAACGGACTTCGCAATGAACGATAAAATAAAACCGCACGAGACGGTCGGACGAAAAATCTCGAAAAACGCGGTTAAAAACATTGAAAAACGATTGTCAACCGCGGATAAAATGTGGTATACTGAAACCGTAGTTAATACATTACGAAATTTTATGGAGGGCATATTTTTATGCAGTATTCGGCAGAAGTAAAAGAAATGTGCTGCGTAGCGAAAGGACCGCACCACGGTCCCGCGCCCATTCCCGAAGAGGGCAAATGGGTAGAAGCCAAGGAAATTAAAGATATTTCCGGATATACGCACGGCGTAGGCTGGTGCGCACCCCAACAGGGCGCGTGCAAATTGTCGTTGAACGTTAAAAACGGCATCATTGAGGAAGCTTTGATAGAAACCATAGGCTGCTCGGGAATGACTCATTCGGCGGCTATGGCGGCGGAAATTCTCCCCGGTAAAACCGTTCTGGAAGCTCTTAATACGGACCTCGTCTGCGACGCTATCAACACCGCTATGCGCGAACTCTTTTTGCAGATAGTATACGGTCGTTCGCAGTCCGCGTTCTCCGAGGGCGGTCTCGTCATCGGCGCGGGTATGGAAGACCTCGGCAAAGGCGCGCGTTCCATGGTCGGCACTATGTACGGCACGAAGGCGAAGGGCGTAAGATACCTCGAAATGACCGAGGGTTACTGCACGAGAATGGCTCTCGACGAGAACGACGAGGTTATCGGTTACGAGTTCGTATCTCTCGGCAAGATGACCGATTTCATAAAGAAGGGTATGGAGCCTAACGAAGCTTACGAAAAGGCGAAAGGCACTTACGGTCGCTTTAAGAAAGAAGACGGCGCGGTCAAATACATCGATCCGCGTAAAGAGTAAGGAGGTATTGAACGATGGCTCAGTTTGAAGGCTACGAAAGAAGAGAAGCGAAAATCCTCGCTACCCTTAAAGAATACGGCATCTCGTCCATAGACGAATGTCAGAAAATTTGCGAAGAAAAGGGCATTTCCCCTTATACCATCACGCAGGAAACCCAGCCGATTTGCTTCGAGAACGCTAAATGGGCGTACACCGTGGGTTCTGCAATCGCCATAAAGGCTGCGGAAAAGACGGGCGACAAGAGCGCGGCTACCGCGGCGGCGAACATCGGCGTCGGTTTGCAGTCCTTCTGTATTCCCGGTTCGGTTGCGGAAAACAGAAAGGTCGGTTTAGGTCACGGCAACCTCGGCAAAATGCTTCTTTCCGAAGAAACCGAGTGCTTCTGCTTCCTTGCGGGACACGAATCCTTTGCAGCGGCGGAAGGCGCAATCAAAATCGCGCTCAACGCAAACAAAGTAAGGGTTAAACCCCTCCGCGTTATCCTTAACGGTCTCGGCAAGGACGCGGCGTATATCATTTCCAGAATCAACGGCTTCACTTACGTCGAAACCACCTTCGATCCCTATAAAGAAGAGGTTAAGGTAGAAAAGGAAATCGCGTTCTCCAAGGGCGCGAGAGCGAACGTAAAATGCTACGGCGCGGACAACGTTCCCGAAGGCGTGGCTATAATGAAGCTCGAAAACGTCGGCGTATCCATAACGGGTAACTCCACCAACCCGACGAGATTCCAGCACCCCGTTGCAGGCACTTATAAAAAATGGTGCGTAGAAAACGGCAAGAAATATTTCTCCGTGGCTTCGGGCGGCGGCACGGGCAGAACGCTCCACCCCGACAATATGGCGGCAGGTCCTTCCTCTTACGGTATGACCGATACGATGGGCAGAATGCACTCCGACGCGCAGTTCGCGGGTTCTTCTTCCGTTCCCGCTCACGTCGAAATGATGGGACTTATCGGTATGG
>CAVBZJ010000154.1:0-4571 GCA_963599785.1 Anaerovoracaceae bacterium
CTTTCTCCTTTTTGCGCCGCGTATAGCCGTTCTGTCGCCGAACAGCCGAATCCGCCTATTCCCAAAACCAAACTATTCATTCCGTAAACCTCTTTCTGTACCGATTTTTATACCGAAATTCTCCTCTTACAGGGCTACGTTCGCCCTGTAAGAGGTTCGTTCTGATTTTAATTGTCTTTTATCCCGTTTAATCGCTTCGATTATCCGAGCTTTTTTAATTATTCGCTCGGTTTTAATTATCCGATTTCGCGGATTTTTTGGCTTTCGCCCTAGTCTCCATAAGCGCGGTTCTCACGTCGGGGAAATTCTCTATCTGGAATTTCTCGTTGATGACGATATTGCCCGCTTCGTCGGTGGGTTGCGCCTCGGAAATGCAAAGGAAGGTATCGCTGCACTGTAACCAGTTGACGAGCTGATTGAAATAGAGTTCGCAATCGGTATCCGCCTGCGCGATAGTTCTGGACTTCGCAAGCGACTCGAAAATCTTGCCGAGCTGCTGCTTATAAACGTTTGCGAATACTTCCGCGTTCGTTTTCATATTAGCCCTGTACGAACACATATCCTTGAACACGTCGTATACGACGTCGAGAATACGCTCCGCGTCGTCGCAGTCGCGCATAGCCTCTTCGCTCGCCTTGATAAGGTACGCGAATTCGAGAACGGTGTATTTATTGCTCTTCGCGCCGTCGCAGAACAATTCGTCGTGGAAAAGGCTCATAAAGTCGCTCTTCGTCATAGCGGCTTCGAGTCTCGCTATTTCGCCCACGCTCGTTCCGACGATGTTGGGAAGGTCGCTCTTCTGCTTTTCGATGCTCTTATCGAACTCTTCGCTCCATTCTTCCACGAGATCGTCCTCGTTGCGAAGCCACATTAAAAGCTGCGCGATGTTTTCTTTTTTCACGACCTTGCCGTCCGCGCCCTTTATGGGAGTTTTTACGCCCTTATCGACGTAACGGAAGGAATAAACGTTTCTCGTCTGGCTCAAACCGCACTCATAGCTTATCTTTTTGCTCTTTAAGCCGTGCAGGAGGGCTTTGACCAGCTTGTTATCCTCCATAATCTCTTTCTTCTCGTTCATATACGGGAGGTAGCCGCGTTTATAGAGGTCGTTACCGATATGCGGGTTCCACATATCCGTTTTGTAATGCTTAAAGTTCCTTATAGCCGCGCAGTAGTTGTTGTAATAAACGTTATCGCCCTCGTCGCTGAGTTCGTTGAACTTGGGTATGCGGAGCGGGGTAATATCCATAATTTCGCCCGTACAATAAAGCACCGTATCGGACATATTTTTGACTATCGCGACTCTCGCGCCGTCGTTGCCCGAATATCTGCGGATAAACTCTTCTGCGCAGGAAGTAATTACTGAATTTTCGTTCGTCTGGTCTGCGGGAAGGTGCAGTTTAAGGTCGTCCGCGTGTTTCTTTATGTATTTGCCCGTTTCCGCCGAAATCATATACACGATTATGGTAGAAGGCTGAACGAGGTCGCCGAGATCCTCTCTTCTGTCAACTTTAAGAGAAGGCGTGGCAAGCTCCTGAACGGTAGTGAAATACTGACGGAACAACGCTTCTTTGGACATTTCGGAGTCCTCGTTCGCGGCTTCCATAGCCTGAACGATATTGAACTCCGCGATTTTGCCGAACGCGTCGCTCTTTCCGATATGATCGCGATAAGCCTTTATCATCTCGCTGAAAATCGAGCGGTAAGCCTTGGAATCCTTATCGTTCCAGCGGGTTTCGTTCTTCGCCGCCGCAGCCGCGCCGTAAACGCTCTTGAACACGCCCTCGCCCACGAGGTTATCCGTTTCGATAAGCTCCTGTTCGCTTTCGAGTCCCGCGGACTTGAACACTTCTTTAAGGATTTTATCCTTGTCCTCTTCTTTGGAATAGATATTGAGAACGCTGTCTACGAGACCGCAATCTCTTCTCTTGGCGGTTTTAGTTTCCTCGACGAGTTCTTCTTTTTCCTTCTCGAATCTGCTGAAAAAGTTTTTATATTTTTCGATAAGCAAATCGACGTCGGAAGAAAGCTTTGTAAGGATTTTATAACGAAGCTGTTTAACCGCCTCGTTGCGCATATTGTTAGCTACGGTTTCCGCATCTTTCGTTATAAGCGCAATATCTGCCGCGAAGTTGGTTCTTCCGCATTCTTTATAACTGTCGGTGCCGTTAATAAGCTCCATAAATCTTTCTTGTCCGAGCTTCGCATAACCGCTCTTGCTTATTTTTATGCCGGAAGCTTTATCGTCTTTTCCGCTAACCTCTTCCACCATCAGACGCGCAGGATTTATTTCAAAAATATCTCTGCGTTTTAGTTCTTCCCATTCCTGAACTCTGCCTTTGCCCATTACGGGATCTTTAACGATTTCCTGTTTTAATCTGCAAAGTTGTACGAACGCCGCAACAGGGTGTATAAATTTATTATTGTCTTTGTTATTTTTCAACACGCTGTTTACGAGCGAAATACTATTCTTTTCAAAAACGTCTTTGTTCGTATCAAACGTAAGAATGGCTTCCGACAAACCTGAATTTACCTTTTTAATGACGTTAATGCAGTTTTTGTAGTATTCCAAAAGCTCGCTCTTAATATCTTCGGCTTTACCCTGTACCGATTCTTTCGTAGGTTTATCGTCTGCTTCAAACGTTATAACGAGCTGCGGCGGATTTTCTATCTTGGCGTTGATATACTTTCTCAACCTTTCAAAATATTCTGTCGCGCTGTTTTTATCGGTCTTCTTTCCGTCCTTATCGTAAATATCTGTTCCCCTGTCAACCAAAGCGGTTATAGTTCCCTTGTTATCGTCTTCATCGATCTGCAAAGCTTCGAGAACAATTTTCGCGTATTCACCGTCTTTCGGTATATACTTACGCCCCATAGATCTCTCTTGTTGTTCGTTCTCGGAAACCCTCTTTTCCGCGGCTTTATATAAACTGAGCCATTCATTATCGCAGGATTTAACAGCCTTATCGTGAGCGAGATAATCTAATATGGAATCCACGGGGAAACGCATCTGCGAAGTGGATATACCCGCGAATATCGCGTTGCTGCCGTTGTTCTGCGAACGCAGAATTTCGTGGTTAGATGCTTCGCTGTCGAATTTTACGCCTATATCGGTACAGATAAGGGTATACAAAGAGTTCGCGAGAACTATATCGTGAGCCTGAATGGAATGAAGCCCCGGTATATGGTCGAGAACGAAAATCTGATTGAACGGAGCGGCTTCCGGAGTCCAGAACTGTTTGTCGGAAGAATCGAACAATACGCCCACGTTCGGTTCGTTAGGATTGCCTATTCTGAAATTCACGGGGCTTTTCTTGCGTTCCGTGCGAGTTCCCTCGTTATAATTTCTCGCAACGAGGTTTATCGCGTTGATTTCTCTCAAAATCGCGTAAGCGTTTGCGAATATCTTCGTTCTGTTATCGGGAGTCTGCGCGTCCGCGTAAATATCGGGCAGAGCTATCATGGCGTTGACGATAGGATCTACGCCGAGCTTTTTTCTCAAATATCTTCTCGTATAAAGCGCGATCGGAATAAACGAACCCGAACCCGTGCCGCCCGCGACGGAAGCAATAACGTAAACCTCGCAGGAAACGCCGGGGTCTTTGGTCATCTCTTCGAGAGCCTTTATAAAGGAAGCTTTCGCCTGCGGCTTATTCATGAGGTTAAGGAATGCAAGGTACGATTTTTTACGCCATTGCGCCGCGCCTCTTACCATTTCCTGATTCCTTATCGCCTTGTCGTCGCAAGGAAACCATTCTCTTAAATATTCTTTACCTATCCTGTCGCAGATAGTACCCACACTCGCGGGATCCGCCATACTTACCGGAGTGGCTTTCTTTATGGTCTCCACGCTCCCCTCGTCCGTATCGAAAACGATAGCGGAAATGTTGTTCTTCGTCTGACTGCCGAGTTCGTCGATTTTCTTGTACAGAATATCAACCGCATTACTGCCCGTTCCGCCGACGCCGATCAATAAAATGTTTTTCATAAATTTTCTCCTCTGTATTTTTTATATAATACTTTTTTTATTTTTTTAATATCTGTTTCTTATAAACGTTACTATTCGCTTAATATTTTGCTTTTCGTCGTACACCGCGTACCAACCGGATATACCGCAGGTAGTACCTCTTTCAAGCTTCGTTCCGTCGCCGTATTCCTCAAAAAGATTTGCAAAATCTCCCGAAGTTATCTGCCTGTCAATGTTAGGAGAAGAGCTTCCTTTACGATAATTTTCCCAACCCCTTTTAAAATTTTCCAAAACGTTGGATTCTTCCGAGCCGTCGTTAAATCTCGTCTGCTTGACAAGAGGTTCTCTTTTAACCTTAAACTCCGCCGTACTGCTTTTTCCGTAAAAGCCAAGTTCTACCAAATCGTTTGCTACCGGTTTTTGAGACTTAAACTCCATACAAGGTATGAATCTGAATAAGTGCCATTTTACAAGGTCGCGTTTCATAATATTTACTTTTTTAGCCATACCCCTGACAAACATTCCTTTTGCCTGCGGTGAAACGGTAAATTTTACAATCACGCCTTTCGGGAGCTTTTTCGCCACGAAAAAGCCTATTATATAT
>CAVBZJ010000155.1:0-4533 GCA_963599785.1 Anaerovoracaceae bacterium
CGATAACACTGTTGTTTCCGTTCGCATGGCTGTTCGTTAACTCGTTAAAAACCCATCAGGAGTTTTTTAAAGACGTTTGGGCGCTGCCGAAGGAGTGGTTGTTTTCCAACTACTCCGCGGCGCTCGGCCGTAAGGTCTCGGGGTTCAATTTCATTCAGATACTCGGCAATACCGTTGTTTTGACGATAGCGTTGACGATTGTCGGAATAATTTTCCCCGTAGGCGCTGCATACGTTTGTTCAAAATACAGATTTAAATTCAGACCTGTGTGTATGATAATGACGCTTATCATCGTCGCCGTACCGACGGTCGGCGGCACGGCTGCGGCTTATAAACTTTTTAAGACGATAGGCGTTTACGATTCTTATTACGCATTGCTTCTTATGGGATCCGGCGGCTTCGGTTTCAGCTTTATGCTTATGCTGGCAACATTTGATAACGTGTCGTGGACTTATGCGGAAGCGGGCTTTATAGACGGCGCGTCCGATTTAAGGGTTATGTTACAGATAATGATACCTATGGCGTGGCCGACGATAATGACGCTTATAGTTCTTTCCGTTATAGGAACGTGGAACGACTATTTCAGCGTGTATATGTTTGCGCCTTCTATGCCGACGATAGGCGTAGGTATCAAACAGCTTTCGGATAATTTGGGCGGCGTTGACGCAAGCTATCCGCAGCTTTTCGCGCTTATGATTATTTCGATTATTCCTTCTGTAATCTTATACGCGATTTTCCAGAAGCCCATTGCAGTCAGTATGGGCGGAGGTATAAAGGAGTAAAAAATGGGTATTCCCGAAAATTACGGCAATCTTGATTTTATGAATTGCGGCGATTTCCCGATAGGCGGCTGGGCGGAACCTCTTCCGCCCGAGTTCACCGAGGGGAAAAGCGTCGTTACGGCGGAAAACTATCGGAAAATAAGGGAATGCGGTTTCGATTTCGTTTGTTCGATTTACGCTCTGTTTCCGAGAGATAAAGAACTTGTATTAAAACACCTTTCGGCGGCGGGCGAAAACGGCATTAAAGTTTACGTCTCTGACGCGACGGTAAGAGCGAAAGAGCTTGACGTTGCCGCGGCAAAAGAAGACTACGAAATACTTAAAAAGGAAAAGGGCTTCGGCGGGTATCTGGTAAAGGACGAGCCGGGTTCTAACGAATTTGCCGCGATAAAGGTTAAAGACGCGGCGATGAAAGAAAATCTTGCGGGGGCGGGAAGATATTATAATCTTTTACCGACCTATTCCACGGGTTTTATGCTTAAAAACGGATATTGGAGCAACGAAGCTCCTATTCTGCAATGCGATATAAACGAATATAACGAGTACGTCAGGAGCTTTATCGAAACGGTTAAGCCCGAATTTTTGTCTTACGACTTTTATCCGTTTACCGCGGACGGCTCGCTTTTGCCCGATTATTTCGTTCAGCTTTCCATAGCGGCGAGAAACGCGGCGCTTTACGGTATTCCGTTTATGCCGTTCGTACAGGTGTGTAAATTCAACACCTCTTCCAGAAAACCTACCGCGGAAGAGATTAAATGGCAGATAAATACGCAGATAGCTTACGGTGCAAGAGGTATGCAGTTTTTCACTCTCTGGTCGCCGGTAAACAGTCAATACGAAAATTTTTCGGGCTGTATTTTCGGTACTTTCGGAGAAACGGGCGAAAGATATTACGAAATGAAAAATATGATCGCGTTTGCAAAGCGCGTCGGGGGAGAATTGAAAAATTATTCTCTCGTCGGGGTTATTCCTGTGGGGAAATGCAATCTTCCCGTGCCGCAGGATGATATTATATCCGAAAGCAGCGCGGAATTTTACGGCAACGTGTTCGTCGGAGCGTTTAAAAACGCAAACGGCGAAAAGGCGTATTATGTCGTATGTAACGACGTAAAAGAGCAAACCGAATTCCGTATTAAATTAAATGGCGGTTCGGCGATGGAAATTATCGGCGAAAGCGGCGCGGAAAAAGTCGGAAACGGCGAATATCGCGCTTTACTGAAAGCTGGCGAAGGCTTGCTTATAAAACTGAAAAAATAACGGAGACACTATGAAAATCAAAAGACTTTTAACCTTGCTTCTTGTTTCTGTCGCGCTCACCGCGTCCTTTGCGGGTTGCGGCAAAGAGCCTTCCGCGAGTTATCCGGAGGGAAAGCCCGACATTCATACCGAAAAGGAAATGTTTGTCGGCGGCTTTTTCGCACCAGTAACTACGGAAGAGAATTATAAAAATATCGCCGAATGCGGTATAAACAATATGATAATACAAAGCAATTACAGCGCAGGAAGCAGGTCGAATTCTTATTCCGATCCCAAGTTCAGAAAAGATCCGTTCGATCTCGGCGAAAAGTACGGAATAAAAATAATTCCGAATACCGATAATCAGGCGTGGTCGGTATTTACTAACTTTGCCAAGGACTGGAATAAATCCTCGGCGTTCGGCGGAATAAACGTTTTCGACGAGCCGAGCGCGGCCGATTTTCCGCTTCTTAAAAAAGAGCTTAAAACGTATAAGGAAAAGTGTCCCGACAAGCCTTATCATATAAATTTGTTTCCTTATTACGCTACTTCCGCACAGCTCGGCACCGATACTTACGACGAATACGTCAGACTTTTTACCGAAGAGCTTTTAATGGAAATGGACGAGGGAAACAGATACCTTATAAGCGATATTTATCCGCTTTTAAAGCAAGGTCAGCTTTACGGTAATTGGCTCAATAACCTAGAAATTCTGCGTAAATACGCCGACCAAGCCGATTCCGAGTTATATATTTATCTTCAATCGATAAGCTTTTCCAACCGCCGCCAGCCGACGAGCGCGGGCGATTTGAGAATGCAGGCATACGTCTCCATGGCATACGGTGCGACGGGCATTTATCATTTTACTTACCAGACGCCTTATTACGACAGCGGTTACGCGTATTCCCGCGGGTGCGTGGATAAAGAGGGTAACAAGACGGACGTTTATGAGTATGCAAAGGTCGTAAATCACGAGCTACTGGCTCTTGACGAAGTGTATCTCGATTTCAAATGGAAAGCCGCCGTATCTTCCGTAGGCAGTAAAAATCTTACGGGCGAAAACCTTAATTTCAATTCTTGTTCCGATTTGAAGAAGAACTACGGGATATTGAAATCCCTTTCTTCCGAGCAGGACACTCTTGTAGGCTGTTTTGAAAATGAGGACGGTTATCAGGGCTTTATCGCGGTAAACTTTACCGATCCGTCGCTTAAAAAGAGCGGCAAAGCGGTTATGGAATTTGACGGCGGAGTAAACAAGGCGTTGGTTTATGTCGGCGGAGAGAAAACGGAATGCGATATAACCGAAGGCAGACTCGAACTTTCTCTCGGCGCGGGCGACGGCGTGTTCGTAATTCCTTATAAGGTTTAATTATGAAAAAAGTGAAGAAAATTTTTGCCGCCGTAACGGCGGTTGCGCTAGCGGCGGTTTCCTTTTACGGATGCGTCGCTCCGAAACAGGACGACGGAATAAGTTTCGATATAGACGGAAATTATACCGTCGCAAGAAGCTTTTCGGAAGGAAAAGCTTTCGTAAAGAATTCCGACGGCAAACGGTTTATAGATAAAAGCGGTAAAACGGTTCTTGAAATAACCGAGGACAACGTCGGAGATTTTCACGAGGGGCTTTGTTGGTTCGTCAGCGGGAAAAACGGCGGATACCTGAACGAGCGCGGAGAAAAAACGTATTCTGCGGACGGCTTCGCCGTCGCTACCGCAAAGGATTTTTGCGACGGACTTGCTTCCGTGTATATCGTTCAGGCATACGGCGTAAACTGTTTCGTTATAAAAACGGACGGAACGCGAGCGGAAGCTTTTTCGGAGCTTATCAACGACGGCGAATACGGCGCGTTTAACGAGGGTTTGGCAAAATACAGAAACGCTAATTCCGAGCTTTACGGCTTTGTAAAGAAAAACGGAGAAAAACTTTGCGATCCCGAATATTTGGAAGCGGGAGGTTTTTCGTGCGGACTTGCAAGGGTGAAAAAGGACGGCGAAACGTTTTTCGTAAACTCCGAAAACGAAAAGGTTTTCTCCGTTGCCGCGGAATATACGGAAGTCGGAGATTTTTCCGAAAACGCGGTCAGAGCGAGAAGCTCAAAGGGCTGGCAGTTTTTAGATAAAAACGGCAAGCTTTTAATCGACGACGTTTTTGAAGAGGCGGGAGATTTTTCCTGCGGAGTAGCGGTAGTTAAGAAAGACGGTAAGATTTACACCGTGAACGCGAACGGCGAAAAAGTTTTTGAAGCTCCCGAAGGAGCGACGGAACTGAACGCCGCATCCGAGGGGTATTTATCTTTCGTTAAAAACGGCAAGTACGGCTTCGTATCGACGAGCGGAAAAATCGTCAGGGAAGCGAAATACGATTACGCGGACAACGTAAGCGAGGGCTACTCTGCTTGCAGAATAGGAAGCGAATGGGGTTACGATAAAATAGGAGAATAGATAATGAAAAAGATCAGATGCGCGATTCTCGGTTACGGCGACAGAAGCGGTTGCTACGCAAAATACGCTCTTT
>CAVBZJ010000156.1:0-4511 GCA_963599785.1 Anaerovoracaceae bacterium
CGAGCGATGAAAAACGTTAAATCTTTTTGAGGTCGGCGACGATTTTATCGAGAATCTTGCGCTTTTTATCGTCCAGCACGGGCGCAAGCATCGCCGCAAAATTATCTATTTCCGCGTTGGTCAGCGTGCCGTTCTTTTTGTTCTTTTTCGCTTCGTCGAAAATGGCTTTAAGAAGCTCGTTCTGGTCCTTCCCCTCGAACTTTCTCGCAATGTCGTTCACCATTCTGAAAAGGTTTCCCTGCTGCGCCCCGCTTCCCGCGCCGCCCATACCGCCAAAGCCGTTCCCGCCGCCCGCGTTCCCCGAACGCCCGCCGTCTCCTCTGTCGTTTGCGTTTTTTACATAATCGTTAAAATTTTCCATAGCCCCTTTCCTCTCCTTAAATTTTTCCCGCGCGGCTTTTTATATAATTTCGGCGCGCGCAAGGTTCAACGTATTATACGATATTCATATACTGTATTGTGACAGAACGAGCTTTGAATTTTTTTGGGGAAAGATTATGGATATTTTGAAAACTTTGACCGAATTTTTTGCGAAAGAGTACGGCGGAGAGGCTCTCGGCTCGATCGTCGGACTGCTCGCCGAAAACAATTTCGATATTAAACGCACCCTTTCTTCGCTCTCGCCCGAAAAAGTCGCGCCGATTTTAAAGGAATTTATAAAATCACCCGCGTTTTCCTCGGCGTTTGCGGGGTTTAACGGGCAAAAAGAAAGCCCGCCTTTCGGCGGGCAAAGCGGGCAGGGCTTCGGCGTTTCTCCCATATCCGAAATCGCGGACAAAAAGGTCGTAGAAGCCCTTAATAATTATTTTGAAAGCGGCGAAAATTAGTTCTTCGCCAAAAGAATTTCCCGCGCACGGGAAATCGCGTTTTCCGCGGAAATTTTGTTCTCTTCCGAAACGGGCGTAACCCCTACGCCGTGAATACACGTTTTGCCGTCCGCCCAGAAAATTTTGGCGGTGGTAAGCTTTAACGCCCCGCCCGACGAGAGCATATAGGTAGTCTGCATAATGCCCTTGCCGTAGGTGCTGTAATCCCCGCGCCTCGCGTTATATTCGACGAGAACGTCGGAATCGGAAAAGCCGTTTCCGCCCTCTTTATCTCCGTAGCTTAACATCGTACCGATAAGACATTCGGAAGCGGAAGCCGTGCCGCCGTCCGCCAGCACGACAATATTTTTAAGAAAATCGTCGTACTTCGAGCGGGTGGTAAAAGTCGTGTCCTTCCCCTTTTCCTTAACGTAAGAATAAATTATATTCCCGTCCGCCTTTACGAGAAGCTCCACAATCTCTTTAAGAACGTCCATATACCCGCCGCCGTTAGAACGCAGGTCGAAAATAAGCTTGGTTTTACCGCGATTTTTCATTTCCGCAAGCGCGGCTTTAAGCTGCTCCGCCGCGCCGCCCTCGAAGGAAGCAAGCGCGATATAAGCGGTATCGCTTTCGAGCGTTTCTTTACCCTCCGCGTTTTCGGTAAAATCGAGCGAGCCGCCCTCGCCGTCGTAATTAAAGATTATTTCGCTCTCCGCGTCGCGATAGAAAACGTAGGTCGCGACGTAAGAAGCGCGCTTTATCGTAACGTTAAAGGTCGTTTCGCCGCGAAGAACGGTAAATTCCGCGCTTTCGCCCTCGCCTATCTTTTGCAAAAAGCCGAATGCCGCTTCGCCCGTGGGAAGCTCGGTAAACTCTTCGTCGCCGACCTTTCTTGCCGCCGCGAGAATATCGCCGCTTTTCACCCCCGCGCGCGCCGCCGGAGAGTTCCCGACGACGGTATAAATCTCTCTGCCTACCTTGCCTTCCGCATTATACGCAAAGGTCATACCGAAGCCGCTGTAACTGCCCTCGCTCTCGCGCATAAGCTCTTCAAATTCGCTTTTTCCGTAATATTCGGCGTAATCGTCGTAGGAAAGAAGCCCCCGCACGAAATATTTTACCGCAAGGTCTGGATTTTCCACGCCCTTTTCGGTATAATCGTACGCAACCGCGTCTATAAGCCGCAGAATCTCGTCTACGTTTTTAACCTCGTCTCTCGCGGTAAAATGATAGGTAACGTACCCCGCGAAAAACGTGACGAAAAACATAAGCACGGCAAGCACGAAGCACATAATTTTACCTGCCGTCGTTCTCTTCCTCGCCGCCCCGCCGTTATCGCGACTATCGTAGTTTCCGCCGTTCGCGTTGCCGCTATCGCGGTTGCCGTTCGCGCCGTAATTATCGCCGTAATTTCCGCCGTTTTCGGGAATATCGTCGAAAAAGCCGTCGCTTTCGTAAGGCTTTTGATTTTCCGTATTATTCAAATTTTTATCGTCTTTTTTCATAGTCCTCTATCTCACGAGCTTACTTAAAATGGTAATAAGTCTGAACGTCACCGCGTCGGAAAACTTTCTGATATTCAGCCCCGTAGCCTTTTCTATCTTGTCGAGGCGGTACATAAGCGTGTTTCTGTGCAGATAAATTTTTCTCGAAGTTTCGCTCACATTAAGGTTATTTTCCAAAAATTCCTCGGCGGTGGAGGTCATTTCGTCGTCGTCGAAAATTTCCCGCGCCCTTTCGTCCATAAGAAGTTCCAGATACTCGTTGAGCTTATATTTCGGCAAATCTTCGAGCATTTTGATGAGAACGTACTCTTTGAACGAATGAACGCCGCCCTTCGCGCCGAGGTTCTTGCTCATACGCTTCACGGTAGCCGCCTGATTAAACGAGGTGTTAAGGTCGGAAGCGGATTTAACCGTGCCGCCCACCGCCGCGCTCACCGCAACGCCCGTTTCCTCGTATATGGACTGAACGAGAAATTCGGCGTATTCGGTACTCGAACGGTATTCCCCGCCGAGTTCTTCGGTGAAATTTATCAGCACGCACTGGTCGTCGCCGAGAAAAAACGCGTAATCGGAATCGCCGCCGTAGTTTGTGATAACGTCTAAAACGTCCTTCGGGCTGCCCTTTTCCACCGTTATAATCATCACGCACGCCGATTTATCGGTAAGACCGTATTTGCTCGCGTATCTCGAAATCTGAAAATAGCTCGCCTCGCCGAGAAGCACCGAACGGAAAAACTCTTCGCGGGAAAGCTGAACGCTTTTCGAGGAATCCTTTTCGGCAAGCTCCGAAATAAGGTATGCGTAATTTCTTTCGGTTTTACCCGCACCCGCAACGCTTCCGACGTAGTTTTTAGAGCGGAAACGCATCTTAAACAGCGTGGCGTTGTATTGCGAAGAAGAAACTATCCCCTCGAAATCCGTGGAAATTTTATCGACGTTTGACGCGCTGCCCGTCAGAAACTCTCCGTTTTCGTCGAACACCGCGAACTTTACGCCCGTTTTTTCTATTATTTCGTCTGCAAAAATTTTTATATCGGTATACATTTTTCTCCCCGAAAGGTTAATCTGCCGTTTTATATGCGTATATATCGCGTTTTTTAGTCACACGCTTCCGTCGCGCTTTTGATAGTAATTATAGTCCGAACGCCAAAAGAATATAGCCGAGCAGCACGGCGAGCAGGAATTGAAGCACTAAAATCAGCGCGTTGCGCTTTGCCTTTCTCGCGCTTTTTAAAAGTATCAAATAGCCTACGCCCGCGTTTGCGGAAAGCCCCGCCGCAAGTGCGGAAAAGCTTATCGCGCCGCGCGTGAACGCCTGCGTTATGATTATGGAAGAAGCGCAGTTCGGTATAAGCCCCACAAGCCCCGCGAAAAGCGGTTGAAGCCCCGTGCTTTTTTCCATAAACCCGAGTACGTTTTCTTCGCCGATAAGATAAATTATCGTGCCGAACGCAAAATTGAAAACGAGAACGAACGCGAAAGTTTTTAGAGCGTGCAGCAACGGGTGGAACAGAAATTTGTTCCAAAATTTTTCTATATGCTCGCCGCACTCTATGCAATCGCCCTCCTCGGGGCAAACGTGCGCGTTTTTGTCTCCGACAAGCTTTATGATAAGGTTTATAATTTCGCCCGCGAGTATCGCGTAAACGATTTTCACGCCGAGAAGAAGCAGAATATCCTTTACCGAAGCTCCCGAAGAAATAAGCACGATAAGCCCTTCGTCGCTTATGGAAATAAACGCCGCGATAAGCGTGCCGAGTTTTATAAGCCCCTTGTCGTAAAGCTTGGCGCACATCACCGAAAAGCCGCACTCGGGAATCGCGCCGAGAAGCCCCGCCACCGCGGGAGCCGCCCCGCCCGAAAGCGTTTTTTCTATTTTAACCTTACTTTTCGCGCTTTCGATAAGCTCCATAAGAACGTAAATGAGGAGCAGGAAAGGAAAAACCTTTAAGCTGTCTAAAAGCGCGTCTATAATAACGTCCTTCATTACCGTTATATTTTACCATAAAAAAAGAAAAACGCAAGCGATATGCGTTATTTTGGCTAAAAAATACGCCCGCCGCACCGTTAAATCGGCACGACGGGCTTTTTTCTTTGGTTAAATATCTCGAAAAATCGGGAAATTATTTATTTTCCGAATCTTCTTTCTTGTCGGTCTCGACGGTGATTTCTTCAACCGTGAGTTCCTCTACGACGG